>DATKWG010000146.1:0-40236 GCA_035529675.1 Anaerolineae bacterium
GGGCAACGGCCGCAGGCCCCCGTGTGCAGTTCGCCAACCACACGATCCCCTGGCGACCATAGATGCTCGACCTCTTTTCCAACACTGGCCACCGTACCACAATACTCGTGCCCCATGACCACGGGCGGTGAATTGGGGAACTCGTCGGCGTAGATGTGCAGGTCTGTGCCGCAGATGCCGCAGTACTTGACCTTGATCAGGATCTCATCCGCATTGGGTTCCCTGATCGGAACATCGCGGATGCCCACGTTCCCCTTGCCGGGAGCGTACTTGACCAGTGCTCTCATGCAAGTTTCCCGATGTCGGGCTCAGCCGTCTGCGCTGTCCCGGTTCGCCAGCCATACGCTATCGAACCTTCGGGCGCGGCCTCGGCGACCATTCTCCAGCGCCCAAGCCCCTCTATCGTCACTTCTCGCCCTTCTCTTGGGAATCACCCCCCGAGCTATCCTCTTCTTCCCCTTGCTTCTCTTCCTCTTCCTCACGCTCCTCGCGCCGCCTCTCCATGGCCTGGGCGAATCGGTCCAGCTTGGCCTGCACCAGCGCATACACGCTGCCTTCTGGGTAGGCGCCAGATTCGTCAGCCTCACCGGCCGGCTTGCCGGTAAGCAGTTCGATTCCCTCCTCGATGGTGGAGACCGCATAGATATGAAACTTGGCCTCGGCTACCGCCTCCACCACGTCGTCGCGCAACATCAGGTGGCGCACGTTCGACCTCGGAATGAGCACACCCTGCTCCCCCGTCAGACCGCGAGCCTTGCAGACGTCGAAGAAGCCCTCGATCTTGGCGTTGGCCCCGCCGATGGCCTGTACCTGCCCAAACTGGTTCACGGAACCCGTTACCGCCAGGCTCTGCTTGATTGGCACCTCTGACAGGCTGGAGAGCAGTGCGTAGAGTTCAGTAGTCGATGCGCTATCTCCCTCCACGCCAGAATAGAGCTGCTCGAAGGTCAGCGAGGCCGACATGCCCAGGCGCTTCTTCTGTGCGAACCGACTGGCCAGACAAGAGGACAGGATAAGCTGCCCCTTGTCGTGGATTGGCCCGCTCATCTTCACCTGGCGCTCGATGCTCACAACTCCGGCGCGGCCCGCGAAGGTCTTGGCGGTGACACGCGAGGGCAGTCCGAACTCAAAGTTGGCCATTTGGACCACCGACAGCCCGTTCACCTGCCCGATTGCTTCTCCCTCGGTATCGATGAGGATGACGCCCTCCTGGATCGTCTCGACGTAGCGTTCGGCAGCCAGATTCAGGCGATGGGTGCGCTCATCTGTGGCCTTGCGCACGTCGTCGGCCAAAACGAGTTCGTGATTGGCCCGCCGCGCCCAGAAGGCGGCCTCGCCCACCAGATCGGCCACGTCTGCGAAACGGGTGGTCACCTTGTGCTGATCGTTCGCCAGACGCGCCGCTTCGTCGATCACTCTGGCCACCGCCGATGGCGCGAAGTGATCCAGCCCCTCTCCCCGGCAGAGGTCTCCCACGAGAGCGGCGTAGTCGAGACAGCCCTGCCCGTCCCGGGGCATGGTGGTGGCGAACTCGGCCTTCACCTTGAACAGCTCGCGGAAGTCCTCTTCCAAGGCGAAGAGCAGTTCGTGCAGCCGTGGATCCCCGATGATTACCACCTTGACGTCGAGCGGAATCGGTTCCGGCTCCAACGTGGCTGTGGCCACGAGCCCATAGAACTGGGCCATCTCCTCGATCTTGATCTCGCGATTGCGCAGGGCCCGCTTCAGTCCGTCCCAGGACGACGGGTTCACCAGCAGGTTCTTGGCCTCGACGACAAGGTAGCCACCATTTGCACGGTGCAGTGCCCCGGCCCTTATCTGAGTGAAATCGGTCACCATGGCACCAAAGATGGCGCGATGCTCGATCCTCCCCACCAGGTTGTGATAGGTGGGGTTGTCTTCGATGATGACCGGAGCGCACACCCAGTCCCCCTTTTCCGTCAGAACGTTGACCTTATAGCGATCCAGTTGCCGGTCTCCCCGCTCCGCAGCCACGGGGAAAGGCGGCTTCTCTTCCTCAGAGGTGTGCATAAAGTCGGACGCGTGATCGACAGCATTGCTGCGAACGGCGTCCAGGTAGGCCAAAACCTTCGGGCAGTCGCTGTAGCTCTCCCTGAGATCGCCCAGCGCCTGGTCCACGACGAACCCGGCCAGCTCTTGGGTGATGTTGTCGATGGCTTGCTTGCCTGTTCTATCTAGTTCGCGCGTCTGGCGCATGGTCTTGTCGTATTGCTCTTGGAGTTCGGGGCGTGACGACTCGAGCTTTCTCTTGGTCTCCGCATCCAACTTCTCGTACTCATCGGGCGAGAGCGCCTTCCCCTCCAGCATAGGAACGATCCCCAGACCCATCTGCGTGCGGACCAAGGCAAAGCCGCGCTCATTGAGGTAGGTTTCCAGCGCCTCTAGCAGCCCCTGTTGCTTCTGCTGTAGATCGAGCATGATCTCGCGTCGCCGTTGTTCAAAGTATTCCCCCTCAAACGCCCGAGGGATCTCTAGCTGCAACTGCCGAACCAATTCGTCCATCCGGTCACGCAGCTCTATCCCACGGCCTGCAGGAAGGCTGACAGCTCTTGGCCGGCGAGGATCGCCAAAGTTGTAGACGTAGCACCAGTCCGGCGGGACCGGTCGCTGCCTGGCCCTGCGACCTAAGAACTGCCTCACGGCGGTCGTACGCCCTGAACCCGGCAGCCCTACCGCGAATATGTTGTAGCCGTAGCTTGGCATATCCACCCCGAAATCGATGGCCCGTACCGCCCTCTCCTGTCCTATCACTCGATCCAGAGGTTGAAGCTCTGCGGTTGATTTGAACGAGAATACCGATGGGTCGCTCTCGACCCGCAGTTGCTCAGGACCAAGCTCCAGATCCTTGACCTCCACCATCACCCTCCCCGCCCTTGCGCCGGTTGCTGCCCAGAAGGTTGGTATCGCAAACGCTCTTCAGCGAACGTTGAACCCAGGAAACCCCCCACAGTATAGCACCGCAGACATAGCGGGTCAATCATGGAACGGTGCTCTCACAGTCTCCAATTTGCCGGACGGTCTCGTTTGTGCTACAATGTGGTCTGTGAGTCTGTCAGAATGACATGAGGGGAAAATAGTCCATGGCACTCACGAAGAGGGAAAAGGATTCAGTCGTAGAGGTGTACCACAGGCATGGGACCGACACTGGATCTCCAGAGGTCCAGATAGCTCTACTGACGCAGCGCATCAGTCGCCTGACGGAGCATCTGAGGGAACACAGGCAGGACGAGCATTCTCGTCGTGGCTTGCTGAAACTCGTCGGGCAACGCCGTCGGCACTTGAACTACCTCAGCAGCAGGGACGAAACGAGGTACAGGGAGATTGTGTCGCGTCTCGGACTTCGACGCTAGTGGTGGTGTGTTGGAGAGTTCGACCCAGCGGATGAACGAGCAGATGGGACTCGATCTGTACATCTGCTCTTTTCTATTGCTTGCTGAGTTGGGACCGCCGTTCGGCGGTATGGGTCTCTCGGGGTTGGCACTGGTGAGGAGGCGACGGTCTCTTGGCTAGGGTGAGGCCGACAGGGAGCGTTGAGGCTGAGATCGGTCTAGGGTGCGTGCATCTCGGTGTGGAAGTGTTGTTGATCGGGAGACCAGAGACGTCTTGAGCAGGAATTGGGGGATGTGTCTCACCACCGGGGGTGAGGGGTATTCCCCAGTCCCTGGCCGATTCGTCCTGGGCTCCTCAAACCCGAATCTGGGAGAGAGGATTGAACATGATAAGGCAGTACAGGGCCACTCTTGGTGGCCAAGAGATTCTGGTCGAAACGGGAAAGCTCGCGCCGCAGGCCGGTGGCGCGGTGACCGTGCGACTGGGGGATTCGATGGTGCTGGTGACGGCTACGGCCTCCCGGCAGCCACGTGAGGGGGTGGGCTTCTTGCCCCTCACCGTTGATGTTGAGGAGCGGCGCTACGCCGCTGGCAGGATTCCTGGTGGCTTTTTCAAGCGTGAGGGGCGCCCTTCGACGGAAGCGATCTTGCTCTGTCGCCTGATAGACCGTCCCCTTCGCCCACTCTTCCCCGTGGGCTATCGCAACGACGTGCAGGTGGTCGTCACCGCGCTCTCTGCCGACCAGGAGCACGATCTGGATGCTATCGCCCTGATTGGCGCCTCGGCAGCTCTCACGATCTCTGACATTCCTTTCAATGGCCCCGTGGGTGCGGTCCGTATCGGTTACATCGACGACGAGTTCGTCGTCAACCCCACGCTGCCTCAGATGAAAGAGAGTATGCTGGACCTCAGCCTGGCGGGGACCACCGAGTCGGTGTTGACCGTCGAGGCCGGCGGTCGCGAGTTTCCCGAGGACCTGATGCTGAAAGCCATCAGACTGGGCCACGAGGCCCTGGGGGATGTGATTGCCATGCAGCGACGGATGGCCCAGGAAATCGGCAAGGCGAAAAACCCTGGGGTACAGCGTGTGCTGGATCCAGCGATCCTGGAGAGAGTAAGGGATCTTGTGCAGGAGCCCCTGTCGGATCTCGTAGGTGGAGCGTTGTCTCGCGATGAGCGACACGAGCAAGAGGAAGCCCTTCGTTCGCAGATGCTGGAACAACTCGGACCAGACGTCGAGAGCGGCATAGCGCAGCAAGCCTTTGATGTCGTCTTCAAGGAGGTACTCCGCCGGCGCATCCTCGACGCTCGTATCCGTATCGACGGTCGCTCTGTGGGCGACATACGCAATGTGACCGCCGAGGTGGGCCTGCTGCCGCGAACCCACGGATCTGCCCTCTTTACCCGTGGCCAGACGCAGACACTCACCATTGCCACTCTGGGCACGGTCTCGGATGAGCAGAGGATCGAGGGTTTGGGTGGCGACAGCACCAAGCGATACATGCACCACTACAACTTCCCACCCTATTCCACTGGAGAAGCACGTCCGTTGAGGGGGCCTAGACGCCGAGAGATCGGCCATGGAGCCCTGGCCGAACGCGCGCTCCTGCCCGTCCTGCCCGGCGAGGAAGAGTTCCCCTACACCATTCGCCTTGTGTCTGAGGTGGTTTCCTCCAATGGCTCCACCTCCATGGCCAGCGCCTCCGCCTGCACTCTGGCTTTGCTAGATACGGGCGTGCCTCTGAAGGCGTCGGTGGCCGGGATCGGCATGGGGCTCATCAGCGAGGATGACCGCTGGGTTGTGCTGACCGATATTCAGGGTGTGGAGGATTACCTGGGCGACATGGATTTCAAGGTGGCGGGCACAGCCAAAGGGATCACTGCGATCCAGTTGGATATCAAGACCACTGGCCTGCGATACGACATTATCGAAGAGGCGCTGCGACGTGCCCGCGAGGCAAGGCTCGAGATTCTGGAGGTAATGAATGCCTGTATCTCGGCGCCTCGCCCGGAACTGTCGCCCTATGCTCCGCGCATCCACACCATCAAGATCCCTATCGACAAGATCGGTACGCTGATAGGCCCGGGCGGCAAGACGATCCGCAGCATCATCGATGAGACAGGCGCAAGGATCGACGTCGAAGATGACGGTACGGTCTTTGTGGCCTCAGAGGATGGCGAGAGCGCGGCTAGAGCCCTTCAGCGCATCGCCGAGTTGACCGCAGAGCCTGAGGTTGGCCACATCTACACCGGGAAAGTTGTCCGGGTCACCGACTTTGGTGCTTTCGTGGAGTTCTTGCCGGGCCAGGATGGGCTGGTGCATATCTCCCAGTTGGCAGAGTACCGCGTTGCCAGAGTGGAGGATGTGGTCCGGGTCGGTGATGAGATCATGGTCATGGTCATCGATATCGCGTGGGATGGGAAGGTCAGGCTTTCGCGGCAGGCGGTTCTGGAGGGTTGGACTGCCGAGGAGGCTAGTCAGCGCAGCCAAAGGCCACGCAGCCGGCCGACCGGTCGGCCCCAAGGAAGGGGCACTCCTGGCGACCCACGCCGTGGCGAGGGCCGGCCTCGTCGCTAGTAGTACTTTGAATCCCGAAGATGGTCGCCGGGCATGTTTACAGCCCAAGTAACCCGTACAGGGCACAAGTAACCCGTGCGGGGCACTAGAAACGGCATCCAGACCCATTCTGACACCCATCCGGTGGCACGCGCCCCTTCACTACGAGGTGCACGCCTTTGCGGTGGAGTGACCATTCCAACAAAGTAGTACTAGAGTGCGCCTGGCGTAGTAGATCGCTTAGGTGGGCGATGCCCACTCACTGATCTTGGGCTGGCCGCGCCAGGTCTTTGTGAAATGCGCGCGGTTCTGACCCAGGTGAAGAGGAAAGTGGAGTGAAGGGGGAGCAGCCTGTCAATCAAGCCGCCATGAACTCCTGGTTGCGTGAACTGCTGGAGGCTGTGCTACCTGCTCTGGTCATAGTTCTGGTTGTCAACGTCTTTCTTGCGCAGGCGACCCGGGTGGAAGGTCAGAGCATGGATCCAACTCTGCATGACAGGCAACGCATAGTTATCGAGAAACTCACCTATCGTTTCCGGCCTCCAGGGCGGGGAGAGATCGTGGTCTTGCGCCGTCCTCAGCCCGACCCGCTCATAAAGCGGGTCGTCGGGCTCCCTGGGGACATGGTGGCAATCGAGAACGACAGGGTGTACGTAGACGGGCAAGCTCTCGACGAGCCCTATCTGGACGAGATGACTCGCGGAGTTATGTCCCCTCAGATCGTCCCGGAGGGACACGTCTTTGTACTGGGAGACAACCGCGATTCAAGCAATGATTCGCGGGCGTTCGGCATGGTGCCCTTCGAGGATATCGTGGGTAGGGCCTGGGTGCGCTACTGGCCGCCCAAAGAGATCGGCTTGGTGACCTTCGATTAGGGTCACCGTCCTGACAGCTATCTGCGCTTTTGCCCAAGTCCGCTTGTCATGGATGGCCGTGTATGATATGATGCTGTGCGGCGCGGAGAACCACCCGTCAGACCGGTCAATTCTGTGTCACGAGAGAGCAATGCAGACAGCAGGCAGGTTCCGGGCATGAATCGCAACGTGCAGCGCATTGTGTTGGGGTCCACGATGATCCTCCTGTTCAGTCTTGGATGTAGGCGAGCCAAGCCAGGGCGAACAGTGATGCCGCCGGCATCGGTGGTTCCTACCGCTGCAGTGGCCCTGTCCTTGGCGTCCGCCGAAACTGCTGGGGCCACGGCAACCCGCTCCCAGACGGAGACTGCGCGGGCCGATACGCTGGCTTCGCCCTCTCCGCGAGCTACGCCAACTCCGGTGCAAAGAGTCGAGCCAACGGATATCCTCACCGCCTCTGGGCTAGAACCCACAAGCACGCCGACGGAGCCGGTTGCCTGGCCAACACCGACGCCGTCGTTCGTGCACGAAATCACCTACACGGTTCGCGCGGGTGACACCGTTCTGGCCATCGCAGCAACTCATGGGACGACAGTGGCGGCCATTGTGAACAGGAACAGTCTGGCCGATCGTCACACCATCCGAGTTGGGCAGGTCTTGGTCATTCCCGTGGAGGTGGAGCCTTCGGAGACGCCCGAGAGTGGGACAATCAGCGCCGAGGGCACTGCGCCAGCCGGGCGCACCCACAAGGTAAAGCCCGGCGAAAGTCTGTCGGTCATTGCCGCAGAGTACGGCGTGAGCGTGCGATCATTGGTCGAGGCAAATGATCTGGCCGATCCCAGTCTGATCCGGGTTGGTCGGGTCCTGGTTATTCCGGAGGAATAGTCACAGGAGGGTGAGCATCTCGCAGTCGTGCTGAAGGGCCGCGCTGAAGCGACCGGGAGCCGGGCGTAGCTCCGAGGCGTGCTTTGGCGACAGGATGCTTTCACGACGGTCGGAGCTTGCTGATCGTCTCTCTGCTGGCGTGGGCGATAGCCGCCAAAAGTGCAGGTGGCACCGAAAGGAGGTGAGGAAGCGAATCACCACAGATTGTTTGTCGTCGCGTCCCATCACACACGACAGGAAAGCGAGTTAAGGAGGAAAGATGTTGCATAACAAGCGAACTTTTGTGTTATTGGCCATTGTGATGGTCGTGTCGATCGCTGCTGGAGGGTGCGCCCGGGGCGCAGCCCTGGCCAAGGAGATCAACCTGAACCTGGGCACCGAGCCGCCAACCCTTGACCCCGCTCTGGCCACTGACACCACCTCGGTGCAGTGCGACGAGCTTCTCTTCCTGGGGTTGACCGACTTTGACGACCAGACCCTGGAGACCATCCCCGAGCTGGCCACGGAATGGAGTGTGTCCGGCGACCTAGTCTGGACCTTCAAGATGCGCAAGGACGTGGAATGGGTGCACTACGATCCTGCGACGCAGAAGACCACCAAGAAGGGCAAGGTCACCGCCCACGACGTGGTCTACGGGGTGAAGCGTACGATCAACCCAGAGACCGCCTCTGACTATGCCTACGTTGACTATATCATCAAGAACGCCCAGGCGGTCAACACGGGCGAGAGCACCGACCTGGAGAGCATCGGCGTACGGGCTGTAGACGACTACACCGTCGAGTTCACCCTGGAGCAGCCCGCCGGCTACTTCGCTGGAATCGCCGGCATGTGGATCAATCGCCCGGTGCCCAGAGAGCCCATCGAACAGTTCGGCGAGAAGTGGACCGAGGCGGGCAACATCTGGACGAACGGCTCCTACGCGCTGGACACCTGGGAGCACGAGAACAAGATGGTGATGGTCAAGAACAAGTACTACTATGACGCCAAGACCGTCTCCATCGAGCGGATCAATTCCGTCATGGTCGTCGAGGTCTCGACCGCCTTCGCCATGTACGAGAACGGTGAGTTGGACGTATCCGACGTGCCTTTGCCCGACATGGACCGGGTCAAGGCGGATCCGGTGCTGTCCCAGGAGCTCTACATCGCTCCGCGGCTTTGCACCTACTACTATGGGTTCAACACCACCAAGCCTCCCTTCGACAACGTCAAGGTGCGCCAGGCTTTCTCCGCTGCCGTCGATCGCCAGAAGCTTATCGACACGCTCCTCAAGGGCGGTCAGAGGGCGGCCAAGACCCTCGCTTGCCCGGGCATCTTTGGCACGCCCGCCGAGGATCCGAATTTCGAGGGCATCGTCTTTGACGTGACTCGGGCCAAGGCGCTGCTGGCGGAAGCCGGCTACCCCGATGGCCAGGGTCTGCCCGAGATCACCCTCATGCACAACACCAGCGAAAGCCACGCACAGATCGCCCAGTTCATCCAGCAGTCGTGGAAGGAGAACCTGGGTGTGGAGGTGAAGCTGGCCAACCAGGAGTGGAAGGTCTTCCTCAAGACGCTGGCCGAGGACGCACCCCAGATCTTCCGGCTGGGTTGGTGCGCGGACTATCCGGACGAGAACAACTGGGTGCTGGAGGTCTTTCATCCCACCAAGAGTGCCAACGAACCCAGGTGGGATCCAGAGTCGGCTTCGGCCAAGGAGTTCATGGCACTCACCGAGGGAGCTGCTGCCACATCTGATCCGGCCGAGAGGAAGCGACTCTACTTCGACGCAGAAAAGATCCTGTGCGCGGACGAGGCGATCATCATCCCCATCTACTACTACACCCGCGTCGTCTGCACCAAGCCGTACGTCAACCGCACCTACGCCCCCTTGGGTGGCGAGCACATCGACAAGTGGTCGGTTGAGGTCCACTAGGGACCGATGCCTACATCTCGCAGCCACGTAGCCCGCAGGTAGCCCCCGCAGGGCTACGTGGCTCTTATGTATAGAATGTGATTTGTGGTACAATGTTGGGTAATCAGGCCTGAGCTTCCAACACTATGACCGCATCTCATTGGGTGTGTCATTCTCAGCGATCAAAGGAAGCGAAGAATCTCGGCGTTTGCTGTGAGTTTCTTGTCGCGAAAAGAGATTCTTCGGCGCTTCGCGCCTCATTCATGCCTGCGCCCTAGGTGTAGGCAGAATGGCAAAGTGCGGGTGCAGTGCTAGGACTTGAGTGCTAGCCTCTCGCTGGCCAGGTGCCGCCAGGATGGCGGCGCACCGGGAGCGGGGATCTGAGGCCCAAGACAGGTAGGGAAGGTCGAGTATGGGACGATATGTCACGCGCAGTTTTCTTTGGATGTTTCCCGTACTCTTTTTCATTTCCGTGGTCACGTTCGCCCTCTGTCACGCGGTGCCGGGCGGCCCGTTCGACCGGGAGAAGGTACTTCCGGCGGAGATCGTCGCCAACCTGAACAGGCACTATGGTCTGGACCAGCCCCTGTGGAAGCAGTATGCTGACTATATGGGGTTCACCCGCAACCCCTCGGGCCAGTTCGCGGGGGTGCTTCAGGGTAAGTTCGGCCCCTCCTACAGCTCCCGCAGCCGCACGGTCAATGACATCTTTGCCGCTCATCTCCCCGTATCCGCGACGTTGGGTCTGGCAGCCCTGGCTCTGGCGGTGGGCCTTGGAGTTCCCCTGGGAGTGCTGGCCGCCCTCAAGCAGAACTCGCTCTGGGACTACTTGAGTATGGGATTGGCCATCTTTGGTGTGTCCGTGTCCCCTGTGGTGCTTGGCCCGCTCCTCATTCTCGTCTTTGCCCTGGCCCTCAACTGGTTCCCGGTGGCGGGTTGGGGGCGCTTTGAGCAGGTGATCATGCCGGCTACGGCGCTGGGGCTTGGGTCTTCGGCCATCATCGCGAGACTGACCCGTGCCAGCATGTTGCAGGTGATTCGCGAGGACTATATCCTGACTGCGCGAGCCAAGGGTCTGGATGAGCGCGTGATCATGGTGAGGCACGCGCTCAAGAACGCCTTCATCCCCGTAGCCACCATTCTCGGCCCCATGTTCGCTATGCTGGTCACCGGCACCTTTGTGATTGAACAGGTATTCGCCATCCCGGGCATGGGAAAGTACTTTATCACCAGCATCGGCAATCGTGACTACCCTGTGGTCACGGGCGCAATACTGCTCTATGCGGTGTTCCTGGTCTTCTCCAACCTGGCCGTGGACATCACCTACGCGTTTCTGGACCCGAGGATTCAGTACTCTTAGGAACGGGGGAATAGCCGGCTATGACCACACGAGAAGGGGCTGCCCAGCGGTTGGCTGAGGGGGCCAGGCCGGATACTGTCGCCCAGCAGAAGGTCACCAACCTGTGGCTGGATGCCTGGCGGCGACTGGTTCGCAACAAGGCCGCCGTACTCGGCGTGATCATCATCATCCTGTTGGTCGTCATTGCCGTATTCGCCCCACGGATCGCACCGTATGGCTATGCCGAGGGCGACTCGAACGACAACTATATGACGCCCTTGTGGTTGACCAAGGTGCTGCCAGGGCATGTGGAAAAGTACGCCACCATAGGCGACAAGTTCATCCTGGGGGCCGACTATCTGGGCAGGGACCTGCTCAGTCGCATCATCTATGGAATCAGGGTGTCGCTGCCGGTGGGCCTCATGGGGGCCTTGGTCGCGCTGCTCATAGGCCTGGTGTATGGTTGCATCTCGGGTTTCTACGGCGGCAAGGTGGACAACATCATGATGCGCATCGTGGACATCATGTACGCCTTCCCAACCATGCTGCTCATCATCCTGATGATGGCCTTTTTCAAGACCAGCTTCGGTGGTGCCGCAGAGCCGAGCACGCCGGCCTACACCTTCAACCAAATCAACAAGGTGGTGGATAGGGTGCTTGGACTAGAAGGTGGGGGAATGCTCTTCATCTTCATGGGGATCGGCGTCACCGCGTGGATGCGCACTGCTCGCCTGGCCCGCGGCCAGATTCTCTCGCTCAAGGAGAAGGAGTTCATCGAGGCCTCGAGGATGATTGGCGCAAGCGACCTGCGCATCATCGTTCGTCATCTATTGCCCAATATCATCGGTCCGATACTGGTGTCGGTCACCCTGAGCATCCCCAGCTACATCTCCACCGAGGTATTCCTCAGTTTCATCGGCCTGGGCGTCGATCCGCCAACCCCCAGTTGGGGCTCCTTGATCTCCGACGGGGTGCGCGCCCTACGCTCGTATCCCAACCAGGTGCTGTTCCCGTCCATTGCCCTATCCATCACCATGTTTGCCTTCAACTTCCTGGGGGATGGGCTGCGCGACGCCTTGGATCCACGCATGAGAGGTACATCCTGAGAGAAGGCCAAGGAGTGGCACGCATGCAACTCGGTGAGATGCAGACTGCCGGTACGGTTGCCGGTGAGCCATAGCATGTCCAAGAAAAAGGTCTGGCTTGTTGTCGTTCTCATCTTGGTCTGCATGTGCGCGCTTGGGACTACGTGCGCGACCCTGGGCTACCTGGGCTATAGGAGCATCGAGCAGGGCGATGTGCTTTCTGCCAGGCAAGAGGAGCCCTTGGTTGAGGACGACAGGCAGAGCGCATCGGCGGGAGGCACCCTTTGGCTGCTTGGGGCGTTTCCGCCAACACTGGATCCGGCCATGGTGCAGGATAGCACCTCTGCCGAATACGTCGTCCATCTGTTCAGTGGGCTGGTGAGTCTGAATGACAAGCTGGAGGTCATTCCCGACCTGGCCAGTGACTGGGAAGTCAGCGATGATGGCCGCAGCTATCTCTTTCACTTGCTGCCCGAAGCTACCTTTCAGAACGGGAGACCGATTACGGCCGACGATTTCGTATACTCGATCGAGAGAGCGTGTAGCCCTGAGTTGGCATCACCCGTGGCCGCAAGCTACCTGAGCGACATAGTCGGTGTGCCAGAGTTTGTTGCTGGCCGCGCAGAGCACATCGAAGGACTTGTATCGGTCTCAGACCACGAATTGCAGATCGAGATCGATGCGCCCAAGGCCTACTTTCTGGCCAAGCTCACCTATCCTACCGCTTTTGTGGTCGATAGGGTGCAGATAGAGGAGGAGGGCGAAGGCTGGCAGCGCAGACCTAACGGGAGCGGCCCCTTTGTGCTGGAGGAGCTGGGCCGCGAGGGTATCGTTTTGGCTCGCAACGAACGCTACTATGGTGCGCGTGCAGCCCTGGAGCGGGTCGAGTACCTTCTGAGTGGTGGGTCGCCCGTCACGATGTACGAGAACGATGAGCTGGACCTGGTGGAGGTGCCTCCCTCAGAGATCGAACGTGTGACAGACCCGACAAATCCGCTCCACGCCGAGCACGATCTGGCCTTGGAACTGAGCGTCTTCTATCTGGGGCTTAACGCGAAGGTCGCCCCGTTTGATGACATTGCCGTGAGGCAGGCCTTCGCGCATGCCATCGACAAGGAGAAGCTCGCCGATCTGGTTCTCAAAGGTACTGCCACGGTCGCGAACGGCATTCTCCCACCAGCCATGCCCGACTATGACCAGGATCTGGAGGGGCTATCCTATGATCCTGCGCTGGCTCGTCGGCTGCTGGCCAGCTCCCGCTACGCAGGGGAGAATGCCATGCCCAAGATCGTGCTCTCGGTGAGTGGTTCGAGTGGACACATGTCCTCTCTGACAAAGGCGATCCTGACCATGATAGAGGACAATCTGGACATCGAGATGATGGTGGAACAGGTTGTGTGGGAGCACTTTTTGAGGGATCTCAACGAGGAACGGTACCAGATGTTCTCGGCGGGCTGGATTGCAGACTATCCTGACTCTCAGAACTTTTTGGACATCCTGTTTCACAGCGAAAGCTCGCAGAACCACACCGGCTATCACAACGAGCAAGTCGATAACCTGCTGGAACGGGCGCGTGTGGAGAGTGATCCGAGTAGACGAACCGAACTCTACAGAGAAGCCGAGCGCATCATTGTCGCTGAGGTGGCGTGGGTTCCTTTGACCCATGCGACAGTACATACTCTGGTGAAGCCCTATGTTAGAGGATTCAGAACCAGTTCAGCCATCTATCCCTGGCTCAAAGACATCCATTTGGAGGAGTAGAGGCACCATGGAATCATCCTTCGTTTCAGGGAGACCTTGTTGATGACGGCAATGCTGCAGGTCAGAGACTTGAGGACTCAGTTCTTCACCCAAGATGGCGTCGTGTGTGCCGTGAATGGCATCAGCTTCCACTTGGACGAGGGCGATACTCTCGGAATCGTCGGCGAGAGTGGTTGCGGCAAGACCGTGAGCATGCTCTCTATGATGCGGCTCATTCCGCAGCCACCGGGGCGTATTGTTGGGGGCGAGGTGTTGTTCGAGGAGCGCGATCTGTTGAAGGTCAACGAGGAAGAGATTCGTCAGGTGCGCGGGAACAAGATCGCCATGGTTTTCCAGGATCCCATGACCTCGCTGAATCCCGTTCTGACCATTTCCCGGCAACTGAGCGAGGCTTTGGAGCTGCATCTGGGCATGAACAAGGACCAGGCGCGGAAGCGCAGCATCGAGTTGCTGGAGATGGTGAATATCCCCGAGGCGCGCGCGCGTATCGACGACTATCCCCACCAGTTCTCTGGGGGCATGCGGCAGCGCGTCATGATAGCGATGGCTCTCTCCTGCAACCCACAGTTGCTCATTGCAGACGAGCCCACAACGGCACTCGACGTCACCATACAGGCTCAGATCATCGACATCGTCAGGGAATTGAAACGAGAGCTGGGCATGGCCATCATCTGGATCACCCATGACCTTGGGATCGTGGCCGGGCTGGTTGATCGCGTTCACGTGATGTATGCCGGGTATATCGTGGAGAAGGCAGAGGTGCACGAGTTCTACGCCCATCCGCGTCATCCCTATTCTGTGGCCCTCTTGGGGTCTTTGCCACGCCTTGACGCCACGACTCGCGAGAAGCTGACCCCCATCGAGGGTCTACCTCCAGACCTCGTGGCCCTGCCACCAGGCTGTCCGTTCTACCCGCGATGCGAGAACCGCATAACAAAGTGCATGGAGGAGAATCCACAGTTGAGGGAAGTGGGCCCAGGACACGAGATAGCCTGCTGGGTGGATATCGACACGATGGAAAAGGCCGGATGAACCAGAAAAACCATGTGCTAGTGAAAGTCAAAGACCTGAAGATGTACTTTCCCATAACTCAGGGGATCATCTTCCAGCGGCGCATTGGCGACATAAAGGCGGTGGATGGCATCAGCTTCGACGTTCGGCGCAAGGAGACTCTCGGCCTCGTGGGCGAGAGTGGTTGCGGCAAATCGACTACCGGCCGCGCGATCCTGCAGTTGTATCGTCCAACAGCGGGGGATGTAGAGTTCGATGGCCAGAGCCTGGTGAACATGAAGGGCGAGCCTTTGCGACGCATGCGTCGTCGGATGCAGATGATCTTCCAGGACCCCTATGCGTCGCTGAATCCGCGCATGACCGTGGGCAACATCATCGGCGAGCCCTTGGACGTGCACAATATCATGGCTTCGTCAAAACGGCGCGAACGCGTACAGGAGCTTCTTCAGATCGTGGGGCTGAATCCCTACTTTGTCAATCGCTACCCGCACGAGTTCTCTGGCGGACAGCGGCAGCGCATTGGCGTGGCCCGCGCCCTGGCTGTGCAGCCCGAATTCATCGTTTGCGACGAGCCCATCTCGGCTCTTGATGTCTCTATCCAGGCACAGATCATCAACTTGCTCGAGGAACTGCAAGAGGAGTTCGGCCTCACCTATCTTTTCATTGCTCACGATCTCTCGGTCGTTCGCCACATAAGCGATCGCGTTGCGGTGATGTATCTGGGAAAACTGGTGGAGTTGACCGACCGCGCGAGTCTCTACATGAACCCCTTGCACCCATATACCAAGGCACTACTCTCGGCGGTTCCCATTCCCGATCCCGTGGTAGAGGATCACCGCCGCCGGACCATCCTCAAGGGCGAGATACCCAGTCCCGCGAATCCTCCCAGTGGGTGCAACTTTCACACGCGGTGTCCGTCGCGGCTGCCCATCTGTGATCAGGTCGATCCGGAGTGGCAAGATGTCGGGGGTGGACACTGGGTTGCCTGTCACCTGATGTAGGGCACGGAGTGGATCTCGCTTGCCAGAGTGATCCGCTGGACGGCAGAGTGTTGAACCATTGTGGTGACCCAGGCCCGGTTTGGGATGGGCCACGAGGGTTGGCAGCCAGGAAGAGGGTCAACCCTCAGAGTTGGACAGCCGCCAGCGAAAGACAACCACCAGGGCTGCTATGGCCGCTGCAAGAAGCCCGGCTGAGACTCCGAGAATGATCCCCTGTCGGAATGGTTTCGCGTATTCGACCGACAGCCCTAGCATCCTGCCCTGGACAGCAAAGGAAAGATTCCTGCGCAAGGCCTCGCGAAAGCTAGAAGAGGGGACCACCGGGCACAGGGCAATCCGCATCGCGCTTTCCAGTGGGTCGGGAGACTGTGAGTTCCTCGACAACGGTTCTGCTCCCTGCAAGCGGTGAACCAGGCAACTCAGAAGATCACGCACCCGGCACCAAGCTCGTCGGGGAGCCTCCTGCGTGTGGGCCATTATTCTATGTCCAGACCTTTCTTGGCCAACTCTTTACGCAAGGCGAGCAAGGTACGGTGGTAGAGTGACTTGATCGCTCCCTCGCTGCGCCCCATGATTTCGCCAATCTCCGCATTGGAGAGACCCTGACTGAACTTGAGAACAAGCAGCTCCTGGCGGGCGGGGTCTAGCTTGCGCATTCCCTCTCTGAGAAAACGTCTACTGTCCTGGGATTCCGCCACGTCCTCAGGACACTCGCTGTCCCGATTCTTGAGGACCAGTTCGTCGAGAGCCACCACCGGCCTACGTCCGCGATCGCGATGCCAATTGGCCACCAGATTGTGGGCGATGCGATAGAGCCAGGCAGAAAGCGGAATGCCTCTATCCTCATACGTCTGCAGGTGCGACAGAGCGCGATAGAAGGTGCGCGAGGTCAAGTCCTCAGCATCGTGAACGTTGCTTACCCGATAGTAGATATAGTTGTAGATGCGATCGACGTATAGCTCGTAGAGTTCGGCAAATGCCTTGGGGTCCCTCTTGGCCGCCTCTATGCGAATCCTGTCGTCCTGCTCTGTCATCGGGACTCCCTAATACATCACCTCCCATGCCTGCTAACACCGAGGGCCAGGCATGGTTGCGATTCCCCACGCGACGCCAATCTCCACGCAGCAGATCGCCGGCGACAGGCTGGTGAGCGCAGCGTCGGCGGCCGGGCCGCCCGTTCCAGTGTATCTGGACGAGCCAGTTTGTCAAGGAGGCGCCGTTCTTTGCCGGGTGATGCATTCTGTGGTACACTTTCTAAGTTACAGATAGGCTGGGCGAGGAGGACTGATGCGGCGACTGGCGATCGGATTGATGCTAGTAGCAATGGTGGTGGCCTCACGGCGGACCACGGTCAGGGCCGAGCCCGTGCAGCAACAGAGCCAGGTCCAGATCACTTCCCCCGAGGTCAGCCAGGAAATCCGTGGCATCGTCCCGATCATAGGGTCGGCTTCGGCACCCAATTTCGACTACTACAAGGTGGAGTTTGGGAACGGGCCTGACCCCTCGGAGTGGGCTCTCATTGGTAGCATGCACGAAAGCCCCGTGATCAACGGCCAGTTGGAGATATGGGACACAAGAGTATATCCCGACGGGGTCTACAGCCTGAGGCTTCGGGCCGTGAAACGGGATGGCAACTACAGCGAGTTCTTTGTGCGCCAGGTGGTCATTGCCAACGCCCGCCCGACGTACACACCGACTTTCGAGCCCTCGCCCACATCGACTGCACCAGCTACGACGGTGCCAGCGACGCCCACGGCTACGGCCACGCTGCAGATAATCGCCCCGAGCGCTGTGCTCTCTGCGCCCACAGTCACGCCCACTCTCAGTCGGCCACAGCAGCGCCAGGTCCTCCCAGTGAATCCCAAAGGTTGGCCGCAGGCCTTCTGCTATGGAGCTCTGGCCACGGGCGCAGTATTTGTGCTGCTGGGCATCGTGTTCGGACTGCGCCGCCTCCTCTAGCACTACGTGCACAAGTCTGCGTTAGTCCGAACAAGTGCCCCCTACGGGGTACAAGGCTCGTGACGCAAGACCCGTGTTCAGTTCCGAGAATGCACCGTACAGGTTTGCACCATGCTGGTCTACACGAGCAAAAACAGCAAACTGGCCAAGTATCGGGCATTTGGGCAAGCAGGTACTAGCCTGACAGCGTGGCGTCTGCTCGCCGGGCCGGAGTCGGTACCCTCCCGGGGATGGGGGCAACGAGAGGTCGATGGTGGGCAAATTGGGGCGAATCAAGCGTTGGATACACCACCGAGCGTCAAGGGCTGCTTCCCTCTATCTCATTGTAGGGCTGGGCAATCCTGGGGAGAGATACGGCGGGAATCGCCACAACATCGGGTTTCAGTGTATTGACTACATGGTCGGGGCGCATCAGATACCCCTCCTGGGGGGACGGTTCAAGGCCCTTCTTGGGGAGGGCAAAGTGGGCTCTCGGCGGGTTATCGCGGCCAAGCCTCTCACCTTTGTAAACGACAGCGGAAAGGCTGTGGCCAGGATCGCCAAGACGCGGGGAGTGCCTGTGGAACGAATCCTGGTCATTCACGATGACCTGGATCTGCCTTTGGGAAGGATTCGTCTGCGGCCGGGCGGAGGCAGCGGCGGACACAAAGGTGTTGACTCCATCATAGCCGAGTTGGGCACGCCTCGCTTTGCCCGCGTGCGCGTTGGCATCGGTCGGCCGGCCCGAGGCGATCCCACGGATTACGTCTTGGGCGATTTTGATCCAGATCAAGAGCCGATTGTCGAGCGGGTCTACCGACTGGTAGAACGCGCTGTGCTCTGCTTCCTGGAGGAAGGGATCCAGAAAGCCATGAACAGCTACAATGCGCCCGGCGTGTGAGACACTTCAGGCGGCAGATCGTGCTGGCCACACTCCGAAGGTAGGCATAAAGGCTTAGATCGTTGAAGCTCGATGGATTGCTGGCCCTCATACGAGGCGACCAACACTACAAAAGCTTGTTGCAGAAAGCTCACCACATCGCCGTGTCTACGGCCGATTATGCGAGCATGCCCGCCGGCTATCTGGGGTTGCCGGAGGCGGCTCGTCCCTGCGTGATCGCCGCACTCCAGGGAGAATGGCCTGGCCCCATAGTGGTGGTGTCTGCTCGTCCGGAGAACGCTCGGAATCTGGCCGACCAGGTGCAGGCCTGGTCGCAGGATCCGCAGGATATTGTGCACTTTCAGGCCCCTGATGCTGTCTTTTACGATCGCGTGCCGTGGGATCGGTCTACCATTCGCGGTCGGGCTAGCGTACTCTCCTCGCTGATAGCGCCTCGGGGTAGTCATGCCCAAGATGCTGGGCGAGGTAGAGTGATCACGCTATCAGGGTGGGCGCTCATGGTCAAGAGCGCCCCGCCGATGGCCTTTCGCAGAGCCGTGCGCACCCTGCGTGTGGGCGACTCGCTCCCACTCTATCAACTGCTCAAGTACTGTGTTGACGGGGGCTACCAGTCGGTTGCAGTGGTTGAAGAGCCCGGCACCTTCTGCCATCGGGGCAGCATTGTGGACGTCTTTCCTCCCAACTTGCCCGAGCCTTTGCGGATTGACTTCTTCGGGGATGAGATCGACAGCATTCGAGTCTTCGGCCCTGGGACCCAGCGCTCTCGACGCCGCCTAGAGCAAGCCACCCTGGTGCCGGCGAGTGAGGCCATCTCTGAATGGGGCAAGGCTGCAAGGCCAGCCCTGGAGACTCTCGACCTGAGCGGCTGCGACCGGGCAACGCGGCTGGACATGGGTGAAGAGCGGGCCAAGCTCATGCGGGGAGAACGCTTCAGAGGCATCGAGTGCTATCTTCCCTACCTCTACCCCCGCCCCTCGACCTTACTGGACTTTCTGCCTGCCCATGCCCTGATTTTGGTGGACGATCTTGTCAGTTTGGAGACTTGCATTGAGAGTCTGGCAGAGCAGGCCGTCGCCTTGAGATCGAGTATGGTCAGCGAGGGCCAGTTGCCCGGCAACTGTTCTGTTCCCTACTTTGAGTGGGAGGAGATCCGGGCACGGCTGGCTTCGCGGCACGCCCTCTGCCTCGGATACGGTCCGGATGTGGATGAGGCGACGCCGTTCTTCGGACGGGAGACCTTTATGCCGGCGCCCAAGTACGGGGGGCAGCTCGAGCGCTTTCTCGAAGATGTCGTTGAGCTGCGGAGCAAGGGCCACCGTGTTGTGGTGATCAGTCGGCAAGCAGAGCGGCTGTCAGACCTGCTGCGAGGTCGGGACGTGTATTGCACCCCCAACGCGGACCTGACAGACCTGCCGAGACCGGGGAGCGTTCGTATCGTAGATGGCATCATTACACAGGGCTGGGCGTTCAGCCCAGGACGCCTTGTCGTCCTCACCGATGCAGAGATCTTTGGCTGGTCCCGGCTGAGGAGGCGCGGTCTCGCGCAGCGTCGGCGCATGGCCCCCGAGAGCTTTTTCTCCGATTTGAAGAAGGGCGACTATGTGGTGCACCTCGAGTACGGCATCGGGTGCTATCAAGGGATGGTGCGCAAGACTATCGGCCAGTTGCAGCGCGAGTATCTGGAGCTCGAATACGCCGGTGGCGACCAGCTCTACGTACCCATTCATCTGGCCGACAGGGTCAACCGATACCTGGGGGCCGACGGCCGGGTACCTCGCATGCATCGCCTGGGCAGCAGCGAATGGCGGACCGTGCGCGAAAAAGCCGAGAGGGCGGTGCGGGATATTGCCGCCGGGCTACTTGAATTGTACGCGGCCCGCGAGATCACGCCTGGTCATGCTTTTGCGCCTGACACAGACTGGCAGCGCGAGCTGGAGGCGTCGTTTCCCTACGAGGAAACGGACGATCAGATCCGGGCCCTGGCCGAGCTCAAGGCTGACATGGAAACGCCAAAGCCGATGGATCGTCTCATTTGCGGCGACGTCGGCTACGGCAAGACGGAGGTGGCTCTGCGGGCAGCTTTCAAGGCGGTCATGGGTGGCAAGCAGGTAGCCGTGCTGGTGCCAACGACGGTGTTGGCCCAGCAGCACTACTACACTTTCCGCAGACGGCTGAGGGCCTTTCCCGTAGTGGTGGAGATGCTCTCTCGCTTTCGTTCGCCCCAGGAGCAGCAACAGGTGCTTCGAGACCTTGCCGCTGGTGGGGTGGATATCGTGATCGGTACGCACCGCCTTCTCTCGAACGATGTTGTTTTCAAGGACCTGGGATTGCTTATCATCGACGAGGAGCAGCGGTTCGGGGTCGTCCACAAGGAGCATCTGAAGCAGATGCGCCGAGAGGTCGACGTGCTAACCCTCACCGCCACGCCCATCCCTCGAACGCTACACTTGGCTCTGGGCAAGGTGCGCGATATGAGCATCATCGACACACCCCCAGAAGATCGCTTGCCGGTGCGCACTTTTGTGAGCGAATACGACCAGCACCTGGTGCGCAAGGCCGTCTTGCGCGAGATCGGCCAAGGTGGGCAGATCTACTACGTGCATAACCGCGTGTATGACATCGACCAGGTCGCCGAAGAGTTGCATCGCATCGTGCCCGAGGCATCCTTGACCATCGCCCATGGGCAGATGGACGAGGACGAGCTAGCCCAAGTGATGCTCGGGTTCGCCCAGGGAGAACACGATATCCTGGTTTGCACTACCATCATTGAGAGTGGACTGGACATACCCAACGTCAACACCATCATCATCGACCGGGTAGAGGACCTGGGCCTCTCGCAGATCTACCAGCTCCGCGGGCGTGTCGGGCGTGGAGTCAACCGGGCCTATGCCTACCTGTTCTACAAGAGGCCTCTGACTGACCTGGCTCGCAAGCGGCTACAGACCATCCAGGAGGCCACCGAACTCGGAGCAGGGTTCCACGTGGCCATGCGCGATCTGGAGATACGCGGTGCGGGAGAGATCCTGGGGGCAGAGCAACACGGGCATATCGCAGCGATCGGTTTTGATCTCTACTGTCGCCTCTTGCAGCAGGCTGTGCGGGAGCTGCGGGAAGCCAGCGGGGAGCCGATGGCAGCCATCCACCGCGCTCAGCATGTCGTGGCCACGGCCTCGGCCCTCTCTGGCCTGGGTCCCAGCATCGATCTGCCGATAGCAGCCTACTTGCCCGAGGAGTTCATGCCCGAAAGCCAGTTGCGCCTGCGCTTCTACCAGCGCATGGCTCGCATAGATGCTCAGGATGAAGTCGAGCAACTTGCCGAGGAGCTGAACGACCGCTTTGGCGAACTGACTGAGCCGGTGAGCAACCTGTTCTACATACTTCGAGTGCGCGCTCTAGCAGCCGAAGCAGGAGTCCAATCCCTCGGGGTACACGAGAAGGAGATTGCTTTGTCGCTGGCCCTTCCACTGCTGGCGGCAGCCGCAGAAGAGATCACCTCTCAGCATCCGGGGCTGCGTGTCCGAGGAACCAGGATCTGGCTCCCGGCCGTCGAAAACTGGCGCGATGCGCTGCTCGAACTGCTGCAAAGTCTTGGTGACTTGAGCCTTCTCAGGGCTCAGCAGCTGGCGGTAAGTCGCTGATCGCCGAGATCAATTCGGCGCCGGCGGCGTTCCTGTCTACCATCGGGGCTACTGGTTGGGTATGTTTCGGTCAAGGCGTTGACTGGCACGACTCAGGATCATCAGTACGCCAGTCAGGATCAACACCACGGCTCCCAAGAGGCGGAAGAAGCGACTGAAGGCCGTGGCGAAGATGAAGAAGAAGGTCAATCCTATGCCGCCCACAACGGCTGCAGCGACCAAGAGGCCCCTCTCTCGCCTTCCCAGCACATAGAGCGCCAACAAGCCCAGCCCCACGGCGATCAGCTCCAGCGACCACAGATAGGACCAGGTGCCCCACAGGCCAGTGGTGTTCTGGAAAAGCAGGATCAGCCCATTGGTCATGATGATGGTGCCGGGCATAGCCAATCCTGCAAGTTGCTGTCGCCTTTCCCACCAGACGAAGATTGGCATCCAGAAGGCTGCGCCCACGAGAAGGATGAGGAACGGCCATATCCCGGCCCATCCGATCCAGCGTCCGGTCATCTGTGCTACGAGAAACAGAAAGCCAGCCGCTATCAGCAGGATGCCCACGTAGACTGTCCCCCGATTCTTCATTTCTTGTGCCTCCCACGTGTGCGATTGGAGCTCTGATGCAGCTCACTATCTGTACGCAGGGACAATTGCGCGGTAGCGGGGAGGGCACTCAATTGCTGGGGCGAAAGGCGCGACGGCAGGTGAGCCGTGGCTCGCGCCTTGGTCAAGGTCAAGGTATGAGCACGACCTTGACGCACTCATCTCCTTGGTGGGCGATCTCCAATCCATAGCCAAACTGGGCAAGTGGCAACCGATGGGTGACCAGGGCTTCGCCGTTCACTATGCCACTCTGCAGGTACTCGATGGCCAGGGGATACGCATATGGCCCGAGGTGTGCCCCGTGGATGTTCAGCTCCTTCACGTCGCCGATGATCGACCAATCGACGGCCACCGGGCCAGCGTGCACGCTGAACTCAACGAAGGTGCCCAGCTTGCGCACCATCTGCAGACCCTGTGCAACACCGGCACCGGCCCCCGTGGCCTCAATGTAGACATCGCAGCCGTAGCCGTCGGTGAGGTCCAGCACCTGTTGGATCGCGTCCCCTTTGCTGACATCGATGGCCAGATCGGCGCCCAGGCGCTCTGCCAGCTCCAGACGCATGGGCTTCATGTCCAGGGCGATGAGCAAGCCTGGCCCGCGCTGTCTCGCCGTCTGCAACATGCACAGACCGATCGGCCCCATCCCCGCTATCACCACCACGTCTCCTAGCTGGATGTCTCCTCGCTCTACTGCGTGAATGCCACAGGCGAGGGGCTCGATCAAGGCGGCATGTTCCGGCGGAATATCTGGCGGGACCTTATGGTTGATGGCATTGGCCGGAAAGCGCATGTACTCGGCCCAAGAGCCTTCGGCGCGGTCCTTCTTGAAGCCGTAGATGTCATGCTGCTGACACATCCAGTACTGACCGCGCTTGCAGAAACGGCACTGCCAGCAAGGCACGATCTGTTCGGATACGGCCCAGTCGCCCAGGGATAGGCCGTATTTGTCCCCTGCACCTTCGCCCAGGGCCACGACCTGGCCAACGAACTCGTGACCTGGGATGACCGGCGCCTCGATGTAGGGAGGTATCTCCTCCGACCCCCACACCCGGAAGCCGAGGAAGGTCTTTACGTCGCTGGCACAGATGCCGGTTGCCAGCACGCGCACCAGCACCTCGCCGGGGCCGATGTCGGGGACAGGCGCTTCCTCCAGGCGATAGTCCTCAATGCCGTACACACGCACGGCTTTCATGGTCCTCGGAATGGTCATCTGCTCATCACTCCCTTTTCTCGATTGGACAAGTCAGAGTCGCAGAAGCGAGAGAGGCCCCGGCTTTGCCTTGTCGCCTGCTCGAGGGGCGCCATCGATGCTGCAATGCCCGCGCCACATTCCGTTGTCCTCGACCGCCCGAGGGTGCCACGGCCCAGAGGGACGCGGAATGCCCCGCTGTCGCCAGGCCGGGAAGCCGAGGCAGCTGCATAGGCTACCACATTGTCTGCCCGTCAGTCCGCTTCGTCAAGGCAACACGCGCCGACTCATCAGTGAGCTGGCCCCCTGGCTCTGGAGGTGACGCGGTTCGACGGAGTCTTGCGGTGATTGCGACACCACACAAGGCGCGCGGGGCGCAGTGCCAGAAGGCGCTTGCGCAAACGGTCTTTTGCGCCTAGAATGATGGCGTGGCTCGACCGTCAGAAGGTCCTGCCCCATCGGGAACAGATGCGATGACCACAACCGTCGCGATAGGATCCAAGAACCCGGTAAAGGTGAACGCAGTCCGTAGTGCTGCATCGGCCGTCTGGCGCGAGGCCCGCTACGTACCTGTGTCGGTCGATTCGGGCGTTGGTCCAATGCCCATGACCGACGAGGAGGGAGCCCGTGGTGCACTGCGGCGCGCCGAGCGCGCTCGGGACCTGGCCGGGGCCGACATTGGTGTGGGCTTGGAGGGTGCGGTTGAAGACACACGCCTGGGGATGTATCTGACCAACTGGGTGGCGATCGTCGATCGCAGTGGGCGTACCAGTGTTGCCAGTGGGGGGCGATTGCCGCTTCCTGAGCGCATCGCTCAGGAGCTGAGGGCCGGCTCTGAGCTGGGGCCAATCATCGATCGCTATTCGGGCTTTGCCAACAGCAAGCAACATCAAGGGGCAGCAGGCTATCTCACTTCCGGACTTGTACCGCGAGAGCTATCCTTTCATATAGCTGTGGCCTACGCTCTGGCGCCGTTTCTAAACCCGGAGCTCTATGGGGCCCCCGATCAGTGAGGGCAGCGTTCACCGCTGCTCTCGTGCTTGAAGGGGTTGGGCAGCATTGGACTGCATCCCCTGCCTGGTCTTGGAGATGTGCTGCGCTCGGCAGTCGGTTTTGCGGGGTTCGCTGGCCTTGGGCTGTGGGGAGGAGACCCAGCAATGCTGAACCTGGTGACTGGTGCGACGGAACCGGTCGGTAGCCACCTGGTGGATGCCCTCGTATTGCGGGGTGAGAGGGTGCGGGCGTTGGTGCCTCCTTCAAGAAGCGCGCATCGGCTACGCGAACTCGGCGCTGACACGCGTGTGGGCAACCTGATGGACAGTGCAACGCTCAACTCGGCTGCCGAGGGGGCGGATCGTGTCTTCCATTGTGCAGGTCTGATAAGCGACTGGGGTTTGCCAGAGGATTTTCGGCAGGCCAATGTACATTCGCTGCGCCGGGTGTTGGGAGCCGCAACGCGGGCAAAAGCCTCCAGGTTCGTGTTGCTGAGCACCACCGATATCTATGGCTACCCTGGTAGGCCGGTGAGCGAGGCGGAGCGGCCGTCGCCGCGCGGCTTCCCCTACGCGGATAGTAGAATCGAGGCCGAGTCGCTGATCTGGAATCACTATCGTCGAGTCGGGCTCCCCGTCTGCGTCATCAGGCCCGCAAGCGTGTATGGTCCGCGTTGTCGGCTGTTGGTGGTCAACCTGATCGAGACACTGCGGAAGCGTGGCATGGTCCTGATAGACGAAGGGAACCACCTCGCGGGGCTTGCCTACGTGGGCAATGTTGTCGATGCTCTCCTGTTGGCGGCAGAAAGCGAGGCGGGCATCGGTCGGGCTTACAACGTCTGCGACGCCAGCGATGTCCCCTGGCGAGACTATATTCACGCACTGGCTGATCTTGCCGAGGTGCCGCGTCCCACCCGCAGCTATTCCCATTCAACGGCATACGCGTTGGCCTCCTTGTGGGAGGGCTACTATCGTCTGCTGGGCCGCACTCGACGCCCGCCCCTTACCCGCATGATGGTGGAACTGATGGGCACAGATCAGGCCTTCCCCATTGACAGGGCTATTAACGATCTCGGATTTCGTCCCCGGGTCCGCTTTGAGGAGGGAATAGGGCACGTCAGAGACTGGTTGCGCCGGGAGGGGATGGTGGAGATGACCTGGGGCGAGGGCCAGTAGCCGGCAGTGTCATGCGCTGCCTTGCCACCTGGTCACGGCGTGTATCGATTGCGACCCAAGTGGTGTAGGGGCGGGGTGCGCCGGCACCGTCGGCATCTTCGACCCCGCCTCTACAAAAAGCAAATAACTGGACTACAGCCTACATCACAGCAGCGCCGTTGCGACGGCAAAGGCACGTTGTCCGAATCCTGCAAGAGTCTCCTGACCAGGGGGAGCGGACCGGTTAGCATTGGGAGTCCTGTTTCAGGCTGACTTGTGGGATACGAGCGAGGCTGCCTACCGAACTGACGTTGCCATCGTTTTTCTTGGTTCGCAGGGTCATTCGCTGGGCGGGCGAGGCCAGGTGTGGTAGTCGTTTCGGGCGGGGGGTCTCTCAGGCTTGGTGATGTACTGTATTGAGGCGTTATGAAGGCGCTCATCGACTCCAGACTGTAGGGTGTGTAGAGAGATGTGCTGATGGCGGAGAAAAGGCTTGCGATCTATGTGAGTGCCTCCCCAGAGATGGATGTCGAGTGTGAGCTGCTGGGGCAGCTTTTGGCCGACGTGCCCAAGTCGGTGAAGTGGAGCATCAAGCGAACGCCAAGCTACCACCAACACCAGAATCCCGACATCGGGGGGCTGCGAGCGGGTCAGTTCTATCTCATTCTGCTTGGGATGGACATCATGGCACCGATCGGCGTGGAATGGCTGGCCGCACGGCACGCTAGTCTGGTCACCTTTGCCTTTCGCAAGCTAGACACGACACCCTCGCCTGCGGCGGCCTATTTTGCTCGAGACTCGGGCATCTCCTGGCTGCCCTATCACACTCCTCAAGGGTTCGTCAATCGTTTTGAGCGCGCCCTCATCACCCGCCTCATCGAAGGCAGCCCTGGCTACGGGCTGGACCTGGCCGACATAGAGGAGCTCTCGGAGAGGCTGAAAGGACGCGAACAGGAGATTGAGAGGGCCGAGAGCGAAGAGCGGCGCGGCGCAGGGAAGGGCGGCGTCATTCTTCCCGCGGGCTGATCCGGCAAGGGACCAAGACACGAGCGGATCGAGTCTCCTGGCGTGACCGTGGGAGGCCGGCGCCTAATCTCTGGGCCGTTGGCAGCCGCCAGCGAGGAGACGGGTTGGCAGGGCTGGACTGGCTGAAGAGCTTCGAACCAGTTGCCGGTCTGCTGCGCCCTGAGCGTGCGACGCTGAGCAGCCGAGCCCGGTAGCGATCTGGTAAGCGTTGGGGGGCGAGGTGGGGAATGCTATGCCCTGGCTGTGAGTGTGCGGCCCCTGGTGGCAGCCCTTGCCCAGAGTGTGGGGAGCAGGTGCCCGAGAGAGAGTGTTTCGCTGGCCAGGGAGGTCGCTACCTGGTGGTGTTGCTCGCCATTTCCATAGTCCTGTTCATTGTGTTCACCCTGTTCGCAGCCTTTCGCGGGCTCACGCCCCACCTGATCAGCCCTGGCTGGATCTGGCTCTTTGCTGCGATCTCGGTTGGCCCGCTGGGCGTGGGAGTGCACTATTGGTTCATGTTGCGCGAGGAAGAACTGGTGGTGACCGACCAGTGCATCGAGCGTCGATCGCGGTGGGGCGACCAGTGTCTGGCTTGGTCGGATGTGCAGCAGTTTCGTCGTCGGCCGATTCTCTTCGGGCAAGCGCGCCTGGGCTTGATTGCAGGGCTCAGTCGGCGCTTTGGGGAGTGGGGATGGCCTCCAACGTCGTATGACTTGATCGGGCCGCCCGATGCGGGGGGGACGCCCACTTGCATGCGTTTGGAGCCGGGCACCATCGATGACCTGTCCTGGCTGTTGTCTCTCGTCGAGGAGCGGGTGGGCCCGCCTGTGCAGGACTAGCACTCTGTCCATCTGAGCTGTCGTTTGTCTCGGCATTCCCTCGAGCCCGGCGGGCGGGAGAGGCATCGGACAGGCAGATTTGCCGGATCATGACGGGCGCTGTAGCTGCGTCGAGCACCTATTGAGGCCCTGCATCGGCGATGAAAGAAGGCTCGACTGCAAGAGACGGCTGTCCTGGGAGTGACATGCAATAGTAGTGGCCACGAATCCAGTACCCCACTTCGACCAGCCTCAAAGTGCCCTTTGTCTCAGCCGGGTGTGTGTGCAGTTGAATCAGGGCAGATTCCCCTGGCGCAAGGGGCGTGATTTCGCGGTTGGCAAGGGTGACGCAGTGCTGCGGGTCGGGCTTCCAGCCCCAGGCCTCGACGCTGTCGGGGGATGCCGTGCGTGTGCCCACGTTGGCTATGATGAGAAAGACGTCCAGGGCTGTGGGCGAGGCGTAGGCGCCTAACCGGTTGATGACCAGTTCTGGGCCGACGACGGCAAAGCTCTGATCCAGTTGGGCGAGGAAGAAGAGGTGATCGTCCTGCTCAAAGCCGATTCTGTCGATCCGCCATTCACCCGCCCTTTGTGGCACCGTTGAGCTGACCAGAAGAAGGTGAGTCAGACCACCTGCTGAGGCCACAACCTTGCGACCGACCGATGCAGACCAGGGGACACTGTCTGGTCGAAGACCCTCGACGCGGACGTCATCCAGCACCAGGTCTCGTTCGCCACGGTTCTCGATCCACGCCTCCAACGCGATGCGGCCGCCAACATCGACGGTGGGTGGGGAAACCACACCCACCACCCTGATTGCCGATGGGGCAACGGCGAAGGCTCCGTCCGCTGCAAGCCCAAAGGTGGTCTCTTCTGTCTGACAGGTCACCTGCCCTATGCGCCAGGTGCCTGCAAGGTTTGGCCGGACAGGAACCACCACTTTGCAAGAGGTCTTGCCGTCCAATCGCCACTCCCCCCGAGCCTCGGCGACAAGATGAGTACCGGAGGGAGTGTGGAGAGAGACCTGCACGGTCTTTAGCAGTGTGGGCTTTAGCCCCTCGTTTCGGAGGGGCACAACTAGGTAGACCGGTGCGCCCGGAGGGGTGAGCTCTTGGGTGGGGCGCAGGGGACCATCCAAGGCGAGTTGGGCGGGGCAGCCGTCGTTGGTGATGATGGCATCTTTGACAAAGTCGGCCATGGCGCGCCCGAAGAAGCGGTCCATGCGACTGATGTCGGGTCGCACCCAACTCGTGTCTCTCCTCACCAACACCTCCAGATGCAAATGCGGTGCGGGGACCCCGGTGCCTCCCGAATGCCCGATGAGCTCGCCTGCGCCAACTGGACGCTCGCCCGACTGCGGATCGCGCAGGTGGGCCAGACGCACAAGCCAGTCTCCCTCTATGACCACCTCCACGTAGTTGCCGAGATTCGTTTCGAAGAGGCGTTCATCTTTCAAAAAGTAGGCCATGCCATCGGCAGGTGCAAACAAGGGGGTACCTTCGTCCATGGCAAAGTCGAACGCGATCCCGGTGGCCTTGCCCTGCGACCAGTGATCGGCCGGTTCCCAGGTCACTCTATGGCCCTGGCCACACGGCCAGGGTAGGGCAAAGCTCCCTGGCAGGGCATAAGCCGGCCCAACCGCGCCAACCGGAGACGGCACCGCCAGGCTGAGGACGATGAGGAGACCGACTAGCCTCTTGAAGGATGAAGGTGACATCTGGAGAAAACAACTTCTGCCTGGGGACAGATCAACGCCGGGAAACCTTTCTTCCATAGCCCGCAGAATCGCCTCGGTCGTGTGATCTTGTCGAGCGGATCGAGTTCCAGGCCACGATAGCCCCGAACGGCCAGCCCCCAAGCGCTCCGCAGATCCTCGATCTGGATCAGGCTGTTGTCCTTGCCCGTCAGATTCGCCGAGACGCGGTGGGGGCTGACAGAGCACCGCAGCTTCGCATGGTCCCGCAAGATCAGGCCATCGTATCCGGGGTTCCGGCCCCCGTCATTGACTGACGCTCTCGGTGAAAGGCTCTCTGCCAAGTATAGCACAGGTGCTCGACGGGCCAAATGCAGAGCACTGCTTCTTCAGCGGGCTGATTCATCTCCCCCAAAGACCTCTTGCGCGAGCGAGGATACGGAGGCTCGCTCGGCGGGAAAGGTCTCTGCATAGCTTTCAACGAATGTCTGGATGGAGACGTCACGGTGACGGGGCATGCGGCTAACTGCGAGTAGGAACTTGGCAAAGGGGATTTCGCCGGGCTCGAAGGAGACAAACCAAAGCATATGGCGCTGAGGATAGAAGCTGGTGGTCTGTTGGAGGAGTCTGCATGTGAGGGTGGCCACCACCTCGGGCGTGGGACCTCGGAAGACAGGGTGGGAACTGCTCGGCAGCTCCCCGGTGGGCAAGTCCTCTGCAAGCTCTGCATGTCGCTCGGCGCAAGCGGATTCCAACGCAGTTTCGAATCCCACCCAGAAGGCCTCGGAACGACTGGCCGCCTCATGCGCGCCCGAGCTTGCCAAAGTCTCCGTCCAATCCCGCTTCAATCCTACCAGCTCGAGGAGAAGGGGGGCCATCACCCGCGGAAGGTGCTTCCGGGCCAAGGACAGATCGACGCGTCCATCGTGTCCCAGCCCGATGGCCAGCTCTATCGGAACCCGGGCCCTGTTGTGATGCACTGTGATATCGTGCAGCACTGCCGTCTCCTCGCTATCTACGACGATGATCAGTCGGTTGGCGATGCTCTGAGTCAGGGGGCTGGGGGTATTGGTGGCCAGGAACGACTCGGTCGTGTGTTCGAAGACCATCAGCAGGCGATGCAGGTATGGATCGTCGAACACCTGGTCATCGAACTGCTGGTACAAAGGGTCGTCATCTCTTACGACCACTAGCTCGGTCCCTTCGGTGCGGACCAACACGTACTCGTGGTCGGTTCCGATGACCGAAGGCATGCATCCGGAAAGCGCTGCCAGAAGACAGACACACAGCATGGCTACTAGCGTCGGGCGATTCTGCGCCATTTCCCCTCTGCTTCTTGGCCCGTGGCGTAGGTGAGAGGGTGTTCGGTGAAAGGGAAGCCATTCTACCACGAGCAGATGGAGAGACCAACTCGCTCACACCTGCAGGAACGTGCGCACCACTTTGACCGCAACGAGCACTTGGTCTAGAATCTGCCTGATCGCTGGGCCACGGAGGTTGGGCACGGGAGGCGCGGGCCTCGCTTGGGTTTCGTGAGCTCTGGGTCGCCTGCTGCAATCTGGGCGATGAGAGCCCCTTTCCCCGGATGCGTTGGGGCACTCGCTGCGAGTGAACGCTCGAAGGAGACAGGTCATGAGGGCCTTGATTACTGGAGGATGCGGTTTCGTGGGGAGTCACCTGGGCGAGGCCCTACTAGACCGTGGAGACACTGTCACAGTCATCGATGACCTGTCTACCGGGCGATTCGAGAATATCGCCCACCTTGCCCGACGACCAGGATTCCACTTTGCCATCGAGACGATCGCCAACGAAACGGTCATGGATCGCCTGATGAGTGAATGCGACATCGTCTATCATTTGGCGGCCGCTGTGGGCGTCGAACTCATTGTCCGAGAGCCCGTGCGTGTAATCCAGACCAACATCAAGGGCACCGAGACCGTGCTCCGAATCGGCGCCCGGTATCGCAAGAAGGTCATCGTCGCCTCGAGTTCGGAGATCTACGGCAAGAACGAGGACGTTCCCTTCCGAGAAGACGCGGATCGCATTCTGGGGCCCACGATGCGAAGTCGCTGGTGCTACGCTTGTTCCAAGGCCATGGACGAGTTCCTCGCCCTGGCCTACGCTAAGCAACTGGCCCTGCCTGCGGTGATTGTGCGTCTGTTCAACACCGTGGGGCCACGTCAGACTGGAAGGTATGGCATGGTCGTTCCCCGGTTCGTGCGACAGGCGCTCGCCGGAGAGCCGCTCACGGTCTACGGGGACGGTCAACAGACCCGCAGCTTCTGCCATGTGGGCGACGTTGTCAGGGCCATTATTGGGCTTGTTGATGAACCCGATGCTACCGGGGATGTGTTCAACGTTGGCAGCACAGAGGAGGTGACCATCGAGGCCCTGGCCCGGCGCACGGTGGCCCTTGCGCGAAGCTCTTCGGAGATCGTGTTTGTTCCCTACGACGAGGCCTACGAAGCGGGCTTTGAGGACATGCGCAGGCGTGTGCCCGACATAACCAAGATAAGGAGCTTGATTGGATGGGAGCCCCGGGTAGATCTCGATGGCATTCTTGACAGCGTCATCGCCTACGAGCGCGAGCATGGACCCGTCTAACCACCCCCATGGGACAACTCTGTCCCCAGATCGGCGCGAACCCCGTCCGTGGAGGAATCGATCCCTGGCGCGGGTGGCAGGCCCTTCTCTGGCCCCGCGATCGCGCCTGGTCGAGGCCAGAGTGGGTTGTGGAGATGAGATGAAAAGGCCGACAATCGTGAATCCGCGGTGGGTTTGCGCCGCTGCCCTTGCTGTCGGCCTCTCTTTGTCTTGCGCTGCGCCCGATCCAGGGTCGCCCACGGCGACGCCAGACTATGTGGCGCTGGAGACTCAGGTCTCCGCCAAGTTGGGTGCAACACTCACGGCCAAGGCGCCCCCAACCCGGACCCTCACCCCAGAGCCGACGCGCGTATCACCTACCCCAACATCCAGTCCCGAGCCTTCCCCGTCCCCAACTCCTACCCCGGAGCCAAGGCCCAACAGTGCTCGCCCCTTGCTGGCCTATGCTCGCATTGCACAGGGGCAGGCAGCGAATATCGTGCTGTCGGACGTGGGGCGCGAACAAGAACAGGTGCTAACCCACTTTGTCGAGCCGTTGAACATGTGTAACCTGGCCTGGTCGAGGGATGGCGAGTGGCTGATCTTTGTGAGTGCTCACGACTACATGCATAGCCGAAGCAACGAGCGCAATGTCTTTGTCATGCGGCCCGATGGGTCTGATCTCCGCATGGTCACTGGAGAGTACGTGGCTCCTGAGATGGCCCCGGGACCCTATTCGGCGCTACGAGGCAGGGTGATTGGGGGGAATGGGCCTTGCTTGGTCTCCGCTCAGGGGGCGGCCAGCGTCGTTGTCACCGATGAAGATGGTGCCTTTGAGCTGCCAGGCGTTCCCCTGTCTGCCGAGTGGGCGCGTGCGGTGTGCCCAAATGGCGAGGCTGCTCTTCAGGGCGATGTCGGGCTGGTCTCCTTGGACAACAATCTGATACCAGTTTCCATCACTGTGGAGGCAAAGGGCCAGGGTTGGCTTCAGGCGTCCTTGTCCAGGGATGGTCACGTTGTGGCTGGCACCTACTATCAGTGGACCCGCGACCCGGAAGGAGCGCGGGAGTATCAAGTCGAGGGGGTACTGCACAGCGTGGAAGGTGCACGAATCGGGCAGTTGGAACTGCCTCCCGATACCCGCCTTCTTGGGGTCGATTGGTCTCCCATGACCGATCAGCTCTTGGGTGCGCTCACGGGAGAAAAGAGCGCCTGGCTTTGGTTTTGGGATGCGACCGGCTCTTCGCTCGGTGAGTTCATGGAGATCCCCAGCCCCAATGAGGAGATCATCGGGGTGAGCAACCCGTGTTGGTCGCCGGATGGCTCGCAAATTGCCTTCTCTTTGCGGCGGTGGCTTTGGTGGGAAGAAGACAAGCACAAGACTGACCTGATGCTGGTCTCTGCAAAGGGCGATGAACTGCGCACTCTGGTGGACAGCCAGTGGGGCGCTGCTGCCAATCATGCCACCTGGGCGGCAGATGTCCGGCGTATCTATTACCATTTGGGCCAAGACCTCTCCCACGATGCCTATTGCAGCGAAACTGGCGGCGACATATGGGTGGTGACCATATCAGAGGAGCCGGTCTCTGTTCGCTGGACCGAGGATGGCGTCAGCTACTTGCCTGCTGCAAGCCCTTGAAGTGAATTGGCCTCCTGCTTGGAGCCACTCTGAAGTGCTCGCAAGCTCGCAAGACCGAGGACTGACAACCACTGGCTAACGTGCTATAATCTAACGTGCTATAATCGAGCGAGATTGGCGAACAAGGAGTCTATAGGCATGACCTTGCCTCCGAACTTGAACGTATATGTATCGGCAGCGCTCTTTGTGCTCGGGGCCTACGTGTTTGCCCTCTACCTGGGCTTGATCGTGTGGGCATTCAGAGACATCAGAAGCAGATCGCGCGACGTGTTGGCCCAGATCATGGTGACGCTCCTCGTCGCAGCCCTCAACGTTCCCGGTTTGCTTGTCTACCTGCTCCTACGCCCCCACAGCACCCTGGCTGAAGAATACGAGCGGAGCTTGGCCGAAGAGGCCATCCTGCAGGACCTGGAGGAGCGGCGTGTCTGTCCGGGGTGTCGCCGAGGGGTCGAGCCAGACTTTGTCATCTGTCCTCATTGCCACTACCAGTTGCACTTGCGCTGCGTTGGCTGTGGCCGGCTGCTGAATCCAAGATGGGATGTTTGCCCCTACTGCGGCCTCGTGCGTGAGCAGGAGTCTGGGGCTGATGCAGACGGCAGGGACGTGGTTGGGGAGCCCGTCGCGTTGGAAGTGGGAGAGTCGGAGCAGCCAGGGGCGGACGCTCTGGCGCGATACACTCGGGCCTCTGAGCGAATCGAGTCTTCGAAAGAGGAGGAGGGGAACAGCGCATAGCCCCGTGGTCACCTCACATCGATAGTCTCGTGCTTCACGGCGCATACTCGTTGCGCCGGCAGTAGGGGCGCATGGCCATGCGCCCCTACACCTTCGTTGGAATGCCCCCTCTATAGCAAAGGCGCGTGACCGGACGGATGTCAGAACGGCTCTCGAGGCCACTTCTTGTGCCCCGCATGGGGTACTTGTGCCCCGCATGGGGTACTTGGCCCGCACCCGTACCCGCCGACCAGCTTCGGCGGGCTTCAAAGCAAAGTAACGAAGTAGTACTAGTCGCTCAGTAGGGGCCAGATGCCCATGTCCTTAAGCTGCTCGATCAGCTCCTCTGCATTCTCCTCATCTACCAGGCACATGGTTGGCGACAACGTCTCGCCCAAGAGACCACGAGCCTTGGGGTGTGACCGTATTTGGCTCATCGTGGGTTCGTCTCTCGTGCGCAAGAGGACCATCTTGCGCAATGTGGCCCTTCCGAATCTCCCTCCCCAGGCCTGCAGTGTTCGCGACACCGCAGGCGGCACCTGATCTTTGGTGATGCGTTTCAGAAACCCGGCTATTTGTGCTGTCTTGACCCCCGCATTGTAGCCTTTCCAAACAGAGTCAGCGGTCATCCGGTAAGTCGCCACGCTATCCTGGGCTTCCCATTCGGCAAAGCGTTCTAGCTGGTAGCGTTCATACGTGCTGTTGGTGACGCTCATAGTGATGGTGAGGTCGTCGCCTACCGTCGCAGGGAGGGAGGACGAGCTTGTGGCTTCGGCCTGGGGCGCCGGCGATTCGGCCGAGAGCAGGGCTGACCCCTGGTCGGTGATGCGAAAGGCAGTGGGCTCGGCGTTCTCCCCGCCATAGCCCAGGTCAACCACTCCCAGCCAGCGGAGAGATGATATGATGGTGTGGGTGGCGAGTGCAGCTTCTACCCTCTCCCACGATGCGAAGCCAGTGAGGTATTCGCCACTGCGGACGTCACGGACGTGCCAACTATCATAATCTCCGTCGGGTCTCAAGAAATCGGGGCGATGGTGCTTGAGGGCCTCAAGGAAGGAGCTCAGAAGCAGCCAATGGCCAGCAGGGCACTTGGCGAGCACCTGGAGAAGGTTACTCCGTGCGACGATGGGGTTGGTCTGCCGACCGCGATCGTCGAAGCGCAGAGAGGGCACTCGATCAAGCTCGTCCCAATGAGGGTCGTCTCGCCAGGCGAAGTAGATGCTCAGTGCCCGGTGGTGGTCTGGCAGGCGCAGCCATTTGCGGGCTGTCGGGCTGGGGCGCAGGATGCTCTTCTGGTCTTGGAGCAGCTCCAGGCGCCAGAGTAGCCTTCTCAGAAGCGCCAGCCTCTCGGGGTGGTTCTCTCCCACAAGGCGCGGGGCCAGGTCGAGTTCGTCGAGGGCTGACGATCCCTTCCGTGTCCTCTCAGGGCCTGAAGCAGAGATTCGGCCTTGCCTTATGCGCACCAGGAAGCCGAGCAAATCCTCCGCCAGCGCACTGCCATCATGCTCGATTCTCGTAGGTGCAGGTGCCTCTTGTACGTCTAGCGCGGCAACTGCACTTTCGAGCTTCTGGAGCGGCCCCAGCAAGTCGCGGGGGATGAAGTAGACCTCACCGTAGTAGCCGGCCACTGCGGCATACGCGCGGTAGATAACCCCTCTGTAATACAACTCTTCAAGGATGCTCTCTGGATGAGCCCAGGGCTGCTCGCGCTCCATCGCAGCAGGTCCGAGCCGACGGATGTTTCCGTATTTCACAAAGAGCCGATGACCGGGGGCTGCTCCCCCCTCTTTCACAATCTCAGCCAGCGCACTCCGAGCCCCGGGAGTCAATCCCTGCAGGGTTCTTTCCAGCGCGTTGGGGGCCACCATTGCCTCGGCCAGGTGGACAGCGATCTCCCTCGGCTCTCCCTCGGGCAACCGCACTTGCCATACGCCAGAGATGGCCTCCAGGAGCTCGGGAGGATACTCGTCAAGACATCGATACAGGTCTCTCATCGATCTCACCCGGGGTTGTTACTGGCAGATTATACCGAGCCGAGGTCGGGCCGGCAAACGCTGGGCGCGCGGAGGCCGCGCGAAAGAGCGCACCGCCTCGCCGTCCCCGGTGGTGGCCAGCCAGGTCCCCAATGGGTGGCATTGTGGCGATCGGTTCTTGGCTTGTGGCGGGTTTCGGGATAGAATGTGCGCGCGCAAAATCGATTGTCTAGGGGGGACGTACATGGCCAAGGAGCAGAATGGGCAGGCGCTCAACCCAGGAAAACGCGCCCCTGGCGACCGCGGATTCTACGTGGTGACGGCGTTTTCGGCGGTCGTAGTTCTTGTGCAGTTGGTGCTGCTGGCCTTCCCCGGGGAGAGACCCAGACCTGCAAAGAGCGAGAGTGTGCCGACACTCCCCCGGCCGACGCAGGCCTTCAGGTCTGCCCCCACGATCGAGGTGGCCAAGGTGCCAACGAGCACGCCCTCACCCACGAGGACGACCGTGCCGCCCACGGCTACGTTGACACCGACTGAGGTCCCTCCCACTCCCGTGCCCAGCAGCACACCGACGGAGACTCCAGTGCCTTGCGATGCGCCGCTGGCCGCAAGATACGTCAGCGATGTCACCATCCCCGACTACACCACGGTCGAGCCTGGCCAGCAGTTCGACAAGACCTGGCGGCTGAGCAACTCTGGTGAGTGCCCTTGGCCGCCTGGGGTGAAGCCGGCCTACGTCTCGGGCGCGCGCCTGAGCGGGGGCAGTAGTGAGACACTGGCGGGCGAGACCGCACCTGGTGAAGAGGTGGAGGTCACGGTCTCCATGACGGCACCGTCCAGTCCCGGAACCCATACCGGGCGTTGGCGCATGCAAACCGCCGAGGGTGAGTTCTTTGGCGCAGAGGTCTTTGTGACCATCAAGATCGCTGGTGCGCAGCCAAAGCCAAGCGCGACGCCCGTTCCTGCGCCGGTCGAGGTTCTGAGCAAGGTGAACGTGGACAACGGCGAATGGGGCATGGGATCGATCGAGGTGGAGCACGAGGCAGCTGCGTACTACTTCAGTGGCAGCGACGGGCGTAGCTACCGGGGCCAGATGGGCTTTCTATCCAGGCCCGAGTCGTTGGCCAGGGTACAGGACTTTTGGAGCTGGCGCAAGCTAGGCGACTGCAACTGGAGAATGAGGTTGGTAGTTCGCCAGAACGTATCCTGGGCAGCGTGCCCAAGCAGCGACAAGATCTGCTTCGAGTCTGATCCCCTCTCACCCACGCAGTGCCTTCTGACCGCCAAGGTCTTCTACCGGCCAGAGGTATGGGTCTCCCTGATGGAGTCCGAACAGGCTGGGGGCTGGCAAGCAGTTGCCCAGAACCCCTACTATCACGACATTCAGCGGAGCGTGTTCTACCCCATCATCAAGTTAGTGCCCGAAGTGCCCTGCATTGGCTTCAAGTTCACGCCCGTTGACTAGCGCGGTGCCTCGTGTTTCGAGCCCAGACACTCTTTGATGGTGTCTGGGCTCCTCTTGCTGGGCGCGATGCCGACTATCGAAGGACGTCTGCAAGCTGCTAGAGGGCGTATCGCTCGGAGATGCGCCTAAAGTGAAAGCCATAGATGGCCAAGGTGATAGCCAGTGGGAACAGGTCGGGCTTGCGGAACAGCGTCCAGAAGAACAGCTTCCAATACTCTAGCCGTTCCTTGCCGCGAACACCGAGAATCAGCATCGAACGGAAAAACGCGGCGATGTGGTGCCAACTGACGTGTGGGCGTATCACGTGTGAACTCTTGTATTCCCTCAGGAAGGTGCGAACCCTTTCATAGTAGGCGCGGGGCGAGTAGACGTGAAGGAGGATCTCCCGATAGCCCTCATGCAGAACCTTCGGGTCCATCTTGGGGCGAAAGTTCATGGTGTCGTCGGTGTTGTTGCCAGAGGTTTCGGAGGTCAGCCGGCCCTCTCTCTTGAGTCGCTCGTAGAGCCTGGTGCCCTTGGGGGCCTGCAGAAGGCCCACCATGGCGGTCACTATGCCGCTTTGCTGGATGAACTCGATCTGTCGTCTGAAGATAGATGGAGTATCGTGGTCAAAGCCGACGATGAAGCCTCCCTGCACCTCAAGACCAGCCCGCTGTATGATCTTGACCGATTCGATCAGGTCTCGTCCCCTGTTCTGAGACTTTTTGCACTCTTCCAGACTCTCGTCGTCTGGGGTTTCGATGCCCACAAAGACCTTGTCAAACCCCGCCTTGACCATCAGGTCGAGCAACTCCCGGTCATCGACGAGATCGATGGAAGCCTCCGTCTGAAAGCCCATGGCCCTCTTGTCGCGACGCCATGCGATGAGCGCTGGCAACAGTTCTTCCTTGAGTTTGCGCCTGTTTCCGATAAAGTTGTCGTCCACAAAGAACACGCCGGCACGCCATCCCCGCGAGTAGAGGGCATCTAACTCGGCAATGATCTGGTCTGCGGTCTTGGTGCGAGATCGATGCCCAAGCATTGCCGTCACATTGCAGAATTCGCAGCCGAAGGGGCATCCGCGCGAGTACTGAATACACATGCTGGAGTACTGACCCATATCGGCAAGATCCCACATCGGCATGGGAGAAAGGGCCAGATCGGCGAATTGGCTGGTCGCATAGATGCGTCTTGGTTTGCCGCGCTCCAGGTCGCTGATGAAGGGCGGAAGGGTGAGTTCCCCTTCGTTGAGCACAAAATGATCGACCTCGGGAAAGTCGTCGTGCTCGGCGATGAACAGAGGCCCGCCGGCCACGATCTTGGTTCCGGCTCGCTTGCATCGCTGGAGAAGTGTGCGCACAGATTCCCGCTGGGCAATCATTGCGCTGACGAAAACATAGTCTGCCCACTGCAGGTGGCTGGAGGTGAGCTGAGTCGTGTTCATGTCCACCAGGCGCTTTTCCCAATCCTCTGGGAGTAGGGCAGCGACAGTCAGCAGGCCCAGTGGAGGGAAGGAGGCTTTCTTGCGAATGAAGGGCAGGGCATGTTTGAAGCTCCAAAAGGTATCGGGAAACTCGGGGTAGACCATCAAGACGCGCAAAGTATCTCTCCTTACCTCGTGCTTGGGACCGACGAACACCTATATATTATGACAGACAGGCGAGGGCAAAGGTTGCGCTCTGGCCGGGTGTCTCTGTGGGCCCAAGCACTCGCCAGGGCGATGAAAAACGCCCATGAGAGGGTGAATCGCGCTCTCCGGCGGTGCCTCTCCCGATCAGAGAGTACGGAATTGGGCCATCTTGGCCTCCGCCTCTGAAACGTGCCCCGACGGGAGGGATCCGTCATCTATTCGTTTGCTGTCCAGCCGCCTTGATCACTTCTGGGGGGGCAGGGTAGATGGGCAGCCCCACCACTGTTGGCGAGACGCTTTTTCACCACCCTCCACCCTTCCCAGATTGACCAACACACTCTGCAACCGCAAGCACTAGTCTGGCTTGACAATACAGGCGCAGCGTGGTAGAATTCGATCGAATCGAATAGTCCTTGCGGCGCTCTTATCCAGAGAGGTGGAGGGACCGGCCCTGTGAAACCTCGGCAACCCAGGGGCGAGTGAGTGGCAATCGTGCTCGTCTCGAAGGTGCCAATTCCGGCAGACATTCTTGAGTCGATGTCTGAAAGATGAGGGGTTTGGTAGCGCGGAGACGTAACTAGCCTCTTCATCTGGCCCG
>DATKWG010000147.1:0-2723 GCA_035529675.1 Anaerolineae bacterium
AGCACCGCGGGGTCAATGAAGTAAATCGGTATCTCGGACGGGGGCGGCGGCAGATCGTCCGTGCGAGCCTTGACGCTGGATGGCCGCCAGAAGACTACCCGGTCAGCCTGATGGCCTGCTGGCGCACCTTCCTCTCGGCGCGGCTCGGCGGAGACGAGCAGGAGAGAATTGCCCACGCCTGGCCCGCCCTCACCTCCGACGAAGGCTGGCAACAGCGGCACCCTGTGCTGCCCTAACAACTCGGCTGCTGCCCGATCAATCTTGCCATCCCTTCCAACGAGCAATGCGCACAGGCCCAAGAAGAAAGCCCGGGCCTGCTCCGCTTTCACCGACAACGGTCCGTGTCTGGCAACCTGGCCCATGTGCTCAACCAAGGCTCGGGCAAAGGACATGCGATCAATTTGACCGAGCCCGATAGCCTCAGCAGCGCGCTCCCAGCGCGCTCCCCTGTCTGCATGCAGGCGTTGGTACGTCAGACGGTTGTCACGTGCCAGCAGATGAAGGCGCTCGACACCCAGCTCTTCAAGCAAGGAAAGGGCGTCCGGTCGCTGCGGGAAGAAGTGAACCTCGGCAGGACGCGCACTGCCACACGTCGTCGGTACGCAGGCACTCGCTCTGAGCAGCTCCACGATCTGCCCGGCCAGTTCACGCTGAAGCGTGCCGCGTCTGGCGCTGGCGTCGTCTTCTGCAGCGGCAATCGGTAGTAGCAGCCACGGCAGCCACTTTCTCAGCGGGCTTGACAGTTCCAGCAGATCGTCGAGGTGCTCGCTGAGCAGTTCAACCGCCTCTCGCAACACCTGGCGGTTGTGGGCTTCCTGGCTGGGAACCAGCGCCGTGCGACTGGAGTTGACGCGGAACGGCCCGTGAATCAGAAACGGCAACCCCGAAAGGTCAGCTTCGATGGGGTAGTACAAGAACAACGGTTCGTCTCTCAACGGAAGACAATCGGACGAGGGCACCTCCAAGAGGATGCGAACATATTCCCTGGGCCCTTTGTCGTCCTGAGCATCGCCCTCAACGTCAAGTTCTGTTGGTCTCGCGAGAACGATAAAAGTGCGGCGCTCGGGCAGTTGGGTACCGGTGTTGGCCGCTGACCACCGCCCGATTCTCAGCCTGACCGTTGTTATCGGAGCGTGATCCAGGGGGGATAGGGGCTGCTGGATATCAATGCGGCATGCCTCGACGAGCCTACCCTCACGGAAGCGAACGAACTGGATTTCCGCGACCTCGCCCAGCAACACGAGCACTCGCGGATCTAGCGCCATCAACTCGCGCCACAGGGCATCGGTGTTGGGTTCATTGGAGGTCGTGCCCATCTGCTGCCGCGCACGGCGGAAAGCCTGCACCCCCTCCGATCCCAGGTCTCTCTCCACACCGTCCAGGAGTTGTTCCCAGTTTGCATCACAATAGGGCAGGTAGACGGCGGTTGTGTAGGGCCCGGGCGCCACGGGAATATCTCGATCATCAAGGCCCAGTGCGCGCGTGTCGTCACCCCCAAGGAATGCCTCCACCAGGAGGGTGTCCACGTCAAGGGCAGCCCCGCCGGCCGAATCGGGATGGGGTTGCGTGAACAACGGCAGGCGAGGCAGTTCCTGCTGAATGTACTGCCGGTCAGGGAGACTCTCGGATGCTTCTTCTATTCTGTCCAACAAGTAGCGGGCCGTACGGTAACGGGAAAACGTGGCCCGCAAAATCTCACCGTTGATGCGTGACCGAACGGAAAAGGCACCGGCGCGCAGCAAGATTGATTTGAGCCCGATGCCTTTGTGACCGATGAATCCTCCACCGGCCTTGTCGGACCGCATCAAGAAGCGAACTGCCTTGAGCACGTCCTCGTCGTCCAACCGAAAAGGGGCGCCTGTGTTCGCCACAACCATACCGCGTTCGGTCACAGCGACAATCACCCGGCCAGGCAAGAAATCCCCCTCCAGACGGCCACGATAGATGGCATCCCGGGCATTCTGAAGCAGTTCCAGCAGGTGACGTTCTTCATGGTCCCCGGCGATCGCGCGATCGCCGGCCCCTTTGGCCAGGTATATGTCCCAAAAGTCCCTCTCGCGAGCCTGGTCAACCATCGCGCGTAACAGTCCTTCGCACCGCCTGGCGAATTTTCCTTGAACCGTTTCTCTGGCCTCGGATGTCATTGACCCTCCTCCCAGTTCAACACCATCCACCGCTGCATCTCGGTCTCCGGGGAGGGGCTGTCGGCGTTGGGGGTGGTGCGCCGCAGGAGTTGGATGGTTTCGAGCGCCTGTGTGCCCGACAGCCCATGGCGCACCAGGAAGCACCCGACCACGGTGCCCGTGCGCCCCAGGCCGCCCAGGCAGTGCACGTAGACCGTGTGGCCGGTGCCGATGGCGGCGTCAATCACGTCCAGCGTCTGTGCCATCTGTTCTGGGGAGGAGACGCCAAAGTCAGGGATGGGCATTCGGAGGTGCTGGGCCTCTTCGCCCAGCCATTGGGCGTACGGCGGCGCGTCCTCCTCCTCGGTCAGGTCGAGGAAGAAGGTGACGCCGGCGTCGAGGAAGCGCCGGAGACGCTGGCGGGCGCCGGCTTCGCTGCGCGGGCGCGGGTACGGGCCGGCCAGCAGCCGGCCGGGGATGACCCAGTAGGTAGTGGGAAGGATAGCTTCATCCTGGAGCGATGACATTCCTACTCAGCTTTCTATATCCTGCTCAGGATCTAGGTCACAAGAGCAAAGCTCCGTTGGCGAACTCTTTCGG
>DATKWG010000148.1:0-4930 GCA_035529675.1 Anaerolineae bacterium
ATAAGGGCAATCGGGTTGCGTCCAGGCTCCGTCGCCGGAAGAAGAGCTGCCAAGCATGGTTGGGGGGCACGGGGTGAGCGGATTCGACTATCGGCGCTTCTACGAGTGCCTGGCGCCTTTCTACGCCGCCGCCGCGCGGGCCATTCCCTTGTGGCTTGCCTACGCCCGGCGAGCTCTTTTTCCAATGCCGCCCGACGGACGGTTGTTGGAAGTCGGCCACGGTCCAGGTTTGCTGCTGGAAGAGCTGGCTGGACGCCATAAACTGGTTGCCGGAGTTGACTTGGCTCTGGGCATGGTGCGCCAGGCTCAGCGTCGCCTGGGCCGAGCCGGTCTGCCCGTCTGCCTGGTGCAGGGCGATGCCACTCACCTGCCCTATGCAGCCAGCACCTTTGATGGCGTATTGGGCACTTTTGCTTTCGGGGCCATTCCCGATGGCCTCGCTGCCATGCGAGAGATGGCCCGCGTATTGCGCCCCGGCGGGGTGCTGGCCCTGGTGGAGGCTTGCGTCCCCAGCGACGGCAACCCCATTGGCAAGGCCCTGGCCAGGCTATGGACACTGTTCGGTGACATCATGCGGGACGAGGCAGCGATCATGCAGCAGGCTGGGCTGGAGGTCGTTGAGCGCAGGGAATTCGGGGTTTTCAACAGCATCCGACTGATCGTAGGACGAAAGGGTGGAACGGGAGAGAAGAATGGTGAGGTCGGGTGGCGGGGAGGACCTGTCACAGACAGCGGAAACGGGACGGGAGCTTGATGCGGGCGCGAAGGCCATTCTGCGGCCACACGAGCAAGCTTACGTCAGATGACTATCTCACCTCAACCGTATCCTCCAATATCAGCCGCCCATCAGCTATCGCCTGGCCCTGACTGTTTATCAATGGTAGCCGGTCTCCCGTCGAAAGCTCGTAGACGCCGACGGCGATGTCATAGCTGCCCGCAGGCACGCCACTCAGAGGGATGGAGATTATGTCATCCACAGTCTCACCTGGCCACCAAAACGTAGTGGGATAGGACGAGTGTCGTGGCCTGGAGTCATGTTGGGCCACCGGTATGCCAGTCACGCGGTCGGCAACGTGCACAAAGAATGTGTAGTCGGTATCCATCCGACAGTCTGAGCGCCAATAGAGCGTGAGATTCAATCGGCCCTCCTCCTGGCGCATCTGGTATTCTAGCAAACGCAACCTGTCGCCAAATACTGCGTTGACATCCTGTGCTCCTGGTACCGTGGCCAGATCGCAAATCTCTGACTGCACAGAGAGGGGTTGTATAGAAACAGGTTGACTCTGGTTGCGTCCTGTTTCCGAGTCCACCAGAGCTAGCGTGATAGTGTAACCTCCCGCCGGAATTGATGGCGAGAGAACTAGACGATAGTAGCCCCAGACTATGGTATCGAGAGGCCACTTGCTCGTGGGCCAGGTAGTCGATGTGGGAAACCGCTCGGCCTGACGAACAAGCCCCGCGCGATCTACCAGAGATACGAGCACATCAAAGTCCGTATCCAGCGTTCTGCTACTGCCCCAACACACATCGACTTCGAGCACGCGGCCAGGGGTTTGGCAATCGGCTGATACCAGCGTATCAATTGGCCCGAGCCCAGGCACCAACTCGTCGATCAGTGTGAAGTCGCGTCCTGCTTCTGGAGAGGTCGCATAAATGGCAACATGCTCATCCTCATAGCGTGGCTGGGTAGAAAGGTAGCGTCGCCAGTGAGCGACCCGGTCAGTCCCAACTAGCCCTTTGTGCATGATGATGTAGCGTATGTCATCCTCGGCCAGAGAAGAAAGCTGACGGCTGACATCGGTCAGGGCAGGTGACATCTCCTCCGATTGGCGCAGAACTCGTAACCAGGGGTTATTGTCTATGTAAGCATATGCGCCCTTGGGAAAACGAGAGACGTTGCCCTGTACGATTGGCCGGTGGTGAGAAATCTGGTCAAACATGTAGCCCTTTGCTTTGAGCCTGTCAAAAGGGATATTCAGCACTCCAAAGTCACCCGGTTCCTCGGCCACCTGCGCGTAGGATGACGGTGTCGAGGACACGTCCTGGAGTGAGACGGGAACAACCAGGTACTCGAATAGAATGAGCCCACCGACAATACCGCAGAAAAGCACATCTCCCCACCATGGGTGCCCTCTCTTGCGGGCGACTAGGCCCGCTACGCCGTAACCTGCCAATGTACTGATGGGCAGCGCCAAGAACATATTGAAACGGTCGGGCTCACGCATCAGCCGGATGACGAACAAGGGAGATAAGAGTCGGTAGAGTGTAGGAACTTTGGGATACAATGTCCCATTGCATCTCAACACCGGCCCCAGGGCCAGTGAGATCAATATGATGGCCATGAATACCCAGGGTAGACTCTTCCATCGTTTGCACTTGACGCCAATGAGAGCCAGGAGCAGAGCGACAAAGCCGACATAGGCCGGATAGCGCCGTCCCAGACGATCGCTATAGTAACGATCATAGAGCGGACCCGTCCGTTCCCCTAGCACAGGATGAGAGTTCGGTGGCGTTACATAGGCCAGAATATCGGTTTGCATGACCGCTTCTTCACTGGCGTACAGCAATGTCGCGTACGAGTTTTCGCCCTCTTGTTGATCCAGCAAAAGCAGGGCAGGGGGAAGCACGAGGATGAGGGCGACGCTCGCGGTCACCACCAGACGCGAGACAATGTAGCGGCGCCTTTTGGGCAACCACTGGGGCGCAGCACAGGCAATGTAGGTCAACCCCATCACAGTCAGGGGGATCAGTAGTTGCCACCTTGTAAAGCCCACGAGGGCGAAAGACAATCCGGCTAACACGCTATCGCGCCAGCGCCCCTTCTGAATGCCGCAGATGAGAAAGAGGAAAAACACGGGTATCCATTGTGTAGCAAGCAGGTTGGGATGATCGAGCTGGGATAGGCGGAAGGGCCACGCCTGGTAAATGAGGCCGGCCAGAAAGGCAGCACCATGATGCGCGGTGAGTTGGTAGACTAGCAAGAAGGCAGCGCAGCCACAGAAAGTGAGACTGAGAAGCAGGCACATATTGTAGGCAAGTATGCCATCCACAATCTGATCGAGTAATAGCCAGGGCACAATATGGAGCCAGGCGATATTGTGGGTGACAAGGCTCACTCCATTCGGATAGAAGAGATAGGGGGTGTGGAAAGGAGATTGACCATTCGTAAAGGCTTGCTTTACCCACCAGCCATTCCAGTAGTGAAGGAGACTGTCACGGGAGCTCCCGGGCAGGTGAGTCGCTAGTGTGGTCACAAGGGGCCATGTCGTGATAGCAGCCAGGCCAGCGTATGCTATGAATATGACGAAACCGACACAGACCTTCCCAAGGACTCGTCGTTTCTGGCTGGACATATCGCTAACCACCTTGACACGAGGTACAACACAGTAGCTCACCTGCCTGCAGATAGGCAGCTTCTGTACATCGGTCTGTGATCTTCACATAACCAAGAGGCCAATACGGATGGATTCGGTCGAGATTGCTGTCACATTCTGGTCAAACACGATGCATGATCTGTCAGGTTGGCGGCCATGGCAGGTGTTCGCGCGAACCAGCAGCGCATTGCGTCGTTTGTGGCCTCAAGGTGTAACGTTCTGAGAGGTGAAACACGCTGTAGTCGGTGTCCCCCCATGCAGCGGCTGCCATGTGCATACGCGGGTGATCGTGCCCTCAGCCATCCAATCGCACGGCGAGCCAGGGGACAAGCATCTCCTCCCCGCTCAGACCGCCGTGACGCCCTCGCATCATCAGCCGCTTCTCTTGACGGTCCAAGTAGTGCAAGCCTCGTGACAACACGACGAAATGCCCCAGCCGGGCCAGCGATTCGGGCCCAGGAGCGCCTCTGCCGAACAGCCCCGCCTCCACAGCGGCGCGCGTCTGCACCACAACATAGTCTGGCCCCAGATCCTCCTGGATGAGCTGCCACGTGGATTCATCGTCGCCGTGCAGGGCGTGCAGGAACGCCGCGCGAGACTCGCCACTGTAGGGTACCAGAAGTATGCGCCTCAAGGTGGAATCGGCATCGGCATCGTGTGCCAGGTCAATCGGCGCATCGACAAACCCGTGATCTGCGATCATGATGAAGAGGGTGCCCTCTCGCTGCTGCCGTGTCAGCGGCGAAAGGAACTCTCTATCGCAGACCTTGCTCACCATCTGAAACTGCCTCTCCCAGAAGCCTCCGGCTGTCCCGTGCCGGTGTATGGCCGCGTCGATCCCTCCCCAGTAGAGGAAGTAGAGGCTGCGCTCCGACTGGTCGTTGCAGAGTGCATGTCTTGTCAGCGCCCACAAGCCGACGAGACTGGTGTAGCCGAGCATACGGTCGAATCCTCGATAGCATATACGGGTGAGCGGGCCTCGCACATGTTGCGCGGGTACGATTGCCGTGGTAGCCACCTCGTGGGCCGACAGCAGTGCACCGAGACCGGGGACGGGCAGGAATCTGCTCGGCACGAGACCCCAGTCAACCAGGCTCTCCTTTCGCGGGCTATACACGGGTGCAAGGGAGAGCATCTCGGTCAGCACGCCATACTCGCGCAACCACAACTCGTACCCCAGCAGCCCGTGAACGATCGGCTCGGTGCCCGTCAGGAGCGTGGCCAGAGCGGTGGTGGTCGTCGAGGGGACAACGGAGGTCATGGGGAGCAGCCTTCCCTGCCGGGCAAGCCGACCCCAGACACAGTCTGGATACCGCCGCAGCATCTCTGCCAACTGCAGATAGCCCAGCGCGTCCAAGAGAACCAGCACCACCCGTCGGGTGCCCTGAGCCAGATCGCCCCAGTAGGCATGGTCAAGAGGTGGGGCAGCGACATGGCCGAGATGGGCGTCGAGTAGTGCGGCGAGCGTCGCTGGCACGTTGGCCAACGAGTGCCCAGCGTAGTCGGGCACGACGAACTCGGAGCTCGTATCCGGTGGAAACAGCTGTGGCAGGGCT
>DATKWG010000149.1:0-2206 GCA_035529675.1 Anaerolineae bacterium
ACTGTCCATCATCACGTCCTTCCTGGGCAACCGGGCCCGCATGCAGGAGATGCTCTCCTTCGCCCAGGCCCAGGCCATTACGCCCGCCGTCGAGCTGATGCCCATGTCGCAGGTCAACGAGGCCCTTCAGAGAGTGAGGGAGAACAAAGCACGCTACAGGATCGTGCTGGCCAATGACGTGGATAGCACGAGGGCTCAGGCGGGGTGAGCAGCCTTTCTGGGGTTCCTGCACCTGGCTCTCACCGGGGCTTAGTCACGCGGCCCTTGTGAATCAGCGCAGATACTCAGGCTGTACGGTTACGGGGTCCTTGGCATGAATCAGCAGACACAGGGCCTTCGTTGCAGGCCCTGCTACCAGTCTCGTCGACGGCGCACATTCTGGAGTCGCAGGATCGCTGCGAAAACACCGAGGCCAGCCCCGTACTATGACGATCTCTGCTAGCGCCAGGTCGAGGCCACCGACCAGGAGATCGACGCGCTGGTGTACGAGTTGTATGGGTTGACGGAGGAGATCGGTATCGTGGAGGGGCGGGATCATTGAAAACGCCGGCGCCAGCTTCGTAGGGGCGCGTCTGAGGCCCGCCCCTACATCCCGTTCGACTGGGCACCACTGAGCGGCGTTTGGGCATAGAACGGTGGTGGGGACGAACGCCGGCCTGGTGCGCCAGATGGGGTGAGTAGGTGAACCGATGTGTGCCTGATCACAACTCGCGTACCTTATGCAAGAAGGGAGGGGAGATGTCTGTCAAGGGAATGTTGCTGCCAATTGTTCTCGTAGGTGTGGTGATACTGGCAGGCGGAGCGCCGCCCAGCAGCGCTGCCCGCGTGCCTTCGGATAGCCTCGGTCCAACCCTGGCCTCGGCCGCGCCCCGGGCCCCCTCCCCTGGCCGACCCAGGTTGACCGAACCCTTGGGGGGCAAGAACAGCGAAGCCGGCTTCGCAAGCTCCTCCTCGCATCGCCCCGCTTTCCCTAGGCACCCTGCTGACACCCCCACCTCGGTTGGTGCCTCACGCTGTCCCCAATATCAACTCTACACAAACACTATAGTGTGAACATCAAGCCCAAACTGGCGACATCGCTTGCACCGGTCCGCCATGCCCCCCCAACTCCTGTCATCGCGTCGAGCCTCCCCTCCACGACCCAGCCGCGCGACTTGTGTCGACACAACCTCCCTACTGTGCTCTGCTTGAGCACAGGGGTACCAGGCGGTGACCAGACCAAGAGCAATACACTCGTCCCTCCAACTCGCCTTCGTGGAGTTCAACGCCCAAGAAGGGAGCCCCATCCCATTCGGGCCACCGCCATGCCAATCATCATGGACCCATGTCTTGGCGCGGCGCCCTGACTTGACAACCGATCCTGCTTGGGGTTAGCATGCGGTAGGCCTCCCTGAGGCCTCTCGGTGCTCGGACATCGCTCTTCCCACACTCCGGCCGGTCGAAGGAGCCCCGGGGTTGCCACTGCCGCTCGACAACAGATCAGCCGCTTTTCCCAGGAAGGGAGCTGATATGAAAACCGCCGTCATCGTGATCGCGGCCGTGATAGCCGTGCTGGTCCTATTCGTCGGGCTGGGCTGGCTAGGACTCCAGATCAGGCCGAGACCATTCGCACCTTTTCCACAGGTGACACCGCCATTGGACACCGTGCCATTGCCGGATGGCTTGCCCACTCCCGTCTCGCGATTCTACAAAGCGATCACGGGCGAGCGCACACCTGTGATCGATTCTGCTGTCATCACCGGGAGAGGCAAGTTGCGCTTTGCCGGCATCAATTTCCCGGCACGTCTGCGGTTCACCCATGATGCAGGCCAGGGCTACCGGCACTACATCGAAGCGACGCTCTTCGGTTACCCGGTCTTCAAGGTCAACGAATGGTATGTCGAAGGTGAATCCCGCCTGGAGTTGCCGGTGGGAGTAGTCGAGAACGAGCCCAAAGTGAACCAGGCCGCCAACATGGGCCTGTGGGGGGAGTCGATGTGGCTCCCATCCGTCTTCGTCACCGATCCCCGCGTGCGCTGGGAAGGCATCGACGAAACCACCGCCCGGCTGGTGGTGCCCTTCGGGGGCGGCGAGGACACCTTCACCGTCGAATTCGACCCACAGACCGGGCTGATCCGATCCATGGAATCCCTGCGCTACAAGCAAGCCACCGATGAGGCCAAGACCCGGTCCCTATTCGAGGTCTCGGAGTGGGATACCATGGCGG
>DATKWG010000150.1:0-8157 GCA_035529675.1 Anaerolineae bacterium
GCATCGAACTGGCCGCGTGCCAGGACCTCTGGCAGAAGCTTCATCAGCATGTCTGAGAGATGGGCCACCATCTCGTCTACCAGGTCGGGATCATCCATCGACAGGTAGGCCAGGTTCTCGAAGCCAGTCCAGTCACGTATCCAGCCGATAAAAGAGCCAAAGTAGGTCTGCACTGGATTGGTGGTGGTGCGGGTCACATGCTCTTTGTGGCGAAGCTCGGCCTCGGGAATGGCGCGGGCTGAGTGGGCGACATCGAGGAACTCGTCCCGAAACGCCTCCCAGGTGGCCCGATCGCGCACGGGAAACTCGATAAAGTGGGGGATGGTTCTCGTGCCAGAGGTCTGTTCCTGCCGCAACACGCCCAAACCGTCTCGATAGGTGATGGTGCGGTCGGTCTGCTCCACGACTTGAATGGCGCGGAGTGGCCAGGCGCCAATGCGCGGGACAAAGCTCTCGAACTGCTCGACACCAAAGTACTCCTCCACCACCCGATCGGGTATAGAGCCGTCGGGCTGGCGGAACGACTCGGGCAAGTGCCCCTGTCGCATCCAATCTTCCTTGAGCTCGTCCCAGTAGCCGAACTCGAGATGCGAGACATAGTCCACGTGCCGATAGTGCATGGTGCGGTTGAAGCGCTCTCGGGGAGTGAGCTCGGAAGCGAAGCGCCCCTCTCCTTGCCGGATGTCGATCATGCCTCCCTCCGTCAAAGGGTCTATGCTGTGGCACATCCTACCTGGTTTGGCCTGTTCTGTCCAGGCAAGTGGCCGGCCCTGGGGTGCAGGGGGGCGGCAACACCGCGGTTTGAGCCATCTCTCCAGAGATGATGATAACTTGAGGGGACGACCAGGTCTCTCCGAGGTCATTCGTTGCGCTCGGCTCGTTCTGTCATTGCGGGTGAACGCTGAGGCGAGGGCGACCCTTGTGATCGCCCTCGCGTCCTGCTGGCAAGCGCTTCGCCGTTTCCACAGGGATGTGTGTCTCATACGCCGATTCTGGAGCGAAACTCGGGCAGGCCCCTGATGCCCTCGTGCGCCAGGCGCACCCGTAAGAGGGCACCCGCGCCGACTCCCTCCTCGGGCTTGTTGTTGCCGCCGGCGGTGGTGACATAAAGGTCAGTGTAGTCTTTGCCCCCAAAGATGACCGAAGACACCTTCCTTGCAGGGAAGTGGATGCGGCGGTCCTCGGTGCCGTCGGGGGCATAGCGAACCACGCAGCCGCCTCCCCAGCGCGCACCCCAAACGCATCCCTGGGCGTCCACGGTCATCCCATCGGGCGTGCCCTCACCCTCCCTCTCTGGAACCCGCACAAACACGCGCTGGTTGGCGATGGCACCAGTCTCCTGGTCATAGTCAAAGAGGTAGATCTCGCCCTTGCGCGTATCGGTGTAGTACATCCGTCTGCGGTCGAGGGTGAAGCCCATACCGTTGGAGCAACCGATCCCATCCAGCAGCCTGGTCAGCCTGCCGTCGGGGTCCAGTCGGTAGAGGCGCCCCAGACGCTCTCTGGTGGGCATGGTGCCGCAAAAGACCCGACCCTCTGGGTCGGCGATGACATCGTTGAACCGGGACTCTCGCTCGTCGGGAATCTGGTCGATGACCGTGGTCAGTTCGCCATCGCGCCATATCTTGACCGCGCCCCTGGCCATGAATAGGAGCAGAGCTCCGTCAGACTGGATGGTCAACCCGCCGACCACGTCTCCCTCGTAGACCTGCTCGTGCTGACCCGAAGCCGGGTGGTAGCGAAACATCCGGCCCCTGGGGATATCCACCCAATAAAGCCTCTGCTCATCCGGGTGCCAAAGGGGGCTTTCGCCCGTCACACACTGGTAGTCGGCGATGAGTTCGGGTTCCATGTTGATCCTCCGATGTGTCCGCAGTCGGGGTGCAATCACTCGACCTGGCTGGCTGCAACACGACCCGCTGGGGGCGGCTACTCTTGCCCCAACGGGCATATCAGGATGTGCTCTCATGTCCCGGCCTTGCGCCATGCAGCGCCTCCCGCACCTCTGACGCGCTCCTCTGGCGATGCAAGCCATAGTCGGGGTCGAGGTTGGACTTGGCCAGGCTGACGAAGCCGTCGATCCCCTCCTGCTTGATGCACTGAACGCAGGCGATGCACAGGCCACGCCATTCTACGCTCGCAAAGTAGCCCTCATTGCAGGGAAAGACCTCGCACTGCCAGCAACCGTCGATGCCCTTCTCGATGCAGCACTTTCGTTGAAAGCAGTCCTGGTCGCCGTGTTCGGGAGAAGCCTTGCAGGGACATGCGCCCATGCACACGTTGCAGGCCAGCCCGCAGTACCCAACAAGATCAACCAAGTCGGCCTCGGCCATCGTCTACTCCGTTCTCTTGCTCTCTCGGGAACGGCGACCTTTCAGAGGTGGATCGGGTAGTGGCCATACTTTTGGACGGCCCGCGACATGGCCACCACGTTCTCGGGCAGCAGGTAGCCCGCCAGGCTGTTTCCACTGGTGAGAATGTAGCCGCCACCGGGGGCTAGATCGCGAATCAGTCCGCGCACCTCGTCATCCACGTCCTGGGGCGTCCCCATGCCCAGGATGTTCAGGTCAACGTTGCCCAACACGCAGATGCGATCGCCGTAGTCTCGCTTCGTGGCCCGGATGTCCATTGCTCCCTTCTCGTTGGGGTGCAGTCCCACGATGCCCAGGCCGAGCAGGTCGTCCAAGAAGGGCATCAGGTTCCCGTCGCTGTGGATGAGCCATGGGAGGGTAACCTCTTGGGCTAGGCGCTGGTAGCGAGGGAGCACCAACTCCCTAAAGATCGCCGGCGAGAAGAAGGTTGTGGTCTTGAAGGCCATGTCGTCGGTGGTGACGTAGGCGTCGAATCCAAGTTGGCAGACGCGCTCGGCGACGACGTACGACCACTCGCAGAACCGGTCCAGCACTGCCTCGACAAAGCCCCTGTTCTCATACAGGGCCACGCTAAAGCCCTCGGTTCCCATGCTCAGCATGGTGGGAAAGATTCCCATGCGGGTCACAAACCAGAGGGCATAGTCGCCCTTTCCCTCGACAAACTCCTTTGCCTCCGCGTATAGGGCGTCGTCGTAGGGGTCGGGCAACTCGATCATCGAAAGATCGGCCTCAGTCTTGATCATCCCCTTACCATAGAAGAGGCGGCCATTCTTGCCCGCGACTTTGCGCGCGTATACTGGCGCTCGCAGGACGCAGCAGATGTTGTCTTTGTGGAGAAACGATGCGATGGCTTTGGCCTCCTCCAGACTGTAGACGTTGGCCTCCAGGTTGGCAGCCTGGCTGACCGGCTCTCCCCACCCCATGAGCGTCTGGGCGAGGGCACGGTCCACGCCCAGCTCGCAATAAGGAACGCGATCGGGCTGCTCCCGGCGCAGGGCGGCCAACACTCGCTCCCGTGAACTCATAGCCATGTCAAAGCCTCCAGTTGCACTTGGACTATGGACTCGTGTCGCTCATTCTCACTCTTCCAGGTCGTCCTGCCTGTCCCTCGCCACGGTGGCCACGATGGTCAGCACCAGGCCGACGGCGAACACCACCAGCGACTGGGGAAGCATGGGGCCAAAGATCACCTTGGCCAGTCGTATGACGGCCTGGGCCGCCTCATGCTGCACCAGGGGCGGGACTTCGCTCATCGGGCCCGCGGCAAGCAGGGTGACGATGATGGGAGAGTAAAGGAGGGCGATCAGCACGACGAGGAAGCCGCCAATCAAGAGGGGGAGGCCCCACCAGCGTCCGAACTCTCGCCACGAGCGCACCGTCAAAAGCAGGATCAGGAGCAGCAAGGCCAAGGCGGCCAGGGGCGCGAGGCGGGCTGACGACCGAGTGAGGCGCAGTTGGTTCTTGAGGGCCTCGGGGCCAATGCCCCCCGGCTTCTCCACTTGGGCCAGCTCCTGGCTCAAGGCGAACTTGGCCGGGACATTCTCGACCACGTCCAGGAGCGATTCATGGTAGTCGTTGAACTGGTCGTCGTGCCACGGATCTGGGAACTGGCAGAGGTTGTAGGGCACGTCCTTCCCGACGGGAGCGGCAGCCAGCCGCGACTGGAAGTCGTCGATCTCGGCCTGTTCACAGGGGTTCAGGGAATCGTAGACGACCTGGACAGAGTTGTTCCCATGCTGCGAGTTGGCCCGATCCTTGAAGGGCTGCATGTTGAAGGTAATGTCTGGGATCCGGTCGTCGGAATCGATCCACGCGTAAACGCCATCCACGGTAACCGACACCCACTCGATGAGAATCTCGTCGGGCAAGACCTCGGCCTTGATTCGACCCCAGCCATCACTGTTCACAAACTCCAGGAGCTGTACGATATCTGGTTCGTCCTCGGGACTGGGCCGCTCGGCCTCCGCTCGCTCCGCTGCACGCCGTTCGGAGAGCCAGCCAAGCCCCACCGGAATGAGATCCGATTCGACCACGATCTCGGTGATAACCCGCTTGACCAGGGGTGGGTCGAACACCACCCGAGCCGCGTTGTAGCCGAGCATGCTGAGTGGTATCACCAGGGTGACAAGCAGCGAGAGGAGGAAAGCGATGACGCCGGCGATGAAGTTGAGTACTTTGCCCATGATAGTCCACCTCACTTGCAGAAAGTCTGCTGCCGAAGGAGTGCCGAAGTCGCCACGAAGATTGCCACCCACCGGATGCCACAAGGCTCGAAGCCAATCTCGCTGGCCCGTCTTGCCACCAATGGAGCCGCCTCGCCCGCCTCTGTCCGGCACAGCTCTGAGTGATGACATGCGGCAGGCCAGTTCTCGCGGCTTTGGCGAAAGCCCTGCTGAACTGTTGCCCACTACTCTGGCAGGCGTCCTCCCATGATGAAACCCTCCAACGAGGAGGCCGCCTGTTCCTGCATCCTGGCAGCCGTCTCGTCCCAGGGCTCCATCCACGCATCGTAGGACATGCCCTCGCCCTGGCGGTCATCCAGACTGAGCCTGATCCTGGCCATTATCTCGATGAAACGCTCCAGGTGGTACATTCGCCACTCTCTCGAGTCACAGCCGTACTCTCTACCCCTGTCGAGGTAGAGTCTTGCGAGAGGGGAGGCGCTGTTTATCCACCAGATTCCGCGTTTAACATCGATGGTGCGCTGCACAATCGGCGGGTGTTCACTGGTGAATTGAACGAGTTCTCCGGTTTGAGGGTCAGGGTCGATGTTGGAGATCAGCACGCGTGGATACGCTAGTTGTCGCCTGTTGGCCGCTTCGATACCCGCAGCCGGCATGATTGTTGCGATAGCCGGCTCAGATAGGCATCGATCATCTCCCGCGTATACCTGCGTCTCGCCTGGTTCGAAGCCATAGATCAGTCCCGCCGAACTAACCCGGGCCACCGCGTTGTTGCCCACGTCCCAGGCCAGGTAGATGTCGGTGGTCTGCTCACCGTTCGCCAGACGGCAAAGGGCCGAAAACCGGTGGCGGCCGCCGCTGCACAACTCGACTTGCTGGGGCTGAATCCTGATCTCTTGGATGTCAACCACCTCGAGAGCGATGCTGTTGGAGCAGAGTGCGCCCTCCAATGTCTGGGCGTGGATGTGGGCTATGCCGGTGGAGAGAGTGTTGATGGTTGACAGGTCATGGTCAACGAACGCCACACTGCTGTCACTGCTGACCCATTCGTAGGGCGCGCCCCGCACCCTGTTCCCAGCCGCGCCAAAGAACCTGACACTTGGCCGAATGGACACACCGACGCCAGCCCTGGAATGTGATGCCGTCAGCTCCATACGGGTGGGGGTGCCCGCTGGCAAGGACAGTGATGTACGAACACGCGCGCCTTCAACGTCGCGGCCCCATGCCCCACGCATCATCTTCTCCAAAAGCGGGTTCTTCCACCGATCCAGTGCGGCGTTGATTTGGCTGAGCGTGTCCCTCTCTCTCTGGTCGTAGACCCTCCTATCGCGTGATTCGAACTGCCGACAGTAATCAGCGACCTGCCGACTGATCCAGTCGTTCAGTGCCCTTGTCAGGGGGCTCTCTGTGAGTCGTCTTCTGTCGCTTTGCTTGTACTCCTCTAGGGCATCCAGCAGGCATTCGCCGTACATCCTGTCTCTGTAGCTCGATGCAACGCCCAACTCGGTCATCTCGATGTCGCCGACAAAATCGGACCGAGCCATAAACCGGATGTTGTGCCGAAAGAGGCGTGGTTTCCAACGCATACTCTTGTCTGAGGTGCGAAGAGTCAGCTTGCCCTGGGCCAGGCGGCCTTCCCCCGTGGTGGAGACCATTCGTTCCGATATGGGATCCCTCAAGGCCAGCGGAATGACGATCTCCTTCGGCTGTTCAGCCCCTGGCATGGGGATTATCTCGGGAAGTGCGAGCGGCTGCCCCTGGTTGAACAGCTTGCCATTCACGACCACATAGACGTCGCACAGTTGCAGAGTTCTGGTCATCTGGGCATCGCCCACAATCCTGTCGATGAGGTGAGGCAAGCCGATGCGGTTCCTGTAGCCTTTGGGGCCCACTCCTCGAACGAGGGTGAAGCCTTCGCCCTGGGCGATACTGGCCCGGGCCGCTTCGGGCAGGTCGCGGAACCTGACTCGCAGTTCGGCGAGTGCATTCCCAAGCTCGCGCTGCGGGTCGGGGACAGGGAAACCCCGTCCCTCTTCAAGTGTCGGAATGTAGCCAAAGACCAATTCGCCACCAGGTACCCCGTACTTGCACCCCTTATCGCCTCTGACCGTGTGAAGGTAGGCGTAGTCGTGGAACATCTGGATCATATAGGCCTTCCCGCCGTGTCCGTGCCCCCCTTGAAGGCCGGTCACGCCCATACCTCTCTCGGCTGCTTGGGGGTCGGCCCACTGCCGGAAATAGTCCTCTATGTCCTGGCTGCTCATGCCCACAAAGTCCAGGCAGGCAATCGAGGCTGGCCGGCTTCTCCGGCCATAGTCAAAGATCAATACGATGACCCGTCCTTCGCGGGGCACCTGCTCCCTGATGTAAGCGTCGGCAGAGTTCTTGACCCACTCTGGCAGGCCTGCCTCATGAGAACCAAAGTGCCGGGCTAGTTGCCGTATGGCACTCTCGGGATGGACTGCGATTTCCTTATCTGGGGTGTAACGTAGCTTGGGCATGGTGACACCCTCACGTTTCCCGACTGGTCCTGCCGCGTCCCTCCGGCCAGTTGCCATGATTCTACAGTTGCGGGCCTGGGGCGTCAAATGGACCTCGCGGGGGCGACTGGCCAGACGGGACATAATGTGGTAGCATTGGTCGAGGCCACTTCATCCTCGCGGCATCTCGCTTTGGCGGCTCCGCCGCATGTGCGACTCGACCGCATCTTCGACGGGAGTTGCTGACCATGAACGTGCTCTACTACGGCGACAACCTGGACATCTTGCGGGAGTACATCCCCGACGAGTCGGTGGACCTGATCTACCTGGACCCGCCCTTCAACTCGCGGCGCTCCTACAACGTGCTCTTCAAGGAGGCCAACGGCACCGCCGCCGACTCACAGATCAGGGCCTTTGACGACACCTGGAGCTGGGGGCAGACCGCCGAGGCCACCCTGCATGAGATCGTTACGACCGCGCAGCCCCATATCGTTGACATGATGCAGGCCATGGTCTCCTTCGTGGGGCGCAACGACGTTTCCGCCTACCTGGTGATGATGACCATCCGCCTGATCGAGCTGCACCGGGTGCTCAAGCCGACCGGCTCCATCTACCTCCACTGCGACCCCACCGCCAGCCACTACCTCAAAGTGGTGATGGATGCGGTCTTTGGAAAGATGAACTTCCGCAACGAAATCATCTGGAAGCGAACAAGCGCACACTCCGATTCCACGGTATTTGGAAGTGCTCACGACATCATCCTGTACTACTCAGAGGGTAGCGACTTCGTTCACAACAAGCAGTATCAGCCCTACAGCGACAGCTACATCAAGTCTCACTATCGACATGTAGACAAGCACGGGCGCCGATACCGCACCGACAACCTGACGGCCATTGGATTGAGCGGAGGTGGCTACGAATACGAGTGGCATGGCGTCACCAAGATATGGCGATGTCCGATTGAGAGAATGAGAGAACTGGATGAGTTGGGTCGGGTCCGGTACACGAGGACTGGAACTGCTGAGTACATACGCTACCTTGATGAGATGCCGGGTGTACCCGCACAGGACCTGTGGCCTGACATCCCACCCATTAACCCACAGGCCAAGGAACGCCTGGGCT
>DATKWG010000151.1:0-3192 GCA_035529675.1 Anaerolineae bacterium
CGATCGTGGTAGAAGCAGTAGGCGCAGTGCAGGTTGCAGTCGCCCGAGACTGGCTTGACCAGCAGGCTCAACTGTTTCCGGTTGGAGGCCATATCTCGATCTTCCTCCTCGTGAGGCGGACGCTGCGAACATAATATCGACCCGGCTTGTAGCCGTCAAAAGGACCGGTGCGCCATCCATCGGCCCGAGAGAACCGGGCGAGCCAGGGAAGATGGGTGTCGACATGCGTGGGGAGCAAGTCGATGGCGAGTGTGGATGCCGCCCACTCTTTGGCAGAGCCGCCCCAACAGCGGTCAAGCTTTGCAGTCGGCAGAGGCGGCTTAGAGTCTAAGCAGGCGCTGTTGCGCTCCAGCGCAGAATGGGCCATAATGGGAGCGAACGACGATTCAGAGACACGTGCAGACCGTGAGTGCGGACCAGCAGCATTGCTGGAATGCCCATCGTCTACTTGGGAACTGCTGGCGCGGCATATCACGCGAGGAGTTGGACCTTGACCAAGGAACCAGGAAAGCGTTCGGTCGTGGTGGGCTTTGCTGGCACCCAGGGGTTGGCCATGCTGCTGGCCGCCTGCAAAGATGCCCCATGGGACACTGTCGGTGTGGTCCCCCCAGCGAATGCCGGGGCTTCTTTTGCCCAGTTGCACTCATCTATGGGCACGTCGGCCGACGAAGTGCTCATCCCCACCCTTGATCGCGTGGAGGTCTGCGCCGACCTGTCCGATGGGTCGCGACTCCTGGGCGAGAGGGCGATCACTCAGGGCAAACCAGGCGCGACGATCCGTCGGGTGTTCCTGGCATCCGAGGCCATGGGCCAGCCATCTTCCGACTTTCGCCCCACACCCGAGGTGCTGGCCGCTCTGAGGAAGGCCGATGCCATCGTGATCGGCCCGGGCTCCATCTTCACCAACCTGATTCCCGCTCTGCTCATCAAAGAGATCAACGAGACTATCCGCGCAAGCAACGCTCGAAAGATCTTTATCTGCAACTTGATGACCCAACCCAACCAGACCGAGGGCTATTCGGTGGCTGAACACGTGCGGGTGGTGCAAAAGCACTGTGGCTTTCGCCTCGACTATGTGTTGGCCCACCGGGGCGGGGTCATCAGCGATGAGGTTCTGGAGCGATACCGGAGCACGTCCGCAGACCTGGTCGAGCCCCAGTTGGTGGGCAGCGATGGCTCGCAGGTGGTCATATTCCCTGGAACCCCTCAGGAGATGGTTCTGGTCGAAGGCGCCGTCCTCATTCAACGCAATCTGGCAGTGGAGGTCCTGGACACAGACAGGTGGACCGGTCAGGAGAAGCTGGTCGTACGCCACGATCCGGTCAAGCTGGGCGAGGCATTGCGCTCCCTCCTGCACGACTATGCGCTTCAAGAGCAACTGGCGGTTAGTCGGGCCATCTTTCGCGAGTACGACATTCGCGGCACGGTGGGCTCCCAGTTGACCACCACCGTGCTGGAGTCGATGGGGCGTGCTTTTGGCACGTATATGCAGCGCCGCACGGGACGCCGACAGATCGTCGTGGGCCGAGATGTGCGCCCGAGCTCGGCGGCATTCAGCCAGGCGGCGATAAGGGGGTTGATGGATTCGGGTTGCGAGGTGATCGACATCGGTCAGGTGCCTACGCCCGTGACCTGCTTTGCGGTCAACCACTTCTGGGTGGATGGGGCCGTACAGGTCACGGCCAGCCACAGTCCTGCCGAGTTCAACGGCCTGAAGCTTCAGATCGGTATGACGGCGCTGGCGGGGGAAGAGCTGCAGAGGGTCGAGCGCCTCATTGCCAGCGGCGCTTTTGCCTCTGGAGAAGGCACTCACCTGGCGCGAGATGCAATCTATCCCTATCTGAATTGCCTCCTCCACAAGGTGCACTTGTCTCGCAGATTCAAGGTGGCCATCGACGCCGGCAATGGCGTCGGCGGGCCAGTTGCGGTGCGGTTGATGCGCGAGCTGGGCTGCGAGGTGGTGCCCATCTACTGCGAGCCAGACGGAACCTTCCCCAGTCATCCTCCCGATCCCAGTGTGTCGGAGAACCTGGAAGAACTCAGACAGTTGGTTCTGAGAGAAGGCTGCGACCTGGGAGTGGCCTTCGACGGCGACGGGGACCGCATCGGCATCGTGGATGAAAAGGGCCAGGTGGTGTCGCCCGACACATACCTGCTGCTGTACACTCGTGAGGCCCTGAGGGCTGGCCCGGGCAAAGCCGTGTTCGAGGTCCGTTGTTCGGAGACTCTCTTCCAAGGTGTACGCAAATACGGGGGCATCCCGGTGATGTGCAAGTGCGGCAACACTTCCATTCTGCCCCGGATGCACGAGGAGCGGGCCGTGATCGGTGGGGAGTTGAGCGGCCACGTCTTTTTCAACGATCCACCGATCGAGTTTGACGATGCGCTCTATGCGTCTGCGCTCCTGCTCAAGTACATGGATCGCCACGGAGAGCCGCTGAGCAGGATGCTGGCCGATCTGCTGGAGGGATTGCCGGTATACGTCAGTTCCCCCGAACTGCGGCTGGACTGTCCCGACTACCTGAAGTGGGATGTGGTCAACTCTGTGCGTGAGGTCTTGGCCCGGCGCTACCGGGTGATCGATATCGACGGCGCGCGCATCTACTTTGGCGAGGGCGATTGGGCCCTGATTCGGGCGTCGAATACGTCGCCCAAGCTCTCCTTCCGCTTCGAAGGCCGCACCCAGGAGAGCGTTGCGCGCATGAAGAGCGAGGTCCACGCAGAAATCGTCCGGCACCTGCCCGACCTGCCCGAGTTCTAGTTCGCCGACGAGTCTCCTCGACGTTCGATCTCCTAACGAAAGGCGGTCATCGCGGCGGCAGCAACCGCCCTCTGAGAACCAGGCCCCATCGCCCTCCGCGCTCCGCTGCCGACCAGAGGTAGCTCTACTCCACGGTCACGCTCTTGGCCAGGTTCCTGGGCTGATCCACATCGCAGCCCAGCAGCACCCCCATGTGGTAGGCAAGCAACTGAAGGGGGATGACTGCCAGTATTGGGGTCAGATAGCGAGAGGTTTCGGGTATCCAGATCACGTCATCGGCCTTGTCAGCCACCTCAGCGTCGCCCTCGGTGGCCACGGCGATCACCCTTCCCCCGCGAGCCTTGACCTGCTCGATGTTGTTGAGCATCTTGGACCGCACGTTGTCTCTGGGGCAGATGGTGAGCACGGGCAGGTTCTCGTCGATCAGGGCG
>DATKWG010000152.1:0-36830 GCA_035529675.1 Anaerolineae bacterium
AGGGGAGCGAGAGGCGGTGATCAAGGTAGCCGAGGGCAAGGCGCAGGCCATCAAGTTGGTCAACGAGGCGGCAGAGCGCTACTTCCGAGGCAATGCTCAGATGCTGAAGCAGATCGAGATGACCGAGGCGTCGCTGAAAGACAACGCCAAGATCGTCATCACCGCGCAGGGAATCTCCCCCACACTGCTGCTGGGGTCGCTGCCGGTGTCCGTCAGGTCTGAGGGTTAGACCAAGGACCTCTAGCCCAGCCGCTGCCCAAAGACGCGCCAGCGGAGGAACCATTGCGGCATCCAGGCCTGGGCAGGGACGGCCGCAGATGGCTGCGGGCAAAGATCTCACAGGAGACTTTTGCACGAGGCTCGTTTGGGGGGATTGCCGGTGAAGTGGCTTCTCACACTTGACCGTAGGATCACCGTCGCGGCTTTCGTGGTGGCTAATCTCGTGTTCGTGGGGATGGGAATGGGTGTTCCCATCTTTTGCATCGTGTTCGGCTTCTTTGTGGGGTGGTACATCGTCAAGCGCGTCTCTCTCGATGAAGCCGACGTGGTGGTTGTGCTTCAGAGAACATCCATCTATTCGCTCGTGGTGCCCGCGTCCACCCTGGTTCTCATGCTGGTCATGTGGGGGCCCACGGTAAAGATGCTGTTCGACCCCGCAGCGGATCTGGCGAACTTTGGCACCCCTCTGATCCTGTATGAGCCCAAGGCGAGCTTCGTCGGCTGGCTGGTTCTCATGATATTCATCTCTCCGTTCCTGCAGTTGTTGACCTCTCTGTTCAGCTCTCATTGCACCATCATCCGCTGGCTGCAGAGGGACCAGGACGGGAGCTGATTCGTCGTTCCTGCCCGGGAGATCGTCTGCCGGGAGGGACTGGCTGGCAAGCCGTTTCGCGCACCCAAGACTGCGCGTCGCCACGACGAGACTCGAACACAACAAAGCCTGGGATGTTTCCCAGGCCCTTGGCGAGAGCGTATCTGGTGCCCCCGACTGGACTCGAACCAGCACGCCCTTGCGGGCACAGGTCCTCAACCTGCCGTGTATGCCAAATTCCACCACGGGGGCAACGAAAGCGCCCATAGTATAGTTGCCCTCTCCCAACTTGTCAACTATCCCCGGTTCGCGGTAGAATGCAAGAGTGATACGTGGGTATTCTCGACGCATCAACAGGAGAGAGCCATGCGAATCGTGCTCGATGCCATGGGAAGCGACCGCGCCCCAGGTGTGGACGTGGCCGGGGGCGTACAAGCGGCGCGACGGTTTGGTCAGGCAGCAAAGCTGCATGCCGAAGGTGCACAGCAAAAGACAGAGATCATCCTGGTGGGGCGCGAAGATGAGATCGGTCGTGAGCTTGCCAAGCACGATACCGATGGCCTGCCCATTTCCGTCGTGGACGCCAGTCAAGTCGTCGAGATGCACGAGCAACCCACCCAGGCAGTCAGACGCAAGCCCGAGTCGTCGATGATTGTGGGCATGGCCCTCGTTCGGGACGGGAAAGCCGACGCCTTCGTCTCTGCAGGCAACTCGGGGGGCGTGCTGGCCACCGCCCTGACCAGCGCGGGAAGGATTGGGCGCATCAAGGGCATTCGCCGGCCGGCTCTTTCAACCATCTTTCCCACTTTGCAGGGCACCAGCCTCATACTTGACATCGGTGCCAACACCGACTGCAAGCCCGAATGGCTGGTCCAGTTCGCTCTGATGGGCTCTGTCTATGCCCACAGGGTCTTGGGCATCCCCAGGCCGAGGGTAGGGCTATTGGCCAACGGCGAGGAAGACACAAAGGGCAATGCTGCCGTGCAGGCTGCCCACCTGATGTTGCGGGAACTGAACCTCCACTTTGTGGGCAACGTTGAGGGCAAGGACCTGACCCAAGGGGCGGCAGATGTGGTCGTGAGTGACGGCTTCGTGGGCAACGTGGCTATCAAGACCGCTGAGGGAGTCGCCACAATGCTGTTCTCTCTCCTTCGCTCAGAGATCAAGTCCAGACCCCTGGCCGCCCTTGGGGGCTTGCTGGCCAAATCCGCGCTGCGCTCGGTGGCAAAGAAACTCGACTACCGCGAGTATGGCGGCGCCCCACTTCTGGGGGTGAACGGCATCGTGATCATCGCCCACGGTCGCTCTGATGCCCTGGCTGTCGAGAATGCCGTCCGCGTAGCCATCGACGCGGTGAACAAGCACCTGGTGGAAGCGATCCGCCAAGACATCGAGGACGCCGTAACCGTGTTGGCCAACGTTTCCGTAGGCAGCACCAGGCACTCGTCGCAGGAGTAGAAGCTCGGCCGCAGGCAGATCCAGGGGTGACTCATGCAAAGCCTCGTGAACGAGCCGTTCCTGAAAAAGCGCGCCACATATGCGCGTTGGGGAAGCTATTTGGGTATCGGTGCTCTCTTTGTCGGCTTGATCACCTCCACCCGGCATCCCTTGCTGGCCTACCTCTTCTTGCTGGTCGGCCTATTGGGCGCAACCTTCGGGTCTTTCATGACCAACCGATACGTGCGTGAGCCCCGCGCCGATCAGACCCTCCAGAACGCGCTCAACGGTCTGGACAAACGATACGGGATCTACAACTACTACCTGTCCAGCGACCACGTGATCGCTTCCCACTTTGGCCTGACTGCGTTGGTGCCCAAGCCCCAAGAGGGCGAGGTCACCTACGATGGGAGGCGATGGCATCACAAAGCCGGATGGCGCAAGCTCTTGCAGCTATTCGGTGAGCCTAACCTGAGCAAGCCAGATCAAGAGCTGGAGCGCGAGGTGAAGTTTTTGGAGGAGTGGATCACTGAGGTGATGCCTGAGCAAAACATCCCTGTCAACGGAGTGATTGTGTTCACCAGTCCCCGAGTCACGCTCAGCGTGACCGACTTGCCTGTCTCGGCGGTCACGTCTGGTGACCTCGCCGACCACATGAAGCACGGGTTCAAGGGGCAACCACCCCTGAGCACCGCCGTGCGGAAGGAATTGGGGAGAATCCTGGATGAGGTGGTCGCGGCGAGCCAGCCCTCCGCCTGAATGGGTGACTCGCTGGGGTGCCCCTTCGCTCGTTCTGCTTGTGGCCTTTGGGCTGCGGCTGTTCCGCCTGGGCGACGCCAACCTCTGGTGGGATGAGGCGCTGGCCGTGTGGGGGGTCCGCAAGGGCCTCCTGAGTGTCACTCTCTGGACAGCCGGCGATGTTCATCCTCCTCTCTACTTCTGGTCGCTGTGGGCCTGGGTACAGTTCGCAGGCGAAAGCGAATTCGCTATGCGTGCCCTGTCAGTTGCCTTTGGCCTGCTGACCGTAGCCGTCGTCTACAGTCTGGGCACATTGATAGCTGGCCGCACCACGGGCAGCCTGGCTGCCCTCTTCACCGGGCTCTCCCGCTTCCACATCTGGTGGTCGCAGGAGATGCGCATGTACGTGCTGGCCGGACTGGCGGGCACGCTCTCTCTCTATCTCTTCATGCGCTGGTTGCGCACTCAATCCTCGGATGCCCAAAGCGATACCCGATCCAAGAGTCCATCCCCCCCACTGCTCCTGACTCTCTGCGTGCTCGCTACAATCTGTGCGCTCTACACGATCTATCTCATGGCGTCGCTGGTCCTGGTCGAGAATGTCATCATCCTCACCGTGTTGGCCCGGCCACGGGGCTATCGCCGCCGGGGCTTGTTGAGAAGGTGGGTGGCCGCCCTGTTCGCCATCGTCGTTGCCTTCGGCGGGTGGCTTCTGGTGTCTTGGGGCAGGATGCGCACCTGGTCTGTGTCTGAGCCCTTTGACCCAGTTCTCCTTGTTCGCCTCTATGTCACTCTGCTTACCACGGGCATCTCGGTCAACGTCCATCGCTACACCGGTGCCGCCTTCTTTCCCATGGCCGTTCTTCTGCTCGGCGCGGGCCTCATCGCCGGCGAATGGCTGCGCTCCCGTCAGAGCCGGCGATCAGAGCCACTTGAGGCGCTCACACTGCTGCTGAACCTGATGTTGCCAGGACTGGCCATCTACTTGGCGTCGGTGCCACGGGGCCTGTTCTATGTGCCCAAGGTCGAGGCCCGCTACTTTCTTCCCTTTGCGCCGGCTTTCTGGGTTCTGTTGGCCTGGAGCGTGGTGGTGGTCGGCAGAAAGTGGCGAACCGCAGCCTGGGTTTGCGGCTGCTCGTTGGTAGCCCTGTCGCTTGTCCTTCTCCCCGGCTACTACGGGGGACGTCACCTGCGCGACGAGCTGCAAACCATGGTGCGGGCCATCGTCAGTCAGGCTGAGGGAGGAGATGTGGTCTTGCTGGACTCTGGGGGACGTTACCCTCTCTTCCTCTACTACTATGAGGGATTCTCCGATGATCTGTGGCGTCCGCCAGTGGTCAAGATCCCACCTGATGAGGGCGACTTGAAGGCAGAGGACGTGGACCAGATACTACAACCTATCGCCGACTCCCATCGACGCATCTGGCTGGCAGAGGTAGACGTCAACCTCACTGACCCTGCGCGCCTGGTCGAAAGGTGGCTTGGCGAACGATTCACCAAGGTACTCGCCCTGCGCTATGGTCACAATATGCTTCATCTCCTCGACTCTGAGGCTCTCCCCCCGGTGCTGGCGAGGTCTGGCTATGAGCCTCAGCATCGTGTGGATGCGCCGGTTGGCACAGGGGGCTATCTGAGAGGATGGGAGCTTCCGGTGAAGACCTTTGTCCCCGGAGACGTGACCCACGTCTCGCTTCTCTGGGAGCGGTTGCCGCGGGAGACGGTGGCCCTGGCCCTTCGAAATCGCTCCGGCCAGATATTGCTGGAGCAGCGGGCCGAATCAAGCCAAGGGCCTGAAGCTCGGCGCCAGCAGTTCGACTTCCCCATATACGCAGCCACACCGGAGGGGATCTACGATGTCGTTCTCTCGCCCGCTCCCGCCAGCGGAGCTGTACTGGGCACTCTGCGCATAGTGGGCACCAGGCCACAGCCCAGGGCAGGTGCGCCTCAGGTCCTTCTGGGCGCGCGACTGGGCCAGGGAATCACTCTGGTGGGCTATACCCTGAACGCTACAGCAGGCGAGGACTTGGACCAAGTCAAACCGAACGATAACCTCATCCTGGATCTCTATTGGCGCGTGGATCGCAAGCTGGAAGAGGACTATACCGTCTTTGTACATCTGCTCGGCGAGGCCTACAACCCCAAGACGCAGGGACCCGTCTGGGGGCAACACGACAGCCAGCCAGCAAACAGTGGCTACGTGACCACGCAGTGGCTGGTGGGAGACGTGATAGTCGATCGGCATACCATGCAAGTGGATCCCAAAGCCCCACCTGGGCCCTATCGTGTTGAAGTGGGGATGTATACCGTGCAAGATGGTCAGAGGCTCGCAGTCATCTCCAGCGATGGACAGCTCCTGGGCGACCGGGTGCTGCTGGATATGCAGGTCTTCGTGAGCCAACCCTAGATCAGGACCAGCTACCCGGCAGATAATTGGGGAAGGTACTTGGTCCACGCCTGGTGGCCGGGGGAGTTGGACAGTACGACCATGGCCACATACCTGGGGCGTTCTGGCGTCGCGCGCAGACGCATCCTGGCTTCTCTTGGGGTCCTTGCGCCTTTGCGCACATTGCATACTTTGCAGGCACACACGACATTCCCCCAGATCATGGTTCCGCCGCGCACCTTGGGAATGACATGGTCAACAGTAAGATTGGACTTGCCCGGCTGGGCCCCGCAATACTGACACGTGTAGTTGTCTCGGAGCATCACCGTGCGGCGGGTGACTGGGATGTTCAGCCTGCGAGGGACACGCACATAATACACCAGGCGAATGACCAAGGGCGTGGGAAGGGAGAGCCTCTCCGAGCGAATCCGCTGGTCAGTGGCTTCCACCACCTCGGCCTTCTCCTTGAGCAACAGGATGATTGCGCGGCGCACACTCACCACGCTGAGAGGCTCGTAAGTCGCGTTGAGCAACAGCACAGAACCCATGCGCGGAATCCCTCTTGAGCAAGCACGAACGGGGCCTCTTGCAGGCTTTGAGCGAATCATAGCATTCTCGGGGATTCGAGTCAATCGTTTGCGGCAGATGCTCTATCGGATACTCTGCCAGAGCCCAAATCTTGTGAGGCAAGGGATGCGCATTTCAGAGAAGCGAAGGATCCTGCAGGCCATCTGGCGCGACAAGATGCATGTGGAATCGCGCGCCCTGGATCTCTCGCCCCCGGAGGTGCGCGGTGCCTTCGAGCACATCTGGCAGCCGGCAGAGCTGTTGATGAAGGACCTGGAAGACCTACCCACGGGCATGTTGCGCACCTGGAGGGACAGCGAGCGGGGGCATCTGCTTTTCACCCATCGCCCCTCGCTGTACTGTCCCGGCGCCCAGCCGTGGCGTGAGACCACCATCGAGAGCGTATGCTATCTGTCTCTCGCCAGCCTGGCACTGAGTAAAATCAGCGCTATGCTGAAGCTATTCAACCTGCTCGATCACTTGCTGGGCAGCGGAGCAAGAGCGGGCGAGCCATGGCTCTCCGACGGCGGCGGAATCTCAGAGGCCCTGCGCGAGGTCGCAATGCGCTTTGTCCGGATACACGCCCTGGGCCATGGAGTGCGCGACCTGGGTGCGACCTCGGCCGGTGAGTATTTCGCGCACACTCTATGGCTGTATCTCCACGATTCTCGTCGGCTGAACGCGATTGACCCGCTGGTATTCAAGCTCTATCGCCACACCCTCATGAGGGAGAGCTTTTGGCCGACGGATTGACCGTGCCACCTTCATAGAGCGGCTCGGCAATCAAGTCGTATGCCTCAGCTCCCACAATTCGCGCTCCTATGAACTCGCCCACTTGACCTTCTCCCCTCAAGAGGACAAGGCCATCGATTTCGGGGGCCTCACGGTAGCTGCGTCCCACGGTCAGCCCGTCTCCCGTTCCCTCCACGAGTATTTGCAGCACGCGCCCAATCTGAGCCTGGTTTCGCCGTCTCGCGATCTCCCGCTGCACCAACATGGCTCGCTGGTAGCGCTCGGCAACCAATGGCGCGGGAACCTGATCGGGCAAGAGTGCCGCACGAGTGCCCTCCTCCGCAGAATAGGAGAACACCCCCACCTTGTCGAAAGAGATGTCCCTCATAAAGTCGAGCAAGGCCGCGAACTCCCCCTCGGTCTCGCCCGGATATCCCGCGATGAACGTCGAACGCAAGGCGATGTCGGGCATGGCTTGACGCAGTTGGGCTACGAGTTGGTGAACCCGGGCTATGTCGCTGGGCCTCCGCATGCGCTCGAGGACATCAGGATGGCCGTGCTGCAGTGGCAGGTCAAGATAGTGGCACACCTGAGGGATGCTGGCCATAGCCTCGATGAGCTGAGCTGTAACATGCTGGGGATAGGCGTATAGGATCCGCAACCAGGACGCGTCGGGCGATTCACGAGCCATGGCCTTCAGGAGACCTGGGAGTGCATCTGGCTCGGAGCGATCTCTGCCGTAGGCAGTCGTGTCCTGGGCGATGAGCACGATCTCGCGAACGCCTTGCGCCACCAGCTCGCACGCCTCGCGAAGCACGTCGGCAAGCGCCTTGCTGCGCTGGGGCCCTTTGATCAAAGGAATGGCACAGAAGGCGCAGGGGGCATCACAGCCATCGGCGATCTTGAGGTAGGCCGTGGCACCCATGCTGGGGCAGCGCGCTACCGAAGCCACCAGATTTCCGCTCTGCTCAACCAGACCCCCAGCGACGTCCTGCGGCCCGAGCTGCTCGAGGGCCTCGACGACAGACCCGATCTTGGCCCAAGACTGGGTCCCTATGATGGAAGCAACTGCGGGCACCCGGCGACGGATTGCATTCCCATAGCGTTGGGGGAGGCAACCCGCTGCCACCAGCCACTGATCGGGGCGCTTCTGGGAAGCCAATTCTTGGAGCACCCCGTACGATTCGTCGCGTGCGGGGCCTATGAACGCGCAGGTGTTGACGATGACCAGATCAGCTCGCTTTGGGGTCTCCACCAACACATGGCCGGCTTCGCGCAGCAGCTCGGCCATCATCTCAGAGTCTACCCTGTTCTTGGGGCACCCCAAGGTTACCAGGTGAAAACGCATCGGCCTGCCTCTGGGCAGAGAAAAGGCTGGCGCGCGAAGCACCAACCTTGAACACGACGAAGAACACAGATGTAGAGTCTAGCTCTCGGGCAGGCTGTCCACGGTGTACTCAACAACGACCACCTCGCCTGCTCCGCCGAGGGAACCCACTTCTACGCCGTTGACCGTGAGCCTCAGGCCGGCGGCATTGCCAATGCGCAAGGAGATCTCTCGCTCGGCATCCCAGACCTGGTACTCGCCCTCTTGCATAAAGTTCCCAAAGACCAGCTCTCCGTCCAGATAGACTCGCAACCAGGTTGTCTCCAGTGCCCTCGCCTCAACCCGGATCGGAGTGCTTGGGGGGGGTGTTGGTGTGGTGGGGGAAGTAGGACTTTGAGTGGGTGTTGGACTCGGCAAGGCCGTGCCGCTAGCTGTGGGAGTGGTCTCCGCTGTTGCGCTGACAGTGGGCGGTGGATGTGCAGCTTCTACATTCGGCAAAGATGTCGGTTGGGCGACCTTTGTGGGCTGGGGACCGATCGCAGTTGCGACGGGTCCGGTAGTGATCGCACCGGTCGCTGTTTTGCCCAAGTTGGGAATCAGTTGCGGGATGACCACAGACCCTGGGTCCACACCGAGATAGTAACGTTGATAGATGTACCACGCGCCCAGGGCCACAACCGCCAACAGCATGAAGGCCAAAAAGATGCCCGCCCACCGGTTGCTCCCTGGGCGAGGAACCAGCGGCTCATCAAGCACCCTAGGAACGTAGCGGGCGGGAGCTTTGCCACGGACAGCCCTGAAACTGGCCGACAACTCCTGGGGGTCCAGTCCCAGGAACTGTGCATAGTTGCGGATGAATCCCCTGGCATACACGTCGCCAGGCAGCACATCGAAGCGCTCTTCCTCCAGTGCTTCGAGGAAAACACGTCGAATACGGGTGGTCTCCTCTGCTTGCTCCAGAGAAAGCCCCTGCTGCTCACGGGCTTCGCGCAAACGGGTGCCGACCTCGCCCACCGAGTGCTGCTCTCCTTCTCCCTCTCAGTGCTTGAAACAACTATACACATGAAGCCTAGGCATGTCAAACGAACGTGCCGCTGAGACGAGGAACGCAGCGCACGTCGAGAGGTCATGTGGCTCGCGCCCGGAACCTGACTCGCGATCACCCGCCAGGCGTACACCTTCGGCCGGCCGATTGGAGGGCGGCGATGACCTCGCTCATCCTGGACGCCAGAATCGTCGGCACGCCGAGATGGTCAGTGATGTCCCTGAGCGTGAAACCGTCCAGAGTCCGGCGGCCCTCCGCGTCGAACATCACCCTCGGGAGAAACAGGCGTTGCCCCAAGTTGCGCCCGACGAGGGTCGCCAGCACGTCTTGGCCAGTCAGTAGACCGGAGACGGTGACGCTATCACCGAAGAAGCGATTGGTGACCGGCACCACTCCAAGCTGCGTCCCGGCCGCCGAGGCCAGGTCGGTCGCCATTCGCAGCAGGAAGGGTGCGATTAGCTCGCCGCAGACGATGGTCGCACGGTCCACAGAGGCAGCGCTTTTCTGCGCCACGCTGCCCCTTTGGGCCCAGTCATCCAACAGGGCGCGCACCAATCCGACGCCGTTCTCGCGTTGGGCGTCGTCATCGTAGAACGCGCTCCCTGGAACGGAGCGGCCTGCAACCAAGTAGATCTCATCCGAAGGGTAGAGCCAGGTGCGACCGAAACGCCGCCTGAAGCACCGAATGAACGAGTCAGCCATGTCGAGGATGTTGGCTGCCCCCGTCGGACACAGCAGTCGCACCTTGCCCCGATGGTAGCGAGTCAGTCCGACCGGCACGATGGCCAGAGTCAGGACCGTAGGCCAGAGGGAAGCCAGATCCTCGATCGAGCGACGCAGAACCGCGCCGTCATTTACCCCGGGCCAGACCACGATCTGGCCGTGAACTTGAATGCCCATCCCCCCGAGTCGGCGCAGTTGAGCCAGGATGTCTGGCGCTGAGGCGTTGCCCAAGATGCGCCGTCGCGTCGCCAGGTCGGTTGCATGCACCGAGACGAACAACGGGCTGAGACGCTGCTCGCCGATGCGCAGCCAGTCCTCCCCAGACAAGTTGGTGAGAGTCACAAAGCTGCCCGACAGAAAGGAGTAGCGATAGTCATCATCCAGGATATAGAGGGAGGGCCGAAGTCCCCTGGGCATTTGTCGGACGAAGCAGAATGGACAGTGATTGTTGCATCGGCGGATGCCATCAAAGAGGGGTTGTGCGAACTCAAGCCCCAAACTCTGGCCGTAGTCGCGCTCGATCTCCAGATTGTGACGGCGCTCATCTCGCTCGACGGTCAAGGCGAGCATTTCATCGGCCCCATAGTACCGGAAGTCGATCAGATCCCGAAGTGCATGACCATTGATGGCCTGCAGCAGATCGCCAGGCCGCAATCCCGCCCGGTCGGCGATGCTGCCGGACAGTACCGACGAGATCAAGCCACCTCTAGCCTCTGGGTGGTGAGCCCGTTGACCCGTGCTCATGCGCCGATGCTGTTCTCCTGTCGAACTCCAAAGCCGCTCGCACCAGGGCCTCTGCCTGAGCGACGACCTGGCCTCTGCTCATTCCCGTGCTATCTATCACCACTGCGTCCTCGGCTGCTCTGAGGGGCGCTTCCTTTCGCGAGCTATCGATCCGATCTCGCCGGCTCAGATCGGCCAAGACGCTTTCATAGTTGCTCGATAGTCCGCGTTCCTTCTCCTCGAGGTGACGACGACGGGCCCGCTCCTCCACCGTCGCATCGAGATAGATCTTGACTTCGGCGCGCGGAAAGACCACTGTTCCGATGTCTCTGCCCACCATGACCACAGCGCCCCCAGCGCCAACGCGCCTTTGCTGCCGGGTCAGGGCAGCACGCACGCCCCTGTAAGCAGATACAGCCGACACGAAGCGATTTACCTCGGGCTCGCGGATCCTCCAGGTGACGTCTTGCTGGTCGGCGAGGACGGTATACTGACGTCCGTCATCAATGGTGGGCCTACTCACCTCAATGCACAATGATTCGGCCAGACGGGTTACCGCCAACTCATCCTCTACGGGGATGCTTCGATCCGAGGCAACCCAGGTGACCGCACGATACATGACCCCGGTATCGAAATAGAGGTACCCGAGCCTGGCCGCGAGAATCGCGGCGACAGTGCTCTTGCCCGACGCTGCCGGGCCGTCAATGGCGATTGTGATCTCTGGCAATCTCAAAGCCTCTTTGAGAATCCCCTGCCGCAGGGGCTACAGCATTGCCCAGGTCTACACGGTGAACCTCTCCGGGGCGCGCGCTGGTGGACTCATTTGAGGTAGATCGGGACCTCGGTGAAGTATCGCCCCGCCAGGGCAACCTCCAGCGCCCCCACGGGCACCTCGGGATCGGGATTGTCGAGGATGTTGTCGATGCGTCTGTAGAGGGAAACACTGGGCACCTGCCATGGGCTAACCAGCAAAGTGACCGGGTGGCGCAACCTGAACTGACGCCAATTGTGGTTCTCGCTGAGATAGCGGTTTTGGGGCGTATCGGGCAGATCGATGGATATCTCGGCAAAGTTGCCATAGGCATGGTCCAGAAGAAGCCGCGTGTCTAGCACCCGATCCTGCGATCCCATCACCACCGATAGCATCTTGCCAGACGCACGGTCAACCATGGCAACCAGGCACTCGCCTGCTCCTTCAGTAGTGCCCGTCTTGACCCCGATAGTACCTGGGTAGGTGGTCAGTAGTTCGTTGGTCGATTCCAGCCAGTGGCCGGCCACGTATGCCTCGGAACACTGCGCGATTTCAGCGAAGGTCCGATCACTCATCGCGTAACTGGCAAGAATAGCCATGTCGTAGGCCGTCGAATAGCCGTCCTCATGGTCTAGCCCATGGGGATTGGCAAAGTGGGTGTCCGTCAGACCCCAACCCCTGGCCAGATCGTTCATCCAGTTCACAAAAGTCTGCCCATCTCCAGCCAGTTCTCTGGCAATGCTCATAGAAGCCGCGTTGTCTGAGGAAAGCAGCAGTATGAAGAGCAGTTGACGGAGGGTCAGCTTCTCGCCGTTCTGCAAGCTGGCACTGCTGCCCGGCTCCAAGTCTTGCCTCCTTATGATGATCCCCTGATCCTGTCGGCCGCGCTGCAAGGCCACCATGGCCGTCATCATTTTCACCAGGCTCGCAGGGGCACGACGCTGGTGCTCGTTGTGGGCATAGAGCATTTGCCCTGTGGTGGTGTTGACCAAGACGGCAGAAGCAGCGGACAGCTCGGGGACGGGCAACTCGTACATGGAACGTATCTGGTGCAGCGTGAGGGTGCGTCGAAAGACGTCAGAGTCGGTCAGGACTGGTGGCCCAAAGGCCGTGCAGAGGCAACTCAGTAGGCTGACGAGCAACCAGGATGCGCGTTGCGACCTCATACCTTTCCCCACATCCCAAAAGGCCTGGAGACGTCTCGCATTTTATCGGAGGCCACGTTTGGCGTCAAAGGGACGTACCCGTCAACCTTGCGTGACATCGCTTTGATGACCACCCGCGTCCAGTCAAATGAGAACGTCACCCGAGGGCTGAGAGCATCGAAAAGAGGTGGTACATGGCAGGTTATGTCATGCTGAGCGCAGCGAAGCATCTTGCTCCTTTGCTGTCTAGATCCTTCGCTTACGCTCAGGATGACAAGCCAAAGCGAAGAGTGGACGTTTTTCGATGCTCTCGAGCTTCGTTTTGACGGGAGATTGACAAGACTGTATAATAGTGGCCTGGGATGCTGGGGATGCGACCTGTCGGGCCGTGGGCATTCCCAGTGGGGTGGTGGGCAGTTCCCGGAGGTTGGAGTGCAGTGTACGCTATCGTAGAGGCCGGTGGAAAGCAGTACAAGGCAACGGTTGGCACAACTATCGACGTCGAGAGGCTAGATGCTGAGCCCGGCCAGGCCATTGAGCTGGATCGGGTGCTTATGGTTGTGGAGGAAGGCCGGCGCCGGGTTGGTCGTCCGGTTCTGGATGATGCCAGGGTCTCAGCGACCGTGGTGGAGCACGGGCGGAAGCGCAAGGTCATCGTCTTCAAGTATCGACCGAAACAGCGCTACCGACGCAAGGCCGGTCATCGGCAGCAATATACGCGTCTACGCATCGACGCAATCAAGGGGTGATGAGGTAATCCGAGGAAGGGGAGTTTGATAGATGGCACACAAGAAAGGCGGCGGAAGCAGTCGCAATAATCGTGATAGCCAGTCGAAGAGACTGGGGGTAAAGCGCTTTGATGGTGAGGCAGTAAGAGGCGGCACGATCATCGTGCGCCAGCGCGGAACGCGGATTGCGCCTGGCAGCAACGTGGGCTGCGGAAAAGACCACACCCTATACGCCAGGATTGACGGCTATGTCAAGTTTGAGCGATGCTCGCGAACGAAGAAGCGCGTCTCTGTGTATGCGCAAAGGGTGCAGCCAGAATGAGAGAGAAGATCCATCCGCCCTACTATCCCGAAGCCAAGGTGACCTGTGCTTGCGGAAACTCTTGGGTGACCGGGGCGACTAAAGAGGTCATCAGCACCGACGTATGTAGCAATTGTCATCCCTTCTATACCGGTCAACAGCGTCTGGCAACCAGCGGCGGCCAGGTGGAGCGGTTCACCCAACGGGTCGAGCGTTCACGGGAGCTGCGCGATGACGCCGAGAAGCGCTCCACAGCCCGAGCAGAGCGCGAGCGCTCGCGGTTGCTGGTCGAAATCGTCGATCAGGAAGAATCAGTCGAGCAGATCGAGGGCATCATCGAGTCGGAAGAATAGGCATCCGGGTGCGGGGAGATCTGTGGGAGGCAGAGTGGAGACACTCTGCCCCTTTTGCTGGTGTGCATTTCGAGCTGCGCGCCCGCCGCAGCCACCGCCGATCCCGCTCGGCGGTGGGTTGGCATTCTGTTGGGGTTGGGTCATAGTGACGGGAGTTGGCAAGTCGCTCCGCGGATACTGCGGCATGATCGGTCGCGGGCCGCGTTTCGCCACGGAGTAGCGGACGGTGACAGAACTGGACTATGGTGGCCAGGCTGTGATGGAAGGGATCATGATGCGCGGTAAGCGTCATTGGACCGTGTGCGTGAGGACTCTTTCGGGAGAACTCGTCTTGCACAGCGAACCCCTCAGCCATGTCATCTATCGCAGCCGGGTGCTGAGGTGGCCCTTTGTGCGCGGCCTGGTCGTGCTGTGGGACTCGTTGGGGCTGGGGCTGCGGGCACTCATCTGGTCGGCCGATGTGGCCCTGGGCGAGGATGAGGATGTGAGCTTTGCCGGCCCGCTGGCCTGGGGCACGGTTGCCCTATCTTTGGCCCTGGGGATGGGCCTTTTCGTTCTGGTGCCCATGTTTCTGGTGAGCTCACTGGATCAGCACATCGCATCACCGGTTTTGGGCAACGCGGCTGAAGGCGGCGTCCGATTGCTGCTCTTTGTGGCCTACATCGCAGGCATCGGCCTGATCCCGGACGTGAGACGGGTCTTTGCCTACCACGGAGCCGAACACAAGACAATCAACGCCTATGAGGACGGCGCACCGCTCCAACCAACGAGCGTGGCCCGCTACCCGCGAGCACACCCTCGCTGCGGAACGGGGTTCTTGCTGGTGGTGCTGGTGATCTTTGTGTTCGTCAGCACACTGATGGGGCGGCCCCCGCTGGTTGTGCGTCTTGTCTCCAGAATCGTGCTCATCCCCATTGTGGCCGGCCTGTCCTACGAGTTCCTCAAGCTGGTCGGCAGACACTATCGAAGCAACGTGCTGCTCCGTGCGCTGGCCGCTCCCGGCCTGGCTCTTCAGCGCCTGACCACCCGCGAGCCCGACCTGGACATGCTGGAGGTAGGTATCAGGGCTTTAGAGGAACTGTTGCGTTTCGATGCTCTGCCCGCCCAAGAAGACGCCGCCTCGCACCAAGCCTCGGGAGGAGACTCTTCCCGAGAGGGCTGAGGTGGGGTACCGATCATGACGTATCCTCAAGAAGGAGTTCGGCAAGGCTCTGTCACGGAGAACCCTGCACTTGCCATGTGTGACGGGCATGAATCAGGGCAACAGACTGCGCACTGCGGCTCGCTCTGCCACCAGCTCTGCGCCTGTGGCCGCGATCATTTCCCGGTCAAAGGCACTGAGCTCTAGCCCCTCCGCGACGGCGTGCACGCTATGGGCGATGGTCACCGGGTAGCTGAATACGACCCCCTCGGGTGTGCCGTAGGCGCCAGGGCTGAGAATGGCCATGCTCACCCAGTCAGCCTGCGGCGTGCCCCAGTGCCAGCTTTGCACATGGTTGATGGCAGCGTTGGCAGCACTGGCGGCGCTGCTCTTCCCCCTGGCCTCGATGACGGCAGTACCCCGTCGTTGAACCTGAGGGATGAAGGTATCTTTGATCCAGGCGTCGTCCTTGATGAGCTGGCGCGCAGGCTTGCCGCCGATCTCGGCATGGTAGGCATCGGGGTACTGAGTGCTGCTGTGATTTCCCCAGATGGTGACCTTCTTGACCGAGCAGACCGGCACCCCCACCCTGGCCGCCAACCGTGCCAGGGCCCGGTTGTGGTCCAGCCGCGTCATGGCAGAGAACCGTTCGGCAGGGATGTCGGGTGCGTTACGCAGGGCCAAAAGGCAGTTTGTGTTGGCGGGGTTGCCTATGACAACCACGCGCACATCTGGGGCGGCATTCTCGTTCAGCGCCCTGCCCTGGCTCACAAAGATCGGGGCATTGCTCTTGATCAGATCGCTACGTTTCATCCCCTTGCCCCGGGGCCGTGCGCCAACCAACAAGGCCCAACTGGCATCTCTGAAAGCGATGCTCGGGGCGTCGGTCAATAGCATGTCTGCCAGCAACGGCAACGCGCAGTCATCCAGCTCCATGGCCACACCGGCCAGGGCTTGCATCGCCGATGGGATCTCTAGCATCTGCAAGATCACTGGCTGGTCGGGCCCGAAGAGATCGCCGTTGGCGATCCTGAACACCAAAGCATAGCCGACGTTGCCCGCTGCCCCTGTGACGGCAACACGAATGGGGGTTCGCATCGTCCAATCCTTCTTGATGTGCTGTGGCAACAGTACCCTGCTGCTGCAATCGACGGTCGTTGCACCTCTGCTGGAGCATACAGGCATTGCTGGGGAGTGTCAACGACTCGCAAGGAAACCTAGCAATGAGCTAACCAGTCTGTCGGCATGGTCTGAGGACGGCTCTAAGGTGATGAATGCCGTACAGTTGCTGACGTGGGCCACCGGCCACCACCTCTTGGCGCAAGCAGCCGCGGAGGGCGTCGAAAAACCTTGCGTGACCTCTGGTCATTGTCACTCTGAGCGCAAGTGCCCCCAGCTTCAGGGGTACAAGTGCCCCGAACTCCAGGGGTACAAGTGCCCCAGAAGTACGGGGTACAAGCGAAGAGTCTGAACCGCACAGAAGATAGATTCTTCGCCTTCGCTGCGCTACGGCTCACCTATGCCTGCACCTGTGGCGCAGGCATAGGTGCAGGCAAAATGACAGACCCGGGGTTCGATGCCCTCACTGCAGTAACTTGACAACGCGGTCAGGAGGTGTATAATATAGACTTGGAGTCTATGCATTCCCTCTTCCTCTATTGAGGGCGTTTCGTTGCTAGAGACATCACCCCCTGACCACCAACAACAGCGCGTGGCACCCATGGCCGAAAAGGCCACCGACAAGACTCCTGGTTTGGATCTCTGCCTGCCGTGTATGGGCAGAGTCTGGCAGGTGTTCTTCGCGGGCAATCGTGGCAAGAGCCTGAAGACGATCGCCCCTCTTCACATGCCGCCCATCGCATCAGGAGGTCGATTTGGAAATCAATAACATCAGGAGCGTGCGGATAAGCTTGGCCTCGCCCGAACGGATCCGCTCCTGGTCGCACGGCGAGGTGACCAAGCCAGAGACCATTAACTATCGTCGGCTTCGCCCCGAGAAGGATGGTCTCTTTTGCGAGGCGATCTTTGGCCCCACCAAAGACTGGCAGTGCTATTGCGGCAAGTACAAGAAGGTCCGTTTCAGGGGCATCAAGTGCGACAAGTGTGGTGTGGAGGTTACCCATTCGCGCGTGCGCCGTCAGCGCATGGGACACATCGAGCTCGCCTCGCCTGTTGCCCACATCTGGTACACCCGTCGCTCCCCAACCTATCTGGGGCTCTTGCTCAACATCTCCCAGCGAAACCTGGACCGCGTTCTCTACTTTGCTCAGTACATTATTACCTCGGTAGACGAGCACGCACGCGATCGCTCGCTCAGACGCCTCGAAGACGACATGAACCGCGAGATCGATCGGCTGGGACGGGAACAGCAGGAGGAACTCGACCTCATCGAGGGAGAGCGGGCCCAGAGAGTCGAAGCCATAGATGCCAGAGAGTTGGCGTTCACCGAGGATCTGCGGCGGCGTCGCGACGAGTCGATCGAGGCGGTGATGAGCGACGCCACCCGCTTGCGCGAGCTCCTGGACGGATACCGTGGCCAAGCGGCTCCCGACGATCTGGTCTTCAAGGCAAGTGATACCCTTGTTGCGGCCAAATCGGAACTGATTGGTCGTGAGCAACTCGCCAGACTCAACAAGGTTGTGCAAGATGAGCTCAGCCGTATCGAAGAGCGATTCGCCATGGAGCAAGATCGCCAGCTCAGCCCCTTGGACAGGGAGAGGGACCTGATAGAGCGAGAGGCCGCCGAACGACAAGAGGGTCTGAAAGCGGAACTGGATAAGCAAGTGCAACAGATCCGCGAGAGCTATGACGTGGACCGCGAAGAACTGATGGCGCCGAGGGCCAGGCAGCTACTGAACGAAACGGCCTATCGAGAGCTACGCGAGAAGTGGGGCCGCGTATTCACGGCGGGGATGGGTGCGGAAGCGATCTACGACTTGGTCTCTCGCATAGATCTGGGCAAGATGGCCGATCAACTGCGGCACGAAATCAAGACCACTCGGTCCAAGCAACGATGCAAGAAAGCCATCAAACGCCTGCAGGTAGTGGAATCGTTGCGCAAGTCCGGAAATCGTCCCGAGTGGATGATTCTCCAGGCCCTGCCAGTGATTCCACCCGCCCTGCGCCCCATGGTGCAGTTGGATGGCGGACGCTTCGCCACGAGCGACTTGAACGACTTGTACCGTCGTGTGGTCAACCGTAACAATCGCCTCAAGCACCTCATCAAGCTGCAAGCTCCCGAGGTGATCGTGCGCAACGAGAAGCGCATGTTGCAGGAGGCGGTTGACTCGCTGATCGACAACAGCCGGCGGGGCAAGGCTGTTTCCCTGCGGGGACGTCGCCAGCTAAAGTCACTCTCAGATATGCTCAAGGGGAAGCAAGGGCGCTTCCGGCGCAACCTGCTGGGCAAACGTGTCGATTATTCTGGGCGCTCAGTGATTGTCGTTGGCCCACATCTCAAGCTTCACCAGTGCGGTTTGCCCAAACGGATGGCCTTGGAACTCTTCAGACCGTTTGTGATGCACAAGTTGGTGGAGTATAACCACGCTCTGAACGTCAAGGGAGCCAAGCGGTTGATAGAGCGGGAAGTGCCCGAGGTGTGGGAGGTGTTGGAGGAAGTCATCAAGACCCGTCCAGTGCTTCTCAACCGGGCACCCACATTGCACCGTTTGGGTATTCAAGCCTTTGAACCAGTGCTAATCGAGGGTAACGCCATACAGATTCACCCTCTGGTGTGCTCTGCCTTTAACGCAGACTTTGACGGCGACCAGATGGCCGTCCACGTGCCTCTGTCAGTCGAAGCAGTGACCGAGTCCCGCGAGCTCATGCTCTCCAGTCGCAACTTGCTGCGCCCAGCGAATGGTGAGCCAGAGGTTAGCCCCTCCAAAGACATGGTCCTCGGGTGTTATTACCTCACCCTGGAGCGACCGGGGATGAAGGGCGAGGGGATGATCTTCTCATCTTATGAGGAGGCGGACCTGGCCTATCAACTTGGCAAGGTACACATCCATGCCAGGATAAAGTTCTGCCACCAGTCCTCCGTGGACCAAGAGCCTTCCCTCATCGATACGACGGTAGGACGAGTGCTGTTCAATGCCGTTCTTCCTCCAGAGTTGCGCTTTGTCAACGAGCTCTTGGACAAGGCAGCCCTGAACAAACTGGTTGCCGAGGGTTACAAGAAGCTGGGCCTGGAGGGTACTGCCGAGTTGGTGGACGCCATCAAGGACATCGGCTTCGAGTATGCCATGCGATCGGGAATAACCATCGCCATCGACGACATCCACGTACCCGAAGAGAAGGCTCGCATCTTGGCGGATGTGGACAGTCTCCTGGAGAAAGTGGAACTCCAGTACCGCCGTGGGCTCATCACTGAAAACGAACGCTACGTGAAGACCGTCGAGATGTGGACCGAGGCAACCGAAGATGTGACCGCAGCCGTGGTGCGCGACCTCGATCCCTATGGCTCGTTGGGCATCATGGTCCATTCGGGTGCCACAAAGGGCGGCCTCCAGCCTATTCGCCAGCTGGCGGGCATGCGCGGCCTGATGGCCGATCCCTCAGGGCGGATTATCGTGCTGGCTATTCGTTCGAACTTCCGCGAGGGATTGACCTCGCTAGAGTATTTCATCTCAACCCACGGCGCACGCAAGGGTCTGGCGGATACCGCACTGCGCACCGCCGACGCTGGCTACTTGACGCGGCGCCTGGTCGATGTGGCTCAGGATGTGATCATTCGCTCAGAGGATTGCGGCACTACTCAGGGCATCTGGGTGACGGCAGAGGGCGCGCGCGAGGCGCACCAAAGCCTTGCCGAGCGAGCGATGGGGCGTTATTCGGCTGAACCGATCATGCACCCCCGGACGGGCGAGATTCTGGCTGGTTCGAATGTGATAATTGATGAGGGCCTGGCTCAGGCGATAGAGGATGCGCATATCGAAAGACTCTATGTCCGTTCGCCGCTGGCCTGCACTCTCCGCCACGGTCTCTGTGCAAAGTGCTATGGCTACGACTTGGGGCGTGGCGGCAAAGTTCGGGTGGGCGAGGCGGTAGGCATCATCGCGGCTCAGTCCATCGGCGAGCCCGGCACTCAATTGACTCTTCGCACATTTCACACCGGCGGTGTGGTTGGTGGCAGCGACATCACTCAGGGCCTTCCCCGAGTGCAGGAGTTGGTTGAGGCACGAACCCCCAAGGGACAGGCCACCATCGCCGACACGGGTGGTCGTGTGGAGGTGCGTACGCAGGGCGACCAGCGTTGGGTCAAGACAGTTGCTGCCGAGCTGACACGTGTCGAGCACAAAGTGCCCGGGAACTATGCCACAAGGGTCGCCGATGGAGATCCGGTTGAGGAAGGCCAGTTGCTCGCCAGCCGCAAGGGCCAAGAGGATATCGTTGCCAGGGTATCGGGCCGCGCAAGTATCGAGGATGGGATGATCGTGGTGATCCACGAGGACCGGCGCGAGCGCGAGTACGAGATCCCCCTAACTGCCCGATTGCGTGTTGGCGACGGCGATCAGGTCGTGGCCGGCGACTTGCTCACCGAAGGGTCCAAGAATCCTCACGAGATCTTGGCCATCCTCGGCATGGAGGCCGTGCGCGACTACCTGGTGATCGAGATCCAAAAGGTCTACCGGTCTCAAGGCGTAAACATCAACGACAAGCATATAGAGATCATTGTACGCCAGATGCTCCGTCGCGTTCGCGTGACTTCGAGTGGCGACACCGAGCTGCTGCCAGGCCAATTGAGCGATCGCCTCGACCTTGAGACACTGAGCCAGGAGATCATCGAACAGGGGGGTGAGCCTGCCACAGCCGAACCCGCCTTGCTAGGCATCACCAAGGCCGCTTTGACCACAGACAGCTTCCTATCGGCGGCTTCATTCCAGCACACCATCAGCGTTCTGGCGAGCGCTGCCATCGAGGGCAAGGTTGATGATTTGCGCGGGCTGAAGGAGAGCGTGATCATCGGCAAGCTGATCCCCGCTGGCACCGGGTTCGACGCCGGAGATGCTGGAGAAAGGCAAGATGTCGAAGCACCCCAACCGAGCATCGAGGCGCTCGAGTCTGAGCTGGTGGATATTGGCGCCGGTCTGCTTTCAATCGACAGCCCCGTAGACCTGGCTGCGGTCGTGGCTCAGGAGGATGCTCGCGCCTCAGAGTCGCCAGGCAGCTCCAAAGATCGCGTCGCCGACGTGGAGCTCTCCCCAGAAACGACTCTCGTGCCGGGCCTACAACCTGAGGAATCGTAGATGGATATTGCGCTGCTTCGTCTTCAGAGGCGTCAAAAGCGAAGAGGGGGGCTTCCAGCCCTCCGCTTTGCTTTTGCCGGACTGGCGGCGATTCTCTTGTCGGTGGTTGGCCTTACCTTGACTGCTGTGGCGGTGGTTGCCGGCGTCTATGTCTTGTTTGCACAGGAGCTTCCGTCGGCCGAGGAGATAGGCCAGCGAAGTGTGGAGACTTTCGAGACTACGCGCATCTATGATGGCACCGGGGGGCAGGTGCTCTATGAGATCATTCCTCCGAGCTCCCTCGAGTCGGGTCGCCGAATCGTGGTCCCTCTGTCTCGTATCCCTGAGCATCTGCGCAACGCCACCATCGTGATGGAAGACAAGACCTTCTACACCAACCCTGTGGGGATCAACGTCAAGGGTGTCTTGCGCGCTGCTTGGGGCGTGATCCGGGGCGAGTATGCGGGTGGGGGCAGCTCCATTCCCCAGCAGTTGATCCGCAATGTGATCATGACCCAGGAGGAACGGAGTCAGCGTAGCTATGTGCGCAAGATCAAGGAAATGGTCCTGGCCATTGAGCTAACTCGACAGTACCCCGGCCTCGAGGGTCGCGACCAGATCCTGGAATGGTATCTGAACAACATCTTTTATGGGCACTTTGCCTATGGTGTTGAAGCTGCTGCCCAGACCTATTTCAGCAAGCACGTGGAAGAGCTAACCCTGGCTGAAGGGGCCATGATAGTTCCCCTTGGTCAGTTGCCGGCGCTCAATCCCATAGACAAGCCCGAGGAAGCCAAGAGTCGCCAGGAGAGCGTGCTCGACAGCACGTATCTGGAGGGTTACATCACCGCCGAGGAAGCCTGGGCCGCCAAACAGGAACCTCTCATCATCGCCCCCCCCGGTTTTGACATTGTTGCGCCACACTATGTGCTCTACGTGCGCGATCTCTTGGAAGAGATGTTCGGCAGCGACGCCGTCTACGGTGGCGGTCTGCAGGTGATCACCGCCATAGACCTGGAGATTCAGGCAAAGGCCACCGAGCTTGCGCGGAAGCAAGTGCAGGCTCTTCGGGAGACGCACAATACTCGCAATGCGGCCGTCCTAGTTCTGGATGCAAAGACGGCACAGATCAAGGCGATGGTGGGAAGCATTGACTACGACGATGAGTCGATCAAAGGTCGGGTCAACATGGCCGTGTCCCCACGCCAACCCGGATCCAGTTTCAAGCCTTTCACCTACGCGACGGCCTTCATGCAAGGTTATACGCCTGCCACGATGCTCATGGACGTGCGCACCAGCTTCCCTGATCCCCCCAATCCTGCACCTTACGTGCCCGAGAACTATGCACGCACCTTTCATGGGCCGGTGCTGTTGAGAAGGGCGCTGGGTTGCTCGTACAACGTGCCTGCGGTGGCCATGTTGCACAAGGTAGGTACCGAAAAAGTCGTCGAGACTGCTCACGCCATGGGCATCACCACGCTAAACCAAGCCCACTATGGCCTTGCGCTTACTCTGGGGGGCGGCGAGGTCAAGCTGCTAGACATGGTCTACGCCTTCAGCGTCTTCGCCAACGGCGGCACCATGCTCGGCGAGCCAGTTCCGCAGGATCGTTTGGAGCCTGGCCACAGACGGCTGGACCCGGTTGCGATCCTCAAAGTGTCGGACGCGAAGGGCAAGGTACTCTACCAGTATGACCAGCCCCGGCGACAAGAGGTGTTGCGCCCCGAGGTGGCCTTTCTCATCACCGATATCCTCTCCGACAATCTGGCCCGTACCCCAGCCTTCGGCCCCGATAGTGCGCTCAAGCTGCAGGATCGTCCCGCTGCGGCCAAGACGGGCACCACCGACGACTTCATCGACGCGTGGGCTGTGGGCTATACGCCCCAATACGTCACAGGCGTATGGGTCGGGGACGCGGACAATGAGAAGATGAAGAACGCCCCAGGCTCACGAGCAGCCGGACCAATCTGGCATGATCTCATGGAATGGCTGCACGATGGTCTACCTGTAGAGAGCTTCCCCCGGCCACCGGGGCTGGTGACGGAAGTTGTGGATGGAGTATCGGGCAAGCTGCCTACCGCTTATTCCCCCTGGCGCATGCAAGAGGTCTTTATCGAGGGGACAGTGCCTACAGAGTCGGACGACGTGCATCGTCCCTTCAAGATCTGCAGGCAGACTGGCAAGCTGGCCACCGTGCACTGCCCGGCAGGCCAAGTCGAGACGGTCGCGTTCCAGATCTACCCTCCCGAAGCGGATGACTATGTGCGTGAGCAGGGTATCCCTCAGCCACCCAAGGACTTTTGCGACGTCCATGGCCCAAACCTGCTGGGCGCAGATGTGGCCATCATAGCGCCAAAGCTGTTCGAACCGGTGCGCGGAATCGTTCCCGTCGTTGGGAATGCCAGGCCTGGTGGTCTTCAGAAGTACTGGCTGCAATGCGGCGAGGGCATGAGCCCAGCATCATGGTTGCCCATAGGGCCAGAGCATGGGGATCGTGTCGAGAACAGCATCTTGGAGCACTGGGACACTCGTGGCCTGAGCGATGGCTTGTACACCCTGCAACTGTCAGCAGTTGCCGGAGGAGGCTTGCACCAGGCCTCGGTGCAAGTATTGGTGGACAACATCTCCCCAATCGTGAGCATCCTGGCCCCGGAGCACGGGAAGGCCTTCACTCTCGAAAAGGATGAGTGGATAAACATCCAGGTCGATGCTGAAGACAACCTCTCGATGGAGGGCGTCGAGTTCTATCTTGATGATGGACTCTTGGGCCATACCACGGTGGCGCCCTACACGCTCCGCTGGACTCTGGTCATGTCAGACATCAATCCCTCTTTCAGCTTCGACCTGGCCGAGCCAACGACTCAAGTCGAGGGTGACAAGATCATCAAGAGGGAAGTGGTCGCCAGCGAGGAGAACCGCATCCTTACCGATTCCGTTCAGCAGGGTACGGCCATCACCATGACCAGGGCCATCCGCGGTCCCGGAGGGCTATCCTATGTGATGACCTGGCCTTCGGGGCGAAGCATCACCTCGAACGGAGCGGGCTATACAGAGACGCACAAGATCCACATCGTCGCCTACGACGCAGCCGGCAACGAGATGAAGAGCGAGCCGGTGCGGGTGCATGTCGTCCACGAGCGGAAAGAAGAGGATTAGACTCCCTCGACTGTTGGCCTCATGCCGCGGTGACGGGGCATCGAGGGCCAAGCCCCAGCCGCGCGGAGGAGGCGCATGTCAGGGCGCGGTGTGGTCCATGAACCACTCAATATTGGCAGCCAGATCCTCGACATCGTTCCCCCCCTGCACACGAATGCGCGTCAACTCGAACATGCGGTCTGAACGATGTTCAGCACCAGCGTGAAGGGTAATGCCTCCCCAGTAGTGGGCCGACTGTAGGACCGTGATCACCTGCTCATCATACTTGCCGGATGGGTAGGCGAAGAAGCGTACCGACTTGTGCGTTCGCGACTCAATCGCTTGCTTTGCTCCCAAGATCTGCCAGACCAGGTAGTCAATGGTTCGGTTTCGCAGGTCTGGGTGGGTGTGTCCGTGCGCCTCGATCTCCATCCCCGCTGCGTCCATCTCGATGATCTGTTCCCAGGTCAAATGCTCGGCCCGCTCCTCGTCGGTATACCCCGTTATCACAAAGAAAGTGGCTGTGAACCCGTACTTGCGCAAGAGAGGGAACGCGTTCGTATAGGCATCCCCATATCCGTCATCTATGGTGATGATAATTGGCCTCTCTGGGAGAGGATACCCTATTTGGAGGGCCAGACACAAATCGTGAAGGGTGACGGTCACATAGCCCTCATGACGCAGGTAGCGCAAATGCTCCTCGAACATTTCCGGAGGTACGGATAGGTCTCTGCGGACGGCGTACGCTCCCTTGGGCGGCATCGATATGTAGTGATACATCAGGATTGGCACGCGCAAGGTGCGCATCACTCCGTCGGGCGTAGGCAAGGGCACTGGAGTTGCAGTGCTGGTGGGAGTTGCCGTAGGCGTAGGCGTCGCCGTGTCAGTGGGCGTCGCGGTAGCCGTGGGCGTGGCCGATGGCCTGCTCGTCTGAGTGGGCGTGGGAGTGGCCGTCGGAGTTGGCGTCTGGGTGGGGGTGATGCTTGCGATCGGGGTGCTCGTCGAAGTCATTGTCGCAGACGCGGGAACAGTGGTGGGCGTCAGGGTCAGTAATGCGGCCGTCCGAGACGTGGCAGCTTGGCGCGCCATCCATCCCCCGCCCACAAGAGCCGCCAGCACCAGCGCAGCATAGGCTGGGCCTCGCCATGCGGGCGGGTCGCTCCGAGATCTCGACATCTGGCACCTACCCTCTTCGACAGTCAGAGAAGCACCCCCAAAAGACAGGGCTAGAGATCAACTATGCGATGTATCAGCACCCTGGCCTCATTCAGGGCCTTTTCGACGGCCTCTCTGTCGTGGTGCGCGATGCGCAGGCACACGCCGCACTCGGAACTGATAGTGCGAGGGACCGGGATCAGCTTGGAGGCAATGCCGGCCATGTTGAGGACGTGTTCTCCCCTGATCGCGTGACTGCTGCTTGGAACCAGGACCACCGCATACGCGGACCCGCTCATCGTCTTCGTCCGGCCAGCGTGCGCACGGCGTCCAAGGTTGCGTCCACCTGGGCCTTACTATTCATGGGGCCCAGTCCAAAGCGGACGGTGCCCCGAGGGAATGTGCCGATGGTCTTGTGCGCTGCGGGGCAGCAATGCAGCCCCACACGACACATAATACCATACTCATCGTCCAGGCGCAGACCGACTTCCGCCGGGTCCATGCCGGCGATGTTGAACGACACCGTGGCGACTTGAAGGGCAGCGTCGCCGGTACCGTAGACCGTGATGCCGGCAATCGATCTCAGGCCATCAATGAGCCGCTGAGTCAGAGCAGCTTCGTGGGCGCGGATTCTCGCGACACCGCGATCGAGGACCCAGCGTACTCCGGCGTGCAAGCCTGCGAGGCCCGGAACGTTGAGAGTGCCGCTCTCGCCCATGTCGGGCAGGAAATCGGGCTGCTCCTCCGACTCGGAACTGCTGCCGGTGCCCCCGCGCTTCAGAGGATGCAAACGATCCGAGTCGAACCGGTCGCTGACGATGAGACCACCGGTGCCCATGGGGCCATAGAGCGACTTGTGGCCGGTGAAGGCCAGGAGACCGATGTTGGCATCCTGCATGTCCAGGGGATAGGCTCCGCCCGTCTGGGCCGCATCCACCAGGAAGATGATCTGGTGCGACCGCGCGATGGCGCCGACCTCGGTCACGGGCAAGATGGTGCCAACAACGTTCGAGGCGTGGTTCAGCACGATCATGACGGTGTTCTGGCGGATGGCGCACTCGACGCGGTCGGGGTCCAGCGTGCCGTCCGGTGCACATGCAACCACGGTCACCTCGACCCCACGCCGCTCCAGGGCACGGAGGGGGCGCATGACCGAGTTGTGCTCCACGCTGCTGGTCACCACGTGGTCGGCGGGTCGCAAGACGCCGTTCAGCGCCAGGTTGAGGGCTTCAGTCACGTTGCTGCCGAACACGACCCTCAGGGGATCGGGTGCGTTGAACAGCCGGGCGACAGCTTCGCGCGCGGAATAGACGACCCGCCCTGCCTCAATGGCCTTGCGGTGGCTCGAGCGGCCAGGGTTGCCCCCGCCGTTGGTGATGAAGCCGGCCATAGCCTCGGCGACGCCGGATGGTTTCGGCCAGGACGTTGCAGCGTTGTCAAAGTAGATCATGGCGTAGCCCCTGCGGGTCTCGAGATGGTCCGTTGTCGCGTCACCCTCGCCGGGGCCATTCGCCCAGGTCGCGTAAGCTTGTTCACTGGCTGGCGCGCGGGAGCGCCCCCTGTTCCTCGGTGACACTAAGGACCCGCTCCAACACGCGGGCCCCGTCCTCTGCCGACATCACGCTGGGCTGGCACTCTGTGATCCGGATGGGCAAGAACTCTACCCTCTTTACTCCGGAGGCATCCAACAAGCAGCGCAATACGAGCCCCTGAGATGTCTCTTCGGAGAAACCCTGATCGAACACAAGGTTGCCCAGGCTGTAGGCGGTGAAAGCCTCCTGGCGATAGCCCAGGCCCTGAACCACATGGGGATGATGGCCGATGATGAGCGTCGCACCTGCATCAGCCAACGTCTGTGCAAGCTTTTGCTGAGAGGCGTTCGGATATGGGGTGTACTCTATGCCCCAATGGCAGGAGACCACGACAATATCCGCTCTCTGTCGGGCAGCCCGCACCCCGGCAACCATCCGCTTCGGGTCCATGAAGGCACTGCCGGGGCTGCTCTCGGTAGCCGCAAAGTAATCGGGGCCGATCTGGTTGTAGGCTAGAAAGGCCACACGGAGTCCGTTGGCCTGCACTATCTTGGCTTGATGAGCCTCAGTGATATTGTGCCCAGCACCGACAAAGACGATGCCGGCCTCCGTGAGCAAACGTATGGTGTCTGTCAGAGCGAGATCGGCATAGTCGCCCGTGTGGTTGTTGGCCAGAGACAATACATCCAGACCCACATCGACCAGCGCCTCGACGACCTCTGGATCTGCGCGGAACTCGTACCCCTTGTCCTGCCTGGTGCCACGATCAGAGATGGGACACTCCAGATTGGCAAAGGCGATGTCGGCCTCGGAAAGGAGGGGCTGAATCCCTTCACCCTCAAAGGGGTAGAAGACTGTATTCTCCTCGATCAACTCTCTCACGCGGCGGTCCAGCATGATGTCTCCGACGGCGACCAACTCAGCTGTGGGTGGCGGCTCATAGCGCAAGCCCTCGAGAAGGGCATCAACCAGAGACTGAGGTGCTGGCGCCTGCTGGGTCAGCCACAGCCGGCGCATGAGAGGGTAATCGTCTGACCCAGTTGGGCCTGGACGGAAGCCCTCGATCGAGAGGATTCGGACCCGAAAGTCCACGGCTTCCCACGGCAACAGTGCCCAAGTGCCCTCGTGGGTGGCAACATGCTCCTTGGCCCTCAGCCAGTCGGGCATCAGAATCGTATTGGATGGAAGTCGTTCCAGGTTTAGCAGTTCGCACGCCGCCCTCCCTGAGTCACCCACCACCATCCCGAGCCTCTCATCTTGCCCGCTGGCCAGCGCGACTAACTCGGTCTTGGACAGTTCTTCCTGTGGGAACAATGGGTGGACGGCAACCACATAAGGTTCCTCTCGCAAAAGGACGGCACCTTCTGGAGGTTCAGGCGCCCAGCGAATGGCCCAGGTGGCCAATCGAGTGGCCAACTGGTCATCGTCCGGGTCCTGGCTGGTGTAGGGCAGCACCACAAGACGCTCATGCTGAGCTGGAAGGAGAGAGAAGAGGACTTCACTGAGAGCATAGACATCACGATCGACGGCCAGAGTCAATGGCTTGAGGGTGGGCGAGGGGCTGGGCATTGCGGTTGGGGACGGCCTGGGCGTGCGGGTCGGGGTCGGCGTAGGCGTGGGGGTAAGCGTTGCTGTAGGCGTGAGGCTGGGCCTGGCTGTCCCCGTGGGCGTAAGGATAGGTGCGGGTGTAGCCATGGGCGCGGGCATGGCCAGAACGCTGAAGGTATGTTCAACCCGCCACACCCACCACCCGCATCCGCCAACGAATAGCAGCACGATCAACAGCAATACGCCGGCTTGGGCGACGCGACTGGAGAGGCCGAACCATTTCCGCTTTGAGGGGCGAATAGGTGACTCGCGGACCCATGCCGATCTGCCCTGCATGACGCCTGGGGGCCGCGGTTCTTGATAGCCAGATGCGCCTGCCGTCCCCGCTGGCTCTACTTCTGCCTCGGCTACAGCCCGATCAACCGCCCGCCGAATGATTGTATACAGCGCTGCGGCAATATCCTCCGGAGTGGCCTGGGCCTGACGTCGAAGAGCTTCGCCGACGACCGGTGCGATGGCCACCGCAAGGTTCTCCGGTGACCTGGCTGCTTCCTCCCTGAGGATCTCGGAAATCACGGGGGCGATCCTGGCCACGAGGAGCTCGGGGCTCATCAGGATGCGCCGCAGTTCCTCGAGTTCATCGGGGATGGGTTGCTCTGCCGACATATGCTATTCCTCGGCAGGCGCTGTGAGCTCCCCCAAGAGGCCCGCCACGCTGCTGCCCGTCTCCAGTCGTGTTGCCATCTCCATCAGCATGGCGGCGAGGGCTTTGCGGTCGGCCTTCTGATCGTCCAAGCGATCGGCGACGCGACGCACTTCAGCTCTGAGCTGGTCCTCGGCCTGGCGAACCTCCCGATTGATCCCGTCCAGGCCACGCTCATGCCGGTCGCGGAATTGGTCCGCAGTGGTTCTGAGCGACCTTATGTCCTGCTCTTGTTGAGCAACCGTCTTTCGCAGTTCATTGGTCTCGTCCGTGAGACCTTGGGCCAACATCTGCTGCTGTCTACTCTGGGTGAGGAGCTGCTGGACCGCCGGACTCTGGCCTCGCAACCGGTCCAGTTCTCGGGTGAGTTCGTCGTTGGCCCGGCGCGTTTCGCGCTCCAGGGCTTCGATCCGCTTGGTCTGCGACTTCTGGAACTCGCCGAGACTATCCCGCACCTGCCGGAAGTCACCGATTAGTCGTTCCATCTCTCGTTGCAGGTCCGTAAAGCGTCGCTCATACTCCTCTATCTGAGTGCCGAGGATCGCATCTCGTAGACGCTCCATCCCAACCTTGCGCGCAGTCTGCCTGGCTTTGTCGGGGCCGAGGATGATCTCACGAACTCGAGCCAGCTCTTCCTGACGTTTGGACTCCTCCTCCGATTCTCGCGCCTTTGCTGGTACAGTCACCTTGCCTGCATTCGATTTCTGGGCCATCGGCCTTTCCTCCTTCGGTTCGCCTCTGGTCGAGGCCGGTTCAGGTCTCGTTGGAGATGATGCCGGCGGCCCGCCTGGCCCTCTCTTTTGGGCCATTGTGCTTTCCCTCCTTGTTGTGTGACAGAACGACCCAGGGACGCCCTCAACCGTTGGCCGGGGTCAGGCTACCCCAGCCCAACCATCATCTATGAGCTACCGACAAAGTACATCGGGCAAGTTCTTGAGATAATAGCGCGCCGTGAAGATCTTGTCAATCGCGGCGAGGATGAGGGTGCCGGAAAGGTCTTTGAAATTGCCCTGGTGCGCAGGTTACCAGGTCTGGCATGGGAGAGCGTCGAAAAACGATGACGGGGCATCCATGGTCTCAGGCTGCGGCGCAACACGAGGCGCTCGGGACTGTGTCCACGTGGCCTTTATTGCGGCCGACTCGGTTTTGGTGAGGCGCACGGCCGTGCGCCCCGCTTCCAACCCATCTGTGCCTGCAGCTCTTGTTCCTGGAGGCTTTCTTGATGCTCTCCACTGTCGCCTTTGACAACCCCGGTTTCTCGTGATATAATTCACAAGCTGTTGCCCAAGAGCATGTGACCTCGTTCTGCTCTGAGCAGCAGTGGGTCTTCGAGGAGAGAGAGCTGGTCGGAGATCGTTCCGGAGCGGCTCTTTGCCATTTTGACAAGATGACCGCACAGGAATAGAATCGGGGCCGGCAATCTTGGCCGCAGACCACAGAAGTTGGCGGTTGCATCTGATCGGGGTGGAGTGGATACTGGCAGGACTTGCCCGATCCCGTGAGCTTGCTGAGGCGGCCCGTTGCGCCAATGGTGCCAGATGAGGAGACTTCCGTGGACCAGGTGAAGGTCACGATCGACGAAACAACGGGTAGCGTCCCAGCCAATAGCACCATCTTGAACGCCGCGCGCCTCATGGGGGTTGATATCCCCACCCTCTGCGACCATCCGGCGATCGAGCCGATTGGCGCTTGCCGCATCTGCCTGGTCGAGATCGAGAAGCAACGGGCACTTCAGCCTGCCTGTACCTTCCAGGTATCCGATGGAATGGTTGTGCATACCGAATCTCCCCGAGTCGTGGAGTCGCGGCGATTCGTGCTGCAGTTGCTGTTCTCCGAACGGAATCATTTTTGCATGTTCTGTCAGATGAGCGGCAGTTGCGAATTGCAGGACCTGGCCTACCGATATGGCCTCGACCACTGGGAGTATGACCGTGCCTTCCCGAAGCTGTCGGTGGACGCCTCACGCGAGTACTTTGCCACGGATCACAATCGCTGCATCCTCTGCCGGCGCTGTGTGCGAGCCTGCCACACATTGGTCGGCAATGGCACCCTTGGGGTGAAAGGTCGCGGCGTCGAGGCGATGATTTTTGCCGATGCAGATGTACCCTTGGGGGAATCGAGTTGCGTCTCGTGTGGGACTTGCCTGCAGGTCTGCCCGACCGGTGCGCTGATGGATCGGGCGAGCGCCTTCATGGGCGCCACCGATGAGATCGACCGCACCAAGACCACCTGCACCTTTTGCAGCGTCGGTTGTGGCGCTGAACTCATTACGCGTGACAACCGCGTCATTCGCGTCGAGGGCGATTGGGATGCCGAGCCGAATCACGGCTTGCTCTGTGAGATCGGTCGATTCGGCCTGTTGCATGAAACGCGCCGGCGCGTGCGCAGGCCGCTGATCCGAGGGGAGAAGGGCCTGGCAGAGGCGAGCTGGGACGAGGCCCTGGCCGGGGTGGCAGGGCCGCTGAGAGCCGCTGGTGACAAGACTTGCGTCGTGATCTCGGGGTTGGCCTCCACCGAAGCTGCCAGGGCCATAGTGCAGGGGCTGCCAGGGGAAAAGGCCTTGATGGAAGGCGCTCTTTCTGGTGACGGGCGCAGCCCGCTCTCGGTGTTGGATGAGGCGGACGTTTGCCTGGTGGCAAAGACCGATCTCACCCTGAACTACCAGGTGGCTGGGTTCGCCATCAAACGAGGCGCACACCATCGTGGCGCCAGGGTGATCGTACTTGACGACAGAGAGAACGGCTTGGACCCCTGGGCCTTTCGCAAGTTTGCTCCTGAGGAGCTGAGCAAGGCTGTGGCGATCGCCAAGGATGCTCAGCAGCCAGCCATCGTCTATGGCCCGGGGGGAGCAGCACTCGCCGCGCAACTGGCCAGGGCTCTGCCCAGAGCCACGCTTGTGGGCTTTCCGCCAGGCGCCAATTCGCTCGGCATCGCCAGCGCAGGCGTAAGCGCTCCCTTCGTGCCGAACGGCGCTCCAGTGTATTACGTGTTGGCCGCCGAATCAGAGCAGGTCAGCGATGCTCTACTGGATGCACTTCGGTGGGCTGAGTTCGTCGCAGTCCAGGCTTGCTTCCGAGAGCCGTGGGAGGATGTGGCCCACGTGATACTCCCCTCACCCACAGCACATGAGAAGAACGGCACAGTGACAAACAGGGAGGGCCGGGCCGGGAGGGTCGTCGCCGCCGCTACATCGGGGCTGCCTTCCGAGGTGGAGGTCATCGAGCGGCTGGCTGCGCTGCTTGGCTAGAACGCACTTGCACCTGGCCGAAGGTGCGCTCTCCCATTCGCGCTACATGCAAGGATCTCCTGGTAGATCGCCAACGGGCGATCGGCAGTTGTGGGAGACGAACGTCGCAGGAGAGAATCAGTGGGCAAGATCACTCTCTGTTCGGACTGGCTGGACGTATGTTCTGGTTGCCATATGTCGCTTCTTGACATCGACGAACGCATCTTGGAGCTGATCAAGCACGTGCAGATCCTCTCGACGCCTATCACGGATCTCAAGCACCCGCCCGAAGAGGGCTGCGACATAGGCATCTTGACCGGCGCCGTGAGCAACGATCACCAGTTGGCGACGGCGAAGGAGATGCGCGAGCGGTCCAAGATCCTGATTGCCATCGGGGACTGTGCGGTATTCGGCGGCATTTGCGCCATGCGCAACTTCTTCGATGCGGAAGAGGTGCTCCGCAGGGCTTACGTCGAGACCCCGAGTACAGCCCCAGAACAGGAGATACCTCGATCGCCCGAGATCGCCAAGCTGACCCCTCAGGTGATGGCAGTCAATCAGGTGGTCAAGGTCGATCATTACCTTCCTGGGTGCCCACCGCCAGCCGATGCGATCTGGTATGTGCTGACCGAGCTTCTGGCGGGCCGGGAGCCGGAACTCAGAGACGAGCTGCTGACCTACGACTAAGATCAGGGCCACGCATCATGCACTGTTGGAGTCCACTGGAGGAGATTGGGCCATGGGGCGGAAGCTGACCATCGAACCCATAACCCGCATCGAGGGACACGCCAGGGTCACCATACATCTGGGCGACGATGGTCAGGTTGAACGCAGCTACATGCACATCGATCAGTTCCGGGGCTTTGAAAAGTTTTCCGAAGGGCGCATGTACTACGAGATGCCGGTCATCACCCCCCGGATTTGCGGCATTTGTCCCGTGAGCCACCATCTGGCTTCAGTCAAGGCCTGCGACGATCTGGTTGGCGCTGCGCCGCCGAGACCGGCATCCCTCTTGCGCGAGTTGCTGCACATGGGCCAGATCATCCAATCCCACTCGATGCACTTCTTCTACCTGGCTGCACCCGACCTATTGCTCGGCTTTGATGCAGATCCAGCCATTCGCAACGTGGTGGGTATCATTGAGGCGAACCCAGAGCTGGCCCTGAAGGCGGTCAAGCTGCGCAAATACGGCCAGGAGATCATCAGTCGCCTGAGTGGCCGTCGCATACACATGCACTGGGCCGTGCCTGGTGGGGTGAGTAGGTCTCTGTCCCAGGAGAACCGGGACTGGATGCTGGGCCAGGTCGATGAGACGGTGGGCCATATCAAGGACGGCATCTCGGTGATTAAGAACTGGCTGGAGGCCAATCAGGACGTCGTCCGAGAGTTCGCCTGCTTCTCATCCGGCTACATGGGTATGGTCAATGACGGCGCGTTGGAGCTCTATGAAGGTCCAGTGCGCTTGATCGATAGACACGGCAAGCTTCTGGAGGAGTTCGACGCCAGAGACTACCTGGACTATGTTGAGGAGAGGGTCGAAGACTGGACGTATCTCAAGTTCCCTTACTACAAGAAGCTGGGGTGGCCCGACGGAGTCTATCGGGTGGCGCCGCTGGGCCGGCTAAACGTAGCCGACCGCATTTCCACCCCCCTTGCCAACGAGGAGTTTGGCAAGTTCAAGGCCCTATCCGATGGGCCGGTGGAGCCATCCCTCTACTACCACTACGCCCGACTCATAGAGGACCTATACGCGGCTGAGCGCACCCGCGAGCTATGCGAGGACGAGGACATCCTCTCCGGGGACATTCTCGACACGCGCACCCAGATCAGTGGCGAGGGCGTGGGCTGCATTGAGGCCCCCCGGGGAACCCTGTGGCACCACTACTGGACCGACGACTATGGCGTCATTACCGGAGTCAATCTGATCGTAGCCACTGGCAACAACAACTGGGCCATGAACAGGGCGGTTAGCCTGGTCGCCCAGAGGTACGTCGATGGCGACAACCTGACGGAGGGCATGCTCAATCGCGTTGAGGCGGCGATCCGCTGCTACGATCCGTGCCTCTCCTGTTCCACTCACGCCCTGGGACAGATGCCCTTGATCTTGGAGCTGTACGATGCCTCAGGTGACCTGGTGGATCGAATGACAAGGAGCTAGAGGAGGCGCAGACTTGCGTGTGCTTCTCATCGGCTATGGGAATCCCAGCCGAGGCGACGATGGCGTAGGGCACTATGTAGTAAAAGAGATCCGGGAACGGGCCGTTCGCAACATATCCACCTTGACCCTTTGTCAGCTCGGTCCCGAGTTGGCCGAGACCGTCAAGGACTATGACCTGGTCGTCTTTGTCGATGCTCAGGTCAGCCAGAGCGCCGAGGGGTTGAGCGTCGTCCCCGTCGAAGCGGCCTATCGGCCCTCGGCGTTCACCCACGTGATGAGCCCCGCCTCGCTCCTCGCCTTGACCAAGGCACTCTACCAGAAAGAGCCACAAGCCTTTATCGTAGCCGTTCCAGGCTACGATTTTGACTTTGGCACGGGGCTTTGTGACGAGACCACCAAGTGGGCCGAGGCCGCCATAGAACGAATACTGGAGATGAGCCGTGAAAGAGAATGAAGCCACCTTGGAGGAAAGGGTGCAGGCAGTACTGTCTGAGAGCCAGGATGGTCGGGGGGGGCTTATCCTCCTCTTGCAGAAGGTGCAAGGGGAACTCGGGTACGTCCCCGAAGAGGCCATTCTTGGCATCAGTCACAAGCTGGGCATAGCGGCCAGCGAGGTGTTCGGGGTGTTGACCTTTTACGCCCAATTCAGGCTCACCCCACAGGGCAGGAACCTGGTGAGAGCGTGTCGGGGGACGGCCTGCCACGTACGCGGTGGGGTAGCTATTCGCAAGGCTGTCGAAAAAGGGCTGGGCATCAAGGCTGGCGAGACCACGGCTGACATGGAGTATACTCTGGAGACGGTAGCTTGCATTGGAGCCTGCGCGTTGGCGCCTACTATGGTCATCAATGACAGGGTCTACGGCCAAATGACCACCAAGAAAGCGGAAGAGATCTTCTCAGAGTACAGTGGAGGCAGGGATGACTGACAGGCGGATCGCTTTCGAACCAATGGCGGAAGAAGCAGAGTGGCGCACCGTTCTCATCTGCCGGGGCACTGGGTGCGAGTCGTCTAGATCGGCAGAGATCCAGACCGAAATGGAAGCCGAGACAACTCGTCTGGGACTAGCCGATGTGCGGGTAAAGTTCACAGGTTGCCACGGGTTCTGTCAGTACGGCCCGATCGTCGTGATCGAGCCGGAGGGCGTATTCTACACACAGGTCAAGGTGGAAGACGTTCCCGAGATCGTGCAATCGCATCTGGTGGATGACCAGATCGTCATGCGGCTGGTCTACCGCGACCCGGTGACGGCGGAGCCCATTCCTCACTACCGCGATATCCCCTTCTATCACAAGCAACAGCGCATCATCCTTCGGCGTTGTGGTCACATCTGTCCTGAGGAGATCGACGACTACCTGGCCTATGAAGGCTACGAGGCACTGCGGAAGACCCTTCTCAACCTGGAACCTGAAGCCGTTATCCAGGAGATCAAGCGCTCGGGCCTTCGCGGTCGTGGTGGGGCGGGTTTTCCTACCGGCCTCAAGTGGCAGTTCACATACCAGGCATCGGGCGACCCGAAATACCTTGTCTGCAACTTTGACGAGGGCGACCCGGGAGCCTTTATGAACCGCAGCGAAGTGGAGGGGGATCCCCACTGTCTCTTGGAGGGGATGGCGATTGCGGCCTATGCTATCGGGGCCAATCAAGGCTTCGTCTATGGCCGTGCCGAGTATCCTCTGGCCATTCAGCGTCTAAGGAAGGCGATCGCCCAGGCCGAGGAGCGGGGGTTCCTGGGAGATGACATACTGGGCTCAGGGTTCTCCTTCCACATAGCCATCAAGGAGGGAGCGGGGGCCTTTGTCTGTGGCGAGGAGACGGCTCTGATGGCTTCCATCGAGGGTCGGCGGGGTATGCCTCGTCCGCGCCCGCCCTTCCCGGCCCAGTCGGGCCTGTGGGGCAAGCCAACGCTCATCAACAACGTGGGCACCTACTTTAACGTGCCTTCCATCATACTCAACGGCGCGGATTGGTTCGCCCGAATCGGCGTGGAGAAGTGCAGAGGAACCAAGGTCTTTTCCCTGGTGGGCAAGGTCGTCAACAGCGGGCTGGTGGAGGTGCCCATGGGCACTCCCTTGCACGAGATCATCTTTGGCATTGGCGGCGGAATCCCCAAAGGAAGAAAGTTCAAGGCGGTGCAAACTGGCGGGCCCTCGGGGGGATGCATACCGGCCAGCCTGTTGGACTTGCCGGTGGACTATGACTCGTTGACCGAGGTGGGCTCCATCATGGGGTCGGGCGGCATG
>DATKWG010000153.1:0-36301 GCA_035529675.1 Anaerolineae bacterium
GTTCGCTGTGTGCCTGCCAACAGACCCATGTGGAAGCTCAACACCACCGAGGAAATCGTGAGAGATCATGCCATGTGGTTCGCAGAGGTGCCGGACCCCGTAAGGGTAGGTGCGCTGGTCAAGCCGGGGGACGTGCTGGTATATGACTGTGGCGAGTCCAAAGAGGTCGGTGTTTGGGGCTCCGCCAACGGCCTAGGCATGGTGGCCAGAGGGGTGGTGGGCATCGTTACCGATGGATACTGTCGGGATACCTATGAGGTGTGCCTGCAAAAGACGCCCATCTGCTGCCGTCATCGCGGGCGCACCATCATTCCGGGACGGATAATGACCGTCGAAGCGCAGGTGCCGATCGCTTGCGGCGGCGTTCAGGTTCGCCCTGGGGACATCGTGGGCTGCGACGACGACGGGGTGATTGTTGTGCCTCTGGAGGTCGCTGAGGAGGTCGCGGTCCATGCACGCGCCGTGCTTCTGGCGGACATGCGTGGCCGGCGCAGGCTCTATGAGGAACTCGACATGACCCCGGATGAGACGGTGGATGTTGAAGCTGTGGAGGCCTACTACAGCCAGTTTGAGTGAGGGGCGAGCTGCCTGCCGTGCAGTCGTGCCTTGCTTTACAGAAAGGAGATGGGGGTATATAATCAGAGTAAGGAGCGCCGCTTGGTCGCGGACGAGTGTCCAGGTAGTGAACTGGGCATATCTGGATGCGACGGTGAATGGCCACCATAGCCATCTTGGGTGAGCGACGGGCCTGGTGAGTTGCTGCGCGGGGCTGTGCTGCGTAGAAAGGAGGGGGACATACAATTGGCTTGACGAGCGCTATTTGGCCCTGCACAAGGGCTTATGCATGAGTAGTCGCAAAGGAGGCGAAAGCGATGCTTGCCAAGAGGTTTTCGCGTCGAGAGGTGATCAAGATGTCGGGTGCCGCGGCAGTGGCTGCACTACTTGCTGCGTGCCAACCCGAGGTGGTCGAGAAGATCGTCGAGAAAGAGGTGACCAAGGTCGTAGAGGTCGAGGTGACAAAGGCGCCGGCGGAGGTGATTGTCATAAGCTGGGCCACGCCGGCCGGCCTGGGTCTCGAGCGCACGTTGTATGAAGGCTTCAGCTACAAGTTCATGGAGGAGAACCCCGGGATCAAGGTCAAGGTGAGTTTCGAGAGTTGGGACGACTACTTCACCAAGCTCCCGACCATGGTGGCGGCTGGCGTGACCCCTGATGTCATCCACAACCACTGGACCATCGCTCAGGACTATGCCTACAATGGGGTCTTCATCGACCACATGCCCTACATGGAGCGGGACGGTGTCGATCCCGACGAGTTCGTCCCTGAAATGCTCGCCGAGTACGCCCATGGGGGCAAGCAGTATCTGCTTCCCAAGGACAGCGCCATCAATGCCTGTTACGTCAACAAGAGCCTGTTCGACGAGTACGGCGTTCCTTACCCCGATTTCGAGTGGACCATCGATGACTTTGCGACCACCTGCCAACTGATGACCCGTGATGAGGATGGACGCCCGGCCAATGATCCCAACTTCAAAGCCGACAAGATCAAGTTGTGGGGCTTCCAGTGGAGCACTCCCACGATGGCCGGTGACTGGCCAGCAGCCTTTACCAACGCGTTGGGCACCCACTGGTTTTCCGATGATTTCAAAACGTCACATTTTGATCACGAGGGGGTCATCCAGTTCTGGAAACTAATCACAGACCTGCGCTGCACGATGCGCGCAATCCCTTCACCGGGCGAGGCCCTGGGGATGGGCGACCTGTGGCGGAACGCAGGCGTGGCCGCGATGAAGATGGGCCACCACTCGGAGACCTTTTACGCCAAGCAGGAAAAGGCGCGCTTCGAGTACGACATCGTGGGCGAGCCTGGCGGGCCGTTTGGCCAGTTCGCCATTGCCGCCAGCAGCGGCTTTGGCGTCACGACCAACGCCCCGCACAAGGAAGAGGGCTGGAAGCTTCTGAACTTTCTCACCAGCGAGGAAACCCAGGCCTACATCGGTGCGCAGAAGCGTTGGGGTGTGCAGAGGAAAGGCATCATGGACGCGATCGACCCCGACGATGGCATTCCCGAACACTTCGCCGACGTACACACCGCGCCTTGGATGGAAGGCTACACCGGCCCTCTGAAGAAACTCGGGATGATTGCCCCGGTGGGCATGAACCGCATCAAGGAGATCTATGCCACCGAGATGGAACCCCTCTTCTCCTGTCTTGGAGGTAGCGTGGCCGAGGCTGCGCAGCGAGTCAAGAAGCAGGTAGACGAGTTACTGGCGGAGGTCGATTGGTAGGCGTCTCACATCAGACGACTCTGTCTGGCTGCTTGAGCGTAGGAGAGTCGCCTGGTGGGATCGCCGCAATGATGTCGAAGTCGGCTGCTCTGCTCGCACGCGTGAGTGTGGGCGGAGCAGCCGGACGGCGCCGTGTCACTTTGGCCGTGATTGACCGCGGCGCCAGAAACGTGAGAGGAGGAGCCCATGGGAAGGGCATATCAACCAGCACGGCGCGAGCCTTTGGCAGGGGCAGTTAGGGGCAAGGCCCGAGGTATGACCGGACTGGCCCGCCGGGAGGCCATTGACGGCTATCTCTTTATCGCTCCCTGGTTGGTGGGTTTCGTTCTATGGGTGGCAGGCCCGATGATTGGGTCCCTGGCGCTGTCTCTGGTGCGCTGGAACCTCTTTTCTCCCCCCAAGTGGATAGGGCTGGAGAACTTTGGGCAACTTACCAAGAACCCGCTGGTGGGAGTTTCTCTCTGGAATACCGCCTATTACACTTTCTTGAGCGTCCCTCTGACGTTGATGGCCTCACTGATCTTGGCTCTGCTTTGCGTGCAGGAAATGCACGTCCGGGCTGCCTTCCGGACCTTCTTCTACCTGCCCTCGGTTACTCCGGCGGTGGCCAGTGCCATCGTGTGGTTCTGGATACTGAACCCGGAGGTGGGGCTGGCCAACATGTTTCTGAGGGCATTGGGGCTGCCTGGTTCTCAGTGGCTGTGGCACCCAAAGACCTCCAAGCCCACCTTCATCCTGATGAACTTGTGGAGCGCTGGCGGCAACACGATGGTGATCTTTCTGGCGGGGCTCCAGAACATCCCCCAGTCCCTTTACGACGCGGCGCAGATCGATGGGGCCAACTGGTGGCAGCAGTTCCGCTCGGTGACCATCCCGATGCTTTCGCCTGTGATTCTGTTCAACATGGTGATGAGCATCATCGGCTCCTTCCAGGTGTTCACCGGTGCGTTTCTGATGACTCAGGGCGGCCCGGCGAACTCTACCCTGTTCACCGTGCTCTATCTCTACCGGCTGGCGTTCGAGCAGTTTAACATGGGCTTTGCCGGCGCTTTGGCCTTGCTCCTCTTCGTCATCATCCTGTTCTTCACCGTCCTGCAGCTACGTCTGTCAGAGGCCTGGGTCTACTATGAGGGAGGATAGATTCGATGGCGACGGAATCACGTGCTGAAGCTGTCGGTGGGGTCGCCTCACTGCGAACCGAGAGGCACCGGAAGCCCGCTGTTTTCCACGTGCGGCGCACGCTCCTCTACATCGCCATGTGCACGCTGAGTGCCGTCTATATGATTCCGCTGGTCTGGATGCTCTCCACGTCTCTGAAGCTACAGGGGCAGGTCTTTGCTCATCCACCCGTCTGGATACCGAACCCCGTCATGTGGCAGAACTACATGGAGGTGCTGCAGGTGGCCCCCCTACTGCGATGGCTGGCAAATACTGCCACTGTCACGGTCAGCGCGACTCTCGGCGTCGTGCTATCCAGTTCGATGGTGGGCTTTGGTTTCGCCCGCCTGCGGTTCCCCGGACGAGACGCACTTTTTGCTCTGCTCTTGGCCACGATGATGTTGCCGAATATCGTCACCCTTATTCCCAGGTTCATCCTCTTCAAAACGATCGGCTGGCTGGATACCTATCTGCCCATGATCGTCCCAGCATACTTTGGTGTAAACGCCTACAACGTCTTTCTGGTACGCCAGTTCTACCGAACCATCCCGACAGATTTCGATGACGCGGCCCGCATCGACGGTGCGAGCAATTGGAGGATCTGGACGTCCATCATGTTGCCGCTCAACAGGCCGGTGCTGACGGCCGTTGCCATCTTTTCGTTCGTTGGGAACTGGAACAACTTTTTGAGCCCGCTGATCTATCTCTTTAGCGAGGAAAAAAAGACCCTGGCCCTGGGCCTTCGTGCATTCGTGGACCCGTACCTTGCCTCCTACCACCTGAACATGGCCGGAGCCCTGTATCTGACGCTTCCGATCGTGCTCATCTTCTTTTTCGGTCAGCGCTACTTCCTCAAGGGCGTGGTCATGACTGGCATTACCGGAAGATAGTCAGCGATACCAGGGGTGCTCGACGCATATGCAGGCGAGCGAAGCCCAAGCCAGCCTTGGTCGCGCTCTGCCCAAGGATCTCCTTTCGGCTGACGCTCGCGGCCAGAGGCATCGACCTCGTCCTCGAGAGCACAAAACCAAACATATGGAGGACACAACATGCTAGCTATCCCAGCGCCTGGCTCGGTACGCACGATGATGGTTTCTTTCCGTCGCGGTGACTATATCATTGAGGAGCTCCGCGACCTGTTCAAGCGAGAAGGGGTTGACGCGGCGCTCATCACCTCGGGCATCGGTTCCCTCGACATCTGCAAGCTGCATACCATCACCAAGACTGGGTTGCCGTCTGAGGACCGCTACTTCGACCTCGAAGGGCCCATTGAGGTGGGCTCACTGCAGGGGTCGGTGGCTGGCGGCGAGCCACACATCCACGTGGTTGTCCACGATGTGGTCAACGACAAGGTGTACGTCGGCCATCTGGAGCCGGGCTCACGTTGTTGCTTCCGCCTCGAGCTTGGCGTGATCGTTCTCGAAGGCGTCAGGACCAGGCGCGTCCAGGACCCCGAGACCAAGCTGGTCGATATCATGGCCGTTGAGGACTGAGATGTCGGACTTGGACAAGCTGATCGAGCAGGCTCCCTCTACCCTCGACCGCTTCCGGCTCGATGGTAAGGTGGCCCTGGTGGGTGGGGGCACCCGCGGCCTCGGACAGGCGATGGCCCTGGCCCTGGCTGCCGCTGGTGCGGATGTGTGTGTCGTCGGACGTGGTCCCTCGGGGCTCACGGAGACGGCCGAGGCTGTCACGAGGCTGGGTCGCAAGGGTGCTTGGTTTGCGGCCGATCTAACCGACGAGGCCCAGGTGGAACGTTTGGTCTCGTACATGCTCGACACCTATGGCCGTATCGATATCCTGGTCAATAGTCAGGGGACGGTTGAGCTTCAGCCCACCGAGGAATTCGACACCGAGGCCTGGCAGCGGGTCATCGATGTGAACCTGAAATCGCTCTTTCTCTGCTGCAAGCATGTGGGGCGGGTGATGTTGAAGCAAGGCAAGGGCAAGATCATTAACATCTCGTCGGTCCGGGGCTTTCAGGGGCGGGCCCAAGATCCCGCCTATGCCCCCAGCAAGGGCGCGGTGAACCAGCTCACCCACTCCCTGGCGATCGAGTGGGGGCCCAGGGGCATCAACGTGAACGCCATCGCCCCGGTCTTTACTCGCACCGCCATGTCCGCGCCCAAGCTGGACGACCCCACCACGCGGGCGTGGGTGCTGAGTCGCATCCCCATGAAGCGCACCGGCGAGCTGGAGGACCTCTTTGGTCCGGTGGTGTTTCTGGCCTCGGAGGCGTCCAACTTTGTCAACGGCCATGTTCTCCTGGTCGATGGCGGCTGGGTTGCCGCCTGAGGGAGCACAGCTATCCTCTTCGCCCAACCTCGAAGCGCTGAATACAGTCCAGGGCGTGGAAAGGCGCGCCAACGGGGGGATGCCCTTTGGCGATACCCCATGTGGATGATACTGCCGAGGTCCGGGGACAACCAGGGGTATGTCTCCGGTTTGGTTGAATTGGCGTGAACTGCGTCACGGTGGTCTGGCTATGAAAGATCCTTGTCAGGGAAGGAAGGCTTGAGGACGATGGGTCAGGGTCAGGATCTCGGGCGAGCGGGGCTGGTCCACGTTTGGGAGAAGGTGGAGATCACGCTGCGGGCTCAGAATACCTACTCCAACCCCTACACAGAGGTTGAAGTCTGGGTCGATCTGAAGGGGCCAGGGCTTGACAAGCGTGTCTATGGCTTTTGGGATGGAGAAGCGATCTTCCGCGTCCGTGTTCTGGCCACAAGCCCCGGGGAGTGGCTCTGGGTGAGTGGATCGAATCAGGCCGATGACGGTCTCAATGGCAGGACAGGAGGGTTTCGGGCCAAGGAATGGACCGAAAGTGAGAAGCAAGCGAATCCTAATCGGCGTGGCTTTTTGCGGGCGACGGCCAACGGGCACGCGCTTGAATATGCCGACGGGACGCCTTGCTTCCTCCTGGGCGACACGTGGTGGGCCACGCCGACGTTTCGCCACAGGTGGTATGACGACGACGTGGAGCGTCCCATCGGTCCTGGTATGGGCTTCAAGGACATGGTCAGGTTCCGAAAGGCCCAAGGGTACAACTGCATCGCCATGATCGCAGGGTTTCCGCACTGGGCGAACGATGGCAAGTCCCGTCGGATCCGGCTCGACGACGAGGAGCAGACCGTTGTCAGGTCCGCCTGGCAACAGGCGGGCACTGAAAGTGCCAAGGACATGCACAATGAAGGCGGTCGTCCGTTCCTCTTCCCTGGTCGGGTCCCGGGCAATGAGGACCTTTTCCCTGATGTTGACTGCATCAATCCCGCCTACTTTCAATGCATGGACAGAAAGATCGACTACTTGAGCGCCCAGGGGTTCATCCCCTTCATCGAGGTGGCCCGTCGCGACATAAGTCAGGCGTGGAAGAGGTTCTATGATTGGCCCGAGTCCTACGCGCGCTACATTCAGTACGTCTGGAGCCGCTGCCAGGCCAATAACTGCATATTGAGTCCCATCCATTTTGACACCGGACATATGAGCATTCCCTCACGGGATTACAACGAGCCGGCCAACACGGTCGTCGAAAAGGGTGTGCCAGCTTTCGGCACGCTACTGTCCTGCAATGCAAGCGGCTCGAGCTTGACCAACTTTGGCGATTCCGATGAGGCCAGGTGGCTCACCCTCCACCAGATCGGCAACAGGCGTCATCACAACAGCCACTGGCTACTGACCGAGATTTACCATGAATCTGTTCCTCCCCGACCTGCCCTAAATGGCGAACCATACTACGATGTACTGGGCCGCCCTCGCGACGTCGGCTGGCCTCCACATGTGATACCAGGCACAGAGGAGACCGCCCTCTATTGCCGCTCTGCGATGTATGGCAGCTTCCTGTCGGGAGGGTTTGCAGGTCACATCTATGGTGCGGCTGGCTTGTGGGGCGGTGACATCGAACCCGACGCTGACTACAAGATGTGGGATGCTCTCCACTGGGAGTCGGGCGCCCAGATGCAGCACCTCGGAACATTCGCCTTCTCAGAGGGCGCCCGCTACCGGGATCTCGTCCCCAACGCCGATCTCATTTGCCCGAACAAGACGCATATGATAACCGGCAACCTGGGTTGGGCCTATTGTGCGCGGACGCCAGAGAGGGATTTGTTCATGCTCTATTTCGAGGCGGAGTGCCCCCAGGCCACGGTTCGCGGAGCGCTCTATGAGCGAACCTACAGAGGACAGTGGTTCAACCCAAGGACGGGCAAATGGAGCGATGCTGGTAGTCTCGCATCGGATTCCCTGTGCGAGATCAAGGTGCCCCCGCTTCCTTCCGGCGAGGATTGGGGCCTGAAGGTCGTGCTAGAGGAGTAGATGGGGGCCGATTCGGCACACGTAGATGTCTCTGCAGCCATCGTTAGCATAGGCGACTCTGGTGCCCATGAAGCCCTTGGGGAGCTCGATCGAGGATGTCATTTGGGCATGTGCCGTCTTGACAGCGGCCTCCCAAGATCCTTCCCTAACGGGCAGCGGACCGGTCTAGCGCTGTGTCATCCCTGGTTTGATAGTCGATTGCGCCCTACAGGAGAGGATTTGGGCTACCGTTAGCGATCGTTGCTGGTCAAATGAACCTTAAGGGAGAAGTGACACGAACTGGGCTTCTGGAGAATGGGAGCCGGACTGCTCTGCGGCTCTATCCGTCGGGTTCGGGACGCCTGAGTGAAGCTTGGCTTAGGCTTGGAAGGATGGTCTCGATGTCAAGGAACCCCAAGGCCAGGCCCCGCAGACTGTGCGACACGAGCGTCTTTGTGACGACAGGGGTGACCAAGATAGGCTCCAGGAGGAGACAGCCAGCTTCGCGTGATCTGATGGCAGCCTAGTGTTCGAAGGGAGGTGCATCTCATGTCACGCAAGACACTCTTCATTTTCGCTCTTGTGCTAGCGACCGCTCTCGTAGTGGTAGCATGCAGGCAATCGTTGCCCGAAGGATGCCCACCAGATTGCGCGGGGCAGGACCTGTACCAGATCAAGTTGGGCGCTGTTGACCTGAGCAACGCCGATTTCAGCAACGCCGACCTTTCGAGGGCCAACCTGATTGGAGCTAACCTCAGCGGTGCCAACCTGACGGGGGCCGGGCTGCGTTATGCTGACCTGCGGAATGCCAATCTTAGGGGGGCCAACCTGACCAAGGCCGACGCGAGGTTCGCGAGGCTAGCTGGCGTTGATTTGACCGGGGCCAACCTTACCGACACCAACCTGCTCCTTTCCACACACCGCCCCTCTACCAAGTGGCCGGAGGGTTTCGACTACAAAGCGGCCGGCGCAGTTCTTGCGCCAGAGGATTAGGCCTTCAGACAATGGCCTGCGTTTGCACCTGCCGACGGTTTGACACTCGGCAGCACCGCCTTTCCCGAGAGGGCTCCTCTCTGTTGATAATCTAGCATTGCGCCCATGGTCCTGAGAACGGATTGCTCAGTCTCGGTCTGATGAGGGCCACATCAGCTTGCAGCCAAGCGAAAGTGCAGCGTAATACCTGAGCAGAAGGTGGTGCCGTTGCGGTGCAACACTGATGCACGATACCGGGCCACGCTGAGCGTGGTTTTCCAAGTGAATGTCCTGTGGACAGTCTCCCGTGTTTAGAGACAACATGCCAGAGGAGGAAGTCATGAAGGAACAGGTTAGCAAGTGCTCGTGCGCAAAGGTCATACACCACGGGCCTGGGGCATTATCCCGGCTAGATGAGGAGATCCGCAAGCTGAATGGCAGCCGGGTTGCACTCGTGACGGACCCAGGTCTGGTCGAAGCAGGAGTTGTTGGTCGCGTTCTTGACTGCACCAAGACAGAGCTGCTCGTCTACCAGGGGGTGCGGCCGGATCCCCCTTACGAGGTGGTCCATCGATGCGTGGACTTCTTGAAGGAGAATGGGTGCGATCTTGTGATCGGTCTCGGCGGCGGAAGCTCCATGGACGTGGCCAAAATGGCCGCGGTGATGATAGCCAATGTCGGGAGAGTTTCGGACTATTGGGGAGTGGACCGTATTCCCCAGCCGGGGCTTCCGGTCATCGCTATCCCAACCACGGCGGGGACCGGCAGCGAAGTGTCTCCTGCTGCCGTCTTTGTGGATCCATCCGATGAAGCGAAGAAAGGGGTGCGATCCGACTTCCTTCTCCCCGAGGTCGCTATTCTGGATCCAGTTCTCACGCTAGGCCTTCCCCAGCTACTTACCGCCTCGACGGGGATGGATGCTCTGGTCCATGCCTTGGAGGCCTATACCTCTACAAAGGCTACGTTAATGAGTGATGCTATGGCCGAGCAGGCCATCGCAGTCATCGGCAACAACCTTCGTGCAGCCTATGCTAGAGGAAACTCCCTCCCCGCCCGTACCAATATGCTCTTGGGGAGCCTCCTTGCGGGTATGGCTCTCGGGGAGGCCGGGGTGGGCGCCGTCCATGCACTGGCACATGTTCTTGGTGGGAGACACGGGGTTGGCCACGGCGTGGCCAATGCGCTTTTCTTGCCCTACGTCATGGCATTCAACCGCATAGGCTGCCGGGAGAGATATGCCAAAGTCGCGTCGCTCTTGGGCGAGCGAGTGGAAGGGCTCTCCCTGGATCGGGCTTCACTGGCTGCGGTAGAGGCGGTGCGCACCCTATCTCATGACCTGGGCATCCCGCAACGCCTCAGCGACCTTAGCATTCCGGAAGATTCTCTGGACTTGATGGCCGAGACGTCTATGCAAACCCAGGGCAGGATCCTGGCCAATAATCCCCGTGTGGTGAGCCTCAGCGACGCAAAACGCATCCTCCGAGAGGCATACTAGCTATTATTCAGTATCGTACAGTTACCTCTTCACACAACGGAGACATATGAGCAATTCTGGCGCACTGGTCTGAGTGGCGCTGTGACCCGCCTTTGTAGGATCGCTCGCACAACTGTTATTAGACGAGGAAACGGTGCCCCGGTCCTTTCCTAGCCTCAGTGTGCAAGAAGCGGCCGGCTGGACGAAGCCCAAATCCAAACGTGGCCCAACAGCTCACCCTGAATGCAATCGCCCGACTACCCTAGCTGGGAGCGCATTCCTGCGGTCGACAGGAGATGGCCTGGCTCTCCTCTTCGAGAGATGTTCTCTATGATAGTCCTCGCTACACGAATCGCTGCGGCGCCGTGCCAATGTCTGTGCTGGCGGTCCGGCGTTGATTGGGCTCATGATTCAGTGTTCTGTCAACCGGCGGACAGAACTGAGGAAGATATCCAGCCGTTCTCTGAGTTCCTTGGAAGGTCTTCCTCCATCCCTCTCCCAACAGCCCAGTGTACCGGGATCTACGCCCAGGCGCTGAGCTACTTCCCTCTGAGTGAGGCCGAGCATACGACGCCAGAGCACGATTCGCTTGCCCAAAGCCTGGGGCTGAGTATCATAGGGTACGTACCCCAGGAACTCGATGATCCTGGGCAGGAAGCGGAGCTGGGGCGATTTGCGATTGCTCTCCCAGTTGTAGATAGTGGCCTCACGGACGCCGAGCTTCTGGGCCACATCTCGCTGCAGGAAGCCCAGGTCAAGCCGCCGCTTTCTTAGATGGTCGCCAAGGGTCTGCAACTCCTTCGGATAGGCGGCCGGACGTGGCTTTCGCGCCGTTCGGCGCGCTTCCGTGTCATGCCACTGCCGCGTCGATGTGGGAAAAGCCACTCTCGCATCTGCGACACAAAAACCAGGACCCGAGAAGGGAAACGGGCTTCGCGAGGCCGGACTTGCTCCTCGTTACAGGCATGGACCATCGGCGAGTGAACCGCTCAGCGGGTAAGGCCCACTGCCCCCACGCCTGCCGGTGGTATCTCATCACCACTGGTCCCACCACAGTTGGTTGCGGGACAGTCGCACGACTTTGATGCCAGTATCACCTTGTCGTTCTTGGGGCAATCGGACACGCCGAAACCCTCCTTTGGCGGCCAAGTGATCGTCGTCACACTCTCAACCTGGACGCAACCGTACCCCGTGACGTGATACAGATCCCCTGGACAGTCCCCCACCACTTGCTCCCCGTCGCAGGGCTCTGTATCGTAGAGCAGTACGTAGACAAGACCTCCCTCGTGCAACTCGGCGGCATGAAGGGCTCCCGAGTCTACCCCTGGCTGTCCCGGTACACAGTCTCCTGCCCCAATAGGACCGGAATAGAGATACTCAAGCCAGCATTTCAGCGCCTCACCGCAGTTGTTCCCGCAGTCACCCAGATTGGGGTAGGTTGACGGCGGCTCAGAGATTCGGAGCCAGCCGCGATGACCCTTTCCCATGGGAGCGCCGCCATAAGCTGCTACATCATCGCACTCACATTTGGTGCAAAGATCATCAAGATCCGTTATGTTCCAGTTGTCATCGACCCAGATATAGAACTGGTCGCCGCACTCCATATCATCATAACGGTCCGCATCAAATGCTAGAGGCCACGACCCGCAGACGCTCGTGGCCGCCCCGCATGCGGCCTCAGCCTCTGCAGCTACGTCAACCGTCGAAATGCCAACTACGCGGATGAAGTAGGTGTCCACCGGTTTCCTGGCCACGACGGTCACCCTGTTGCCGCTCACCGAGATGTCGGTCAAGTCCGGGTCGGCTCCGTTCTCCGTGACCGCGTAGTAGTATGCCTGGGACACTATCTGGTCGTAGTAGCCGAGGCACATTGCCCGCGCTCCAGCAAGAGCACCGGCATCCGCCGCGTTCTGCATCCGCCGACGCTCTCCATAGAGGTGCCCCACATCCACAGCCAGAGCGACAGCAAGCATCAATACCACCAGCATGAGCGTAACCTGGACTAATGCCTGCCCGTCCTGCTCACGGCAGATCACGAGCTTCATCATCCCACTCCCGTGCACTCGAAGCAACGCGGAGCCGCCAGACGATTGCCGTCGAGTGGCCCAACGTCGTCATGAAGGAACATCCATGCCAAACACGACCATCGCTACTGAGCTGCGAAGCGTCATGTGCGAAGCCCCCAGGACCCCGCCCAGAAGCGTGCCAAGCTCGTATGAGACCGTCACGCGAATCGTGTCGCCGGGCTGACCTCCCAGGCCAACTATGGCCACGTTGCTGCCATCCAGGACCACTCCGCTGTCGGGCGCCTCGCCCGAAACGGCTGCCTCGATAAGGGCGGCGTTATCTGGGAAGTGGGACGCAACCCGCGCCCCCTCGCGCGCCGCATTGGTGATGATGATATAGACGCGGAACGCGCGGCCACAATCCACTGCGACTGCGAGCAGCAGCAAGAGCAGAGGCAAGACCAAAGCCATCTCGGCCAGGCTCTGCCCCTTCTCTCCTCGGCAAACGCGCCTCAGCAAACCCATCGGTGATTAGCCTCCGTCGCCTGGCGAGGATCACCCCTTCTCGCCAGAAGTGCAGTCCGAGTGTGGGTCCTCCTCCCGAGCGCAAGAAGGTGCGTCACTCTAGCCCCATCGCCGCCTTGGCGCTAACGGGGAAGGGATTCTCTGAGAGCAAGGCACCTATCAAGGGAACAACTTCAACGGTAGATTCCACCCGAACCGTCACCGGGGAACCCCTGGGACCCTGCGCGCCGGTCACCTCCACCACCAGGCTATCCGGATCGAGGGTGGTACAGGCTTCCTTGACCTTCGCTATCACTTCCGCCTCACTGACTCCCACAGTCGCGTAGCGAGCTCCCTCCCTGGCGCCGTTGCTGACTATCAGCCAGGCATTCAGCAGTCGCCCGACTTCAAGCATGCCAACAAGGAGCAACACCAGAATGGGCAACACCAAGGCAAACTCGACCAGGGTCTGTCCTCTTTGGCCTCGAACAAACATGTGCCCAGGTTCTCCTCTTTCATACCACCGGGAAACCGCCACCTGTAGGGCGTACCCGCGTCATCGTGTCGGCGCGAGCCCCACCTCCGCACGATCCTTGCCAGAGGCGTCGGCCGGGGGCCCAGCGAGCTTCAGCCCAAGCACCGTGATCGCTCGAGGCCTGGCGATGCGCCTTGGGCACGGCAGAAAGCTATTACTTCCCCCACGGCCAGGCCACCCCGTGCTTCTCGGCGGAAGACGGATCTGCTGGCGCCGTTGGTTTGAGACGCGACTGTGCGCTGGGATCATAGTAGCGAACGTAGAGCTGATCCACCCAATCGTTCAGCCTAGCTTCCCACCGGGTCCAGCGCTCGCCAACCCATTGGCTGGCCGCCCCCACTCGGCTATCAAGGCCGTACCAATCCCAGCCTGGCCCAGCCAATCGGATACCCGCCGTCACCACGAATACTAGGGCGACAAGGATAGCTCCCGACAATGCCCACCGAAGCATTCGCCCTTTGGACGAGGCGTCTGCAGGATCCTTGGGTCGAGCTGCCCACATCTCGCCTGCGGTCGATGGCAACGCCGCGAGAGCGACAGCGAAGAAGATGATCGAGGCGCGCACTGTCTCGGGGATGTCTACAGCCATGTCGGCGTAGAACTTGCCCGCGAACCAGAGGCCTGCCCCGGTCAGGAAGGACAGCACCGCCCCCCAAATGAGCGTTTTGAGGAGCCAGCGACCCATCGCGTGCGCAATCGACCAGGCCGGATGGTGCCAGAACCCTCGGAGCATCCCAAGGAGCGCCCAGAACACCCCCGTCAGAAGCGCCCAGGCGGCTCGGGACGGAACCGGCGGTGCGGTCAGCCTGGTGAGCCAGGAGGGGGGCTGAGTGCCAGCACCTCCAAGCGACCATCCAACGCCAGCACCCAACAGTCCAGCAACAATGCAACCAGCCAGGGGACGGAGAAGACACCGGCTCAAGGCCGAGGGCTTCGAGGCGACTCGCACAACCACCGGCAGGCGGATAGGCTCGTTGGAGGCACTGGAACTCACCAGTATGGTGGCCCGGTACGGGTTTCTCCTGATGAGCAACGACTCGGTATCTACGCTCACGATCGCGTCGAGGGACCCGCTGAAGGTGTCCGGGGCCACTCGCATCCAGGGATCACTTGGCTGCACAGTGCCAAACAGATAGCCCCGGCCTCGCCCCTTGCGCATGCGCAGGCGTCGCCTGACCGTCTCACCCGATAGCACGCGTCCCAGGTCTACTCGCTTTGGCAGGATCGCCAGACGCGGGCGCCGCACGAGGCCGCTACGCAAGAGAAAGCTCTCCAGGGGAACGCGCGGATCTTTCTCACTCTGACGCATGACCTCCCGTGCCAAGGTCGCAAGATACACCGCTCCCTGGTCATCGAACCAGCGTTCCAGAGTCCCATTGCGCAGGTGGTGGACGCCGTCGTCTGGACGCCTGTCTATGTGCCTGATCAACTGGCGAATCGTCCAGGCCTTTTTCCCGATCCCAAGAGGTTCGCTGGACCGGAAGATGAAAGGCTGGCTGGCTCGTTCGGTCGCAGTCAGTCGGCGATCAAGCAGTGCCTGGGCGAGGACCTCCCGCGTCTCGCTGGCAAGCGAAGCCTTCTCAGGTGGCGGGCCCAGCGCGAGAATCTCCTTGGGTAGATCATCTGTCGTTCTGCAGGGCGGATCCGTTGCCTGGTGTGCCATCAGCTTGACGCCTGGCTTGGTGAGTACGACAAAGTGGTGAATCATTGGGTGCAACGACGGGAACTCGTCCCTCAGGAAGGCTCGCAGTGCCTTTGTGGCGCTGTGTACCTCACGCCCAGGGTTAGGATGGCTCACCACGCGCCCCGACGGCAGTCGCTCCTGCCAGACTCCATGTTGCGACGGGCGAATCTCTCCTTGCCAATCTTTGGTGTGTAACACTATCAGCCCCTGGGGTCCCACCACCACAGCCCCCAACTGCTGCCCGCGCACGATCGGGCCGCACACCAGGGCGTACTCATCTGGCAAGGCCTTGCACAGGTACACTGCCAACGAGTCGAGAAGCTCACTTCCTTTGTCCGCAAGCTGCTCCGCCATAGCTCCCCGTTCCTAGGCCATCACGACCTTCTCGTCTACCAACCGCTCGCGCACGAAACCGCCAGTGGGCACAAGACGGAAATGACCAACGTCCAGGGCATACTCCATGTCAACTGCGTTGATGCCGGCGCGATTCTTCTCAACGCTCATCACTACCCAGTTGCGCAGCCTCTCTCCATTGCTCGTGTTGTAGATGAGATGCTCACGGCTGACGATTCCGTGCTTGTTGTTGAGCACCAACCCGACGTCTGCCTCATACTGCAGAGCCGAACCTCCCCGCAGGTGAGCGAAACGCATGCGCTTTGCCTCCAGACCTGAGCGGTCCGACACTGCGACCGCGATCACCCGGATTCCCGTGGAGATCGCCAGCTCCTTCAGTCCTTGAGTCACCTGGGTCGTCGCTTCTGCTTCTGAGTAGACACCGTTTCCACTTGCCGGGATCTTTTGCAGGTAGTCCACCACCAAGAGCAGGCGTTTGGCGCCCCTCGCGGCCACGCCCTCCACCCACTCTCGGATCCGCTCGATTGTGGAGTAGATGCCACTAGCCCGTACCAGCAGCAGCCGATCGGCATAGGAATCGATCTCGTCCAAGAGCGCATCGTAGCGCCGACTGGCTCGGAGTGTTGAGATGAGTCCCACGCCAGGTGGCGAGCCAAGGGTCAAATCAGTCAGTTTGCTCAGAGTCAACTTGTTTTTTAGGTAGCCTTGTTCTGCGCTCTCGAGACACACCAGTCGGGCCATCAGGTGAGCGACGTCATGTTCGTAGCAGACGTACACTGCCCTATTGCCTTCGTCGCTGTGAGCGACGTTGCGCGCCATCTGCAAAGCAAAGATCGTCTTGCCCACCCCAAAGGGACCGCCAACAATCATCAGATCGCCGGCACGTAGCCCGCCATTGAGGACGTCGTCTAGTGGCAGGAAACCGAGAGGCAAGGGCTCAAAACGAGCGACGTCACCCCCCGCCACTTCCTCTTCGACGTGCTCCATCACCCTGGCGAGGCTCACCGGGTGGTCGTGCCCGATTTGCCGCCCACGCAACCTTTGTGCACTCAAAAGCAACTCTGACACTGACATCGGATCTCCTTACCGCCGTCCAGGATTCTTCACTGGCGCAAACGTGGTGGGCGACACCGATAGGCCCGCGGCCTCTATCTTCTCCATCGCCTTCGGGCGCACTCCTGTCGCCGTAAAGTATCCCTGGACGCGGCCGTCCTCGACTCCTGTCCGTATGTAGCGGAAGATGTCTTGCATGACAACGATATCACCTTCCATACCCATGACTTCGGAGACCTGCACGACCTTGCGCCGCCCATCCTGTAGGCGGCCCAGGTGGACGACCAGGTCAAAGGCAGACGCGATCTGCTCGCGCACCGCGCGCAGCGGCAGCTCTAGACCCGCCATGAGAGTCATCGTCTCGAGGCGATGCAAGGTATCGCGTGGGCCGTTAGAGTGGGCGGTGGTTAGCGAGCCATCGTGGCCCGTGTTCATGGCTTGTAGCATATCCAGAGCTTCTCCGCCGCGGACCTCACCTACGATGATCCGGTCGGGCCTCATGCGCAACGCATTGATCACGAGCTGGCGAATGGTGATCGCGCCACGCCCCTCCACGTTCGGAGGACGCGTCTCCAGCCTGACCACGTGCCGCTGGTTCAGGTGCAACTCAGCTGCATCTTCGATGGTGACGATCCTCTCGTTTGAGGGCAGAAAACTTGAAAGCACGTTCAAGAGCGTCGTCTTGCCTGTGCCTGTTCCGCCAGAGATGACGATGTTGAGACGCGCCAAGACGCATGCCCGCAGGAAATCGACCAGCTCTTGGCTAAGAGTGCCCAGTCGAATCATGTCTTCACCAGTGTAGGCCGCCTTCGCAAACTTGCGGATGCTGATGCAAGGGCCATCGAGGGCAAGAGGCGGAATGATGATATTCACCCGCGATCCATCAGGGAGACGCGCATCTACCATCGGGCTGCTTTCGTCCACCCGGCGACCAAGGGGTGCCACGATGCGATCGATGACACGCATCACCTCGTCCGCATCCCAGAAGTGGACGTCGGTCTCCGTGAGAATGCCATGGCGTTCAACGTAGACCTGGTCATGACCGTTCACCAGGATCTCGGTTACGCTTTCATCGCGCAACAGGGACTCGATGCGGCCATAACCCAGAATGTCTGCCACCATCTCCTGAAGCATTTGGCTCCGCTCTGTGCGGCTCAAGGGGAGATGCTCTTCGGCAAGTGTTTCGTTAAAGATGTTCTCCAGAGCAGGACGCACCTCGGCAAAGTTCTGGGTATCGACTGTCGGGCTTAGTTCGGCGAGCAACCGGGTCTGGATCCGCTCTCGGATCGCCGCGTACGATGCAGCTCTGCTGTCCTTCTCTCGTCCAGGATCGACCCGAGAACCACGCTGCGTGCTGCGGGCCACTCTTAGCATGAGCCTACTCCTCCCCTATGGTATCCAGATGGGATCGTACTCTTCCCATTCGGTGTTGCTGATGTTTCGCACATTGTGGCCATCCGCGTCCATCACGTAGATCTGACCGTGACCTTCGCGATTGGACCAGAAGACGATCCACCTGCTATCGGGCGACCACGAAGGATGCTTGTCCCATTCCCAGGTGTTGCCGGTCAAGTTGCGGGGCTTGGTCCCGTCTGGATTGATCACCCAGATATCGTCGCTCTTGCTCTCTTCGCTGACAAAGGCTACCCGGGCACCGTCCGGCGACCAAACCGGATCATAGCAGATACCACTGAGCTTGGTGAGTTGCTGGGGGGCAAGATCGCCATACTGCTCGTGTCTCGGCAGCAAGACGTGGATCTGGGCCGACTTTCCCGCGTCTCGCACGAAGAGATAGTAACGGTGATCTGGCGAGTATCGCTGCTCCTCGACCAGGGCGTCGTACTGTTCGCGCGGCGAGCTAGACTCTCCCAGATACCGGCGATCCCCGCCTGCCGAGTCCATCACCCAAATCCCGGGCCTCTCCTCGTTGCTTGAGTAGAAGGCAATATACCTGTGGTACGCGGCCAGTGGCTTTGGCGGCGGAATCGGCGTCGGCTTGGGTGTGGGCGTGGGCAAAGGCGTGCGTGTGGCGGTTGGAGTAACCGTTGGCGTCGCCGTGGGCGTCAGGTACGGTGTGATCGACTCCAGGCGCGCCAAAGCTAGTGCCTTGTCCGTCACGCTCAGCGAAGCGGCTTTCCGGTATTGCTCGTAGGCCAACCCAATATCACCGGCAGCGCGACTTGCGTCACCAGCGCGAATGTATGCATCGTACAGCGTATCGACCAGGATACCGCCAAGGTAGCCGGGCCGCTGATCATATACCTGGCGCAACCACGGGATGGCATCATCTGGATACCCTCGGTAGTACCTCGTCTGGCCTTCGATGAAGAGGGAGGCCAGTCGTCTTTCCATAACAGCTTCCGCACTCCGAGGTTGCAGTGTCAGCGCCTCTTCGAAGTAGTCGAGCGCGCTTGGGAGCATTTCGGGTGTGGGCGGACTGTGCTCGACGATTTGGGTCCCTAGTAGCATATAGATGTGAAAGAGACGGCCGTCTATCAGATCTCTATGATACCTGCCGTTCAGTTTGCTGACTTGCTGGTATTCCTCGAGAGCCTCCCGAACTCGACCGGCCTCATAGTTCGCCTCTGCAGCCGCAAAGAGATCAGCGAGTTTCAGCTTCTGTCTGATGCCCGTGATGCGCAAGGGCACATCACCATACTGCGGCGAGCGCATCAATACCTCAGTGTATGTCTCAAGGGCGCTCTCGTGATAGTACTGTGCCTGCTCCCAGTCATTGGCTGCCAGGTTGTCACCCTGTGCTTCCAGGCCCAGTCCCTTTTCATATAGGCGCTCGAGCTCACGTCGCTCCTCGATGTCTTGCAGGCCTTGCTTGGCCTCTTCATCGGAGGGGTCCAGCGCCAACAGCTCCTTGCAGCAGTCTTCCGCAGCGTCCAGATCGTCTGCCTCCCTCAGCACTCTGCATTCTTTCCTCTGGCGTTCGATCTGCCGCTCCATTTGGAACTCTGCCAGCGCCGGACTAACCTGGTTCCTGAACACCTGTGTGCCGATCACTGCCAGAAGGCCTGTCAGGCCGACCACCGAAAGGTAGAGCATCACACGGCCCCAGGGGACCATCCAATACCTGGCTCTTACCCGGGTCGTCGCATCCACACTCGCCTTGAAACGTGCCTGATCAAGGGCCTCCTGAACGCGCTCGCTGCCCGGATGTGCGCTCAACAGGTCCTCAAAGCAGCCGATGGCCGCCTCCCAATCGCCAGTCTGGAGATGGGCCACGCCCTGGAGATAGCACGAGTCGTTTTCGACCCAAGCAGCCTCGTCTTCACTCAGGCCCGCAGCCGTGGCTGCTCTGTCCGGGCTGACAGCGGGCTCTGCCTCGTGACTAGCCGAACTCGCGATGGGCCGCCGAGGTTGGCGCTGCCCCTTGCCCACCAGACCGCGCAAACTGCGCACCCTTTCTGCCCATTTGCGAGGCCTCTGGGAGGAATCCCTTGCCACGCGTCTTCGTCGCCACTCGACCGCCTGGCGATACGTCTCCTCGATCCGCGCCTCAAGCGCTCTGGCCTGCCCATCCAGGATATCATCCAGGGCTCGGGGATCATTAGCGTACCGTTCTACTTGGGCCTGCCACGCCTCTATGTCACGCGCTATGCGGCCAAGGGGCGCCTGTAGGCGCGACTCACCCGCCCTTAGCTTGGCCAGTCGGGCCCACTTCCGGTCAATCCTGCCGGTCGTCTTCTCCAGGATTCGGCGATAGCGACGTTGGCTCTTTCCATCCTCCGGTGACAACGACGCCCACTGACTCTGGACAGAGGGTAGCATTCCCTTCGTCGTCTCATCATGGCCCACACCGCCAGGGCCATTGCCATCGGACGCCCCTTCCTGCATAGCGTTCTCAATGACGTTGAGCAACTGCCGCGCGTCGGGAAGCCGCCACGTGACGAGGTCCCCATGGTCAGGCATCGTCCGACCATCTGGGTTCTCGATACCCTTCCCCGAGACTCTGGCCCTCGTTAAGCCCTGCTTCACCCTCAAGATCGCTCATCCTTTTCCTGGCCCGATCCACCCACCGAACGCTTCCGCAGACACGACCTCCAACCTCGCACCCGCACGTTGATCTCCGACAGTGAAGGAGAGAAGATGGGCGCCATTCCCATGTGCTTCACCAAGGCAATGATTCCATCGGCGCTGCTCACCAAGCATCGGCCGTAGTCCCCAAACTCTACGTGCGGGGCTCGCTCTCGACGCGAACGAGGCAGCCCTCCCGGATTCCGGCAAGGATCCTCCATTGCCCGCAAACACCTCTTGTCCTATCGGCGAGAAATGAGAAATGATGAAACAAATCGATCCTCGTTCGCGGCGAGCCCTGTCCAAGCTGGCTACGCTTGTCGGCCTCCTCCGCCCAACCACAGCCTCCCCTTCTCTCTCTCCTGCGCAAGCTAGCCCCCGCCCATCTGGTTGAACGTGTCCACGATGACGGGCAAGGCCGGTCCCAGAATGACGATGAACATACTGGGGAAGATGCAAAAGACCAGCGGGAACATCATCTTGATGCCGGCTTTGCGGGCCAGCTCCTCGGCGCGCATTCGCCGCTTCTCCCGGATTTGGGCTGCCTGCACCTGCAGCACGTCTGCGATGCTCACGCCCAATTGGGTGGACTGCACGAGGACCGCTACAAACGTGGCCAGATCCGGAACCCCCGCGCGCTGAGCTATCCGCTCCAGGGCCTCATCACGCGGAGTACCCACCCGCATCTCGACCAGGGCGCGGCGAAACTCTCGGGTGAGGGCGTTGTCCCACCGCTCGATAACCCGCAGCAAGGCAGAATCGAAGGCCAGGCCGGCCTCAACGCCAATAGTCAGCATGTCGAGGGCGTTCGGCAGCGCGCGCATGATCTCGCGCCTCCGACGGTTGGCTCGACCACGCAACCAGAAAACGGGTAGCAAGAAGCCGACTCCCCCAGCTGTGACCGCACCAAGCGTCGCATTGGTCAGGGGCATCCGCTGGCTCGCCGCCCAGAGCCAGCCGCAGCCGAGGCCCACGGCCGCCAGCAGGCGCAGACCATAGAAATCGAGCACGGTAAGGCCGCCCGGCTCCCCGCCCTGCACCAACATATCGCGCGTCGCCGCCATTGACCGTCTGGGCGCCAAGCGACCCAGCGTGCGGAGAATGCGTAGCGCGAGGGGCACGACCACACGCGCCACCAGGGATTTGCGCATGTCGCCTTCTTCGATGATGTCGACTTGCTCAAGATACCCGTTCAGACGCTCACGGAGCTTGCGAGCAGGTTGTGCTGGTTTGAAGGCCAGCCATATGCACCACACTGCCAGCCCACACAGCGTGGAAAAACTGGCCGGGGTCCACAGACGGCCCCCTGACGTGATGAGCACCCTTATGTCCATCGGTTCACACCTCGATAGCGAGCACCCGCCGCATCACCACGAATCCGACGACCTGCATGACTACAGCCCCGATCGGCAACAGCCGCGCCCAACCTGGCTCGAAGAAAGGTTTGAAGAAGTCCGGACTCATCATGAATATGAGAACAGCCAACCCCACGGGCAGTCCCGCCAGCACATAGCCGGTCATCTGTTGCTGAGCCGTAAAGACCCCGATCTCTCGCTGGATGCGGATTCGGTCGCGGATCGTCTCTCCGATCGTCTCCAAGGTCTCGGCCAGGTTACCACCCGTCTCATGCTGAACGTTTATGGCGGTCACCACCAATTCCAGTTCCTCCCCTCCCACCCGCTCCGTCATGTCCCTCAACGCGCGCTGAATCCCCACGCCCAGGCCCACTGCACGCATCACCCGATCGAACTCGCGCGAGGCGGGCTGAGGAAAGCGCTCCACAAGGGCCTGCACTGCCTGGGTCAACCCGTAGCCAGCGCGGAGCGCCCCCACCAACATGGTCAGCACATCGGGCAACTGCCCAGAGAAGGCGCGCTGACGACGCCCTTGTGAGACGCGCAGATAGAAAAACGGCGCACACGCGAAGAGGGCCCCCGACACCAGGCCGGGAATGGCGCCGAGTCGCCATACACCAATGGCGAAGCCCAGGGCGCCGGCACCCAGGATCACCCCCGTGAATTCGTTTACGGTTAGCGCCACATCGGCCCGGGCCAGACTCGTCGCCAGACGGGGCCCCAGCCCAAAGCCTTTTGCCAGAAAGCCTTTGGACCGTGCTGCTCGGTGTGTGCTGCGGGCTTCATCCTCCAGGTCGCCATCAAATCCGCGATCGCCCCCGTATTCCTTCGCGCGCGCCTCCACCGGGTCGAGGGACCTCGCGATCCGCCAAAGCCCGGCGAACCCGATCAAGGTCACCAGTGTCACCAGGAGGCCAAAAAGTAGCGGCCCACTCATCGTATACACCCCACTTCCTGTCCAGCTCGCCCTTGGTCCACAGATGCCCCCTGAACCCTGTTCGCGCAGGCGAGAGATCGCACAAGAGAACGACCCGTCCCTCTCCGGCGAACACTTTGCCTTGTGCCGACGGCTACCAGGGTTGCCCTATCTCTATCCACCACCGCGGATGTTCGCAATGTCACCGCCGTAGGGCACCCGGAGCGCCTTATGTGGCCTGTGCACTGTTGCCGCGATCCGCGCAAACGCCCACCTTCGGCGAGGGGATCAGCCGCCATGCCAAGCGGGCCACGCACGAGGTCTTTGATTCTGGCCCTAGCCTATTCGAGCACTCACCCAGGCTGATACCCGGGTTGGCAGCTTCTCCTCGCCAGCGAGTTCTTGGCTGGTCTTTCCTTGATCCCCAGTCGAGCGCGCCCTTTCTCCCCCCGCCCTCTGCGACATGGGTGACAGATCGTCCATCAGTAGCCGCACGAATCCCCGGAAGGAGCGTCCCAGGGCGCCGCGCCGATGGCTCATCAGCACAGGCACGCCACGGTTGATACTGTGCATCGCAAGCGCCTGGTCGTCGGCGATCCGGTGCGAGATCCGGATGCCTAGACGATGCTCAATGTCCCGTGTGCTGATGCCTCCCTTCATCGTCGCCCGGTTGACCACCAGCCACACCTTGCTTTGAGGGTAACCCCACCCGTAGAGTTGATCGAGCATCAAGCGCGTATTCCGCAAGGCCACCATCTCTGGCAAGACGGACACCACGATGCGATCCGCACCATCGAGAAAGGCAAAGGCCGTCTCATCGAGGGGGAGCCCCAAGTCCACAAGGACCCAGGCGAACATCCGCCTGAGCAGCATCAGTATCTGCTGCACCTGAGGAAGAGAGATGGGGCTGGGCAGGTCTGGCGGAGGTGGTGCCAGCAATACTCGAATCCCCGAAGCGTGCTTGGCCAGGACACCCAAGACAAGCTCCTCATCCAAGCGCGATAGTCTGGGCAACAGGTTCAGAATGCTCCGTTGGTTAGGTAGGTTCAGGGCCACGTCGATGGCTGGTGCCGCATAGTCCGCATCCACCAGCGCGACCGGCTGCCTGGCTATCATGCGCAGGCCGATGGCCGTGTTGACGGTGAGTGTAGTGCGGCCAGTGCCCCCTTTGGGCGCGCAAAACACGACCACGCGTCCATGCTCAGTGGGGGAGGCTTGTTCCGGTTCCGTGTCCAGTGGCCGCTTCTGCTGGAGAACCTGCCTCAGGACCGTCGCCAGGTCGTCGGCGTCTAGAGGCTTGGTAACAAAGCCGCGTGCCCCCGCCAACACCGCCTCGCTGGCCTTCGCCACCGCATCCGGATCTTCCAGGGCAAGGATGACCGCGCCCGGCACACGGGTGCAAAGGTCCCTGATGACGGAGGCGGCGCTCACGCCCATCAGGTCGTCATCCAGCAAGATCACGTCGGGAACCAGCTCCTCAGCGCGGGACAGGGCCAGGCCTGGCTGGGCTACCCAATACAGTCGGTAATCGCCAGTCCTGCGCTCCAATGCTCGCCCGACCTCGTCGCGCAAGCCTTCCTGGCCGCTGATGAGCAGAATACGCAAGGTGTCTCCCGCTGTTTGCACCACTACGAAACCTCCACCAGGTTACCACTCCCTTGGCCCTCGCCCGGATCGGACTACAGAGGCACCCCACATCCTGTCACCCTGCGTGCTGGATCCAGGTGAACTAGCGCGTACAGGCCTGGGTCTGCAAGGCCGTCTCCCCTTTGGAACCTGGGTTCACCCCCTGAATCGAGCGACTGCGAGACAATCTGGGTTCGACCGACCCGTCGAACCAGGACGGGCAGCGCCGTCCAATAGCAGGTTACCGCCCCACGTCCGTCGGGATCCGGTGGCGATTGATGATAAAGTCCACGTCCACTGGCTCGGTGAAGAACGGATGCTCGGCCCCCGGCGCACGCAGAACAATGTCTTGGATGCCGCCGGCATCCTTTGCATACTTTAGCACCAGCGCATCCTGGGGGCGGAGAGTGAACAGGACCGCCTGCACCGAACTCGCCTCTTTGGCGACAGGAGATAGGATACCGCCAGACTCTTCCTGGGCTGATGGTCCCCCAACGAAGGCAGCGATGCCCACGTTTTCCAGGACGACGAAGGTGGCCAGTTCCTCATTCTGACGGGAGCCAGCGGCCTTCCCCTCTTCGGCGGGCATCGCCATTCCGCGATCGGTGGGAAGATGGAGGGAGACCAGCAAATCCACACGGTCCCCCGGCTTGAGCACTCCAGTTCGGCTAAGAAGGTCGGTTGCCGGAAAAGCCATGAGCACCTCGTCCTCGGCGATGAACAGCGCCAACCGCCCGTCCGCCGACATCGCATTGGGCTCCATCAGCCGCTGAGCCAGGATGAGCTCACCAGGGGAGATGTCCACCAAGGCTACCTTGCCCTCGGCGTCCAGCACGTCCGAGAGCACTCCCTCGGGCAACACGTCAACGGGGAGTTCCTTCAACTGCAGATCCTCCGAGGTGAGGGTCGAACGGAGGGCGACGGCGCGAGCAGCGACCACCACGGGAACAGTGGGCTTGGATGCCATCTCGCCGACGCTCTGGGCAGCAGCCCGCGACAGGGTGATAAAGCCGACGATCCCCGCCAGCCCAGCCACCACGAGACCTGCCACCAACCATAGGAATCCGCGCAAACGTCCCAAAGCTTCCCTCCCCTATTCGATCTGCATGATGGCGACCCCCGAGGTCGGGGATGGTTCGGTGAGCAAGGATGACCCTATCGATCTCCGAACCGTTGACGAGCACCACAACTATGATCGGCACTAGGCCAGCACACTTTAGAAGCGCCCCGCCGCGTTCGCCAAGCCGTAGGACAAGTACGTCATAGGACAACACGGCCGCCCATAGTTCTCATGACCCGACCGCCATGATGAGCCTCAGCGCCATCACTTGGACAGAGACCAGGCTAGTTCCAAGAAGGGGGCCCTTCCATCCGGCTCGCGCTGTGCCAGCCAAGCCGACTTGGGCCCCCTTTCTCTGTCCGCGCCGGCGGACTTTGCCCCAGGTTGAGGGCGACCGCGTGGCAGCGCTCCGACACACTTGCGCTGCCCCCAATGCTCACGGAAACGTAAGTGTGTTCGAGACCTTGTTGAAGATGTTGTTGATCTGCCCCCCCATCGTGCCCATGATCACCAGAGCGGCGATCACGATCAGGACCAATATGAGGGCGTACTCCGTCAAGGTCTGCCCTTCCTCGTCTGCGAACAAGTTGCGAATCCAAAGATACAGCTTCAACATCTCTTTTTCCCTCCTGTGGCCATAGGTTTCGGCCAATCGAACAGAACCTTCCTCTAGATCGCGCTGCGGAGATCGCTCTTCGCAGGCCATCAGCATAGGTGTGATGCTGGTGTCCAAGCTTCTATACTTCACCTCCTGCTACGCGACTCGCGCAGGGGAGACAGCTCCGATACAGTGAGGCCTGTCAGAAAGGCGCCGCCGCGCTCTCCAGTCCTCTCTCGCAAATTCGATAACAAGGAGTGAGCCGATGTACCTGGAGCTGTTCCCCCCGCCTGCCGAACTCCGACGAGCGCTCTGCGCAAACTTTCGCAACTGATAGCCCAGAGCGGGCCGGAGTGACTATTGGACGCCTGCGTGGAGCGGCTCATCCTCCACGTCGGTACCCGTATCGCCAACGGGCCATGACTGCTATCACCATTGATACCAGAGTGGCCTCGGCATCCCTGGAAGGCCAGAAGCGAGCCTGTCGTCCTTGTCCGGTTCTCGGAGGAGGCGGTTCGCCATCCCCCATCCCCGTATCGAGACCTGGCCACAACACCAGGGCGATCACAGATGCCTGATCCGCTAACTCACCTATCTGATCGGCCCTCAGCGCAGTCCCATTCATAAAGCGTGCGTGAGTTCTGCGTGAAGGTTTGGTCAAAGGTGAGCGCATCCAGGCCGTGCGGGCTCACAAGGGTTATGGAGCACTTTGGACTGCCCGAGGGATCAGTCAACAACGAACGTCCGGGGCGAGTCGAGGACCATCGTCTACCGCGTCTGGCAGAATGCCGAGGAGGAGAATGCTACCTTGGGCAGGTGGGGGGATGGGTTGCGCACGAGACGAGGAGGAACAGGAGAACCGGGAAGGCGACCTACTCCCGAATACTCTGTGATGGCGGCATCCCAGGAGGGCGCGCCACCCAGCCACGCTCTCGATGTTCGGCGCAGAGACCGCGCAGCTATTCGGGTCAGCGTGTCGTGCGAGTGGACGGGAAGGCTATCCCGGTGGAACTCAAGACCCAGTTATCCCGGAGTGATCTCAGGCACCTGGCTATTGATAGCCAAAGCTGCCATCCTCCCGCCAGAGGAAGGGGCGATGCCAGGACTTGTACTCATGTCTCTGGCAGGCTTCCAGGTTGATATCCAGCCCCAATCCTGGACGGGTCGGCGGCAACAGATATCCATCCTTGAGCACCATCGGCTCATCCACCAGTTCTCTTCGAGCGGGCACGTCATCGGGGTGGTACTCGAGAATGACAAAGTTCTGGGTACTCAGGGCAAAGTGTACATTGACCGCTGTCGCCACCGGCCCGCAAGGGTTGTGCGGAGCCACAACGACGTACTCAGCTTCGGCCATGGCAGCGATCTTTTTCATCTCCCACAGGCCACCGGTGATGGTCACATCAGGCTGGATGATGTCCGCTCCTCCCACAGCCAACAAGTCGCGAAACTCGAACTTGGTATAGAGTGTTTCCCCGGTGGCGATGGGGATCGGCGACCTGGCTCGCAGGTATCCCATAGAGGCGCGGTTTTCCGGACGCAGCGGTTCCTCAAGAAAAAGAGGATGATAGGGTTCAAGCACCCTGCACAGCGCCAGAGCCTTGGCCGGCTCGATTGCCTGGGCGTGAGCATCGAGACCAATGTCCACGTCATCACCAACGCTCTCTCGCACAGCCCTCACCCGCGCCTCGGCACCATTCAGCCAGGCGGCCATCCCCATGTCATGCCAAAGCCGCTCCGCGCGAGGAAACGGGAACATCTTGAGTCCGGTATAGCCGTACTCTTCCACCAGCATGAGGGCATTGTCAGCCAGTTCCTGCGGCGTGTTCCCGCCAATCGATTGGTATACGCGCACCTTGTCGCGGCACCTGCCCCCGATGAGCTGGTAGACTGGGAGGCCATATGCCTTGCCCTTGATATCCCATAGGGCGTGCTCGATCCCGCTGATGGCCGCGTTTATCAAGGAGCCGCCGGGGAAGCGGGAGCCGTTGTACATAAGTTGCCACAGCCCCTCGAGATCGAGGGGATCCCGACCCACTAGCCACTCTCCGAGATAGCGGATAACCTCGATCGTAGCCAAATCGGGTCCCACGCTGAACGCCTCCCCAATCCCGTGGATACCCTCATCCGTCTGTATCCTGACCAAGGGCAGGTTGCGGTTCCGCAATCCTACGAGATACGCGTTCACTTCCGTGATTCTCATCTTGCCTCCCGATGGTTCCACGATTTCAATGGCAACTGCGGCGGGCCCGTTCGCGCCACCCGGCCCTCACAGCAGTCGCCGCGATCGACGGCCTGGCGTGCCCCTTCGCCGAACCATCACCAGCGATGCCAGGAAGGTACTCATAGGCACCGCGGCCACCAGCCCGATGCTTGTGACCAGCATGCGCACTATCTCCTCGGCGATCACTTCGTGGCTCAAGACATAGGCCAGGGGAAGGGATCGATCGGTGAGTAGGAGAAGCAGTGGCAAGGCAGCCCCTGCGTAGACCAGGACGAGAGTGTTGACCATCGAGGCAATATGATCCTGCCCAACTTGCATGGCTCGCAGGTAGAGCTGACGCCAGTCAAAGGAGGGGTTTACATCGCTGAGCTGCGCCACAATCCCCGCCTGCGCCACGGTGACATCGTCCAAGACGCCGATGACGCTTATCACCATTCCCGCCAGCAGCAGCCCCACGATGTCGATCTCTCCTGGGCGCATAGCCTGCAAGAACCCTGCCTCATCCGATGCAAACCCGGTCAACCGAACCGCGCGCACGAAGGCCACAGAGACCACGCCGGTGAGGATGAGACTCATGAACGACCCTGCCAAGGCCACCGTCGTCTTCCGGTTCAGGCCATGAGCCAGATAGAAGCCAATCGGCATAGCCAACCCACCTCCCAATAGGGCCACTGCCACCGGGTCTCGTCCCTTGGAGATGCCGGGCAGGATGATGGCAAAGATGACTACGAAGGAGAGCGCCATTCCCAACAAAGATCCCGTGCCGCTCTTGCGCCCAATGAGTACCACCAGGCCCACGAATAGCAGGAACATCCACAGGAGCTTGCCAGACCGAGCATAGCCCGCAATGTCATAGACCGGACTGCCATCCATGTCCTGGCTCTTGGTCACGTATACACGATCGCCAGCCTTGTACGGCCCCTGACCTCCGACCGGATGCATCCCCTGCTCAACCACGATCACCTCGCCCCGCAATGGCCCCGAGGCCACAATCAGCTCGAGCTTCTGGTAGACCTGCGAGTAGCCCATGACCTCTATTTCGCTCTGCTCCACGACGTAGCCGACCACCGCTGACAGAATCTCGTCCCGTGGTTGCTGGCTTTCATCTCCCTCGTCTGCATCCACGACAGATCGGGGCGCAAGCAGAATCACCAACGTGGCAAAGGCGAGCAAGAGTCTCTTTCGCATTCGGTTCATGCCCACACACAAGACCTCCTGATCGGGTGGTCAGCGAAGGTGGGCTTAGCAACCAGCATCCCCACGGTGCTGGCCGAGGTCACCGTTCGCGCCGTGGCATTCGCAATCGCAACCATACTTCGTAAGAGGGGTCGGTAATCGACGTCTCGTCCGAGTCGTCCCCGCTGCCCAGTGGACCGCCGCCATTATACACCCGGTGGCAAGCAAAGGGTACTGGAGGGTGCGGAAAAACGCCGGCAATTCGCGCTTCCGCCGTAACAGTGGTGCTGTTGTATAGAACCTGTACCGGTCGTTTGCGTTTTGTAGGGGCGGGTTTCAAACCCGCCCCTACTCCCAGACCTTTTCTCGACGCCCTCGGGTACTGGACAAGCCCCGCCCTGAGATAGGCAGCTGCTTCTCGGCGTCCCGACTCTTGACGGCTGGGCGTCGGATGATGTATAGTGGAGCCCAAGATCCGCATCTGCACAAGAGCCAAGAGAGGCGTGGGGCCTCGATACAAGCTGTAATGCTCGTTTCACACCACATGACTTGCGGCAAAGCTGGGGAGGCAACATGCTCGACATACTCATCCACAACGGACTGGTTATCGATGGAACCGGGTCTGCCGGCCGGTTGGCAGAAGTGGCCGTTCAGGGCGACCGGATCGTCGAGGTCGGCCAGACGGACAGTAGAGAGGCAGAGTCGGTGATCGATGCCTCTGGCTGCGTGGTGGCGCCAGGTTTCATAGACATGCACTCCCACGCTGACTGGAGCCTGCCAGTTCAGCCAACAGCAGACAGCCTGGTGCATCAGGGAATCACCACTGCCGTCGTCGGACAGTGCGGGTCGTCCCCTGTGCCTCTCCTTCGGGGGACGCGCGACGAGATGATCGCGGCGCATGCAACCAGAGAGTACACACTGCCCTGGGGTGAATGGTCTACCTTCGGCAGCTACCTGGACTACCTCGCGCAGATGGGCACTTCGATCAACGTCGTGCCCCTGGTGGGGCAGGGGACCATAAGAACGGCAGTGATGGGATTCGTGGCCCACCCACCCGATGACGAGCAGATGGAGAGAATGCAATCTGAAGTGATCAAGGCCATGGAGAGTGGCGCATTCGGCTTGAGCACAGGTCTCATCTACCCGCCGGGGTGCTACACCACCACCGAGGAGCTGATCGCCGTGACCCAGCCGATACGGGAGCGCGGAGGCATCTATTTCAGCCACATCCGAGGAGAAGGCCAGACGCTGTTGAAAGCCATGGCTGAGGCCATCCAGATAGGGCGAGAGACGGGAACTGCTGTCCACACCGCTCACTTTAAGGCGGCGGGGCGCGACCACTGGGAGAAGGCAGCCCTCGCTCTGGAATTGATCGACCAGGCCCGTGCCCAAGGGCTGAACGTCACCGCCGACATGTATCCCTACGTGGCCAGCAGCACCAGCCTGGTGACCTTTCTCCCCGAGTGGGCTCGGGAAGGAGAGAGAGCGGCTATCCTGAGGCGCCTTGCGGACCCAGAGACATGCCAGGAGATGACCTCCGACATGCAATCCTCCCCCTATGGTCGTGGCGTCGAGTGGGACAAGGTCCTGATCGCCAAATCGCCCAGGCGGCGGAACGACCAGGGACAATACGTCTCGGAACTGGCCGCCCGGGCGGGTCAGTCTCCGCGCGCCTGGGTCTTGCGCGTGCTCCTGGAGACCGAGTTGGACGTGAGCATGATTCGATTCGGCATGTCTGAGGACAACCTGAGGCTTCAACTCCGCCGGCCCTGGATGATGATCGGTACCGACGGATACGGGCTGGCAATCGAGGGGCCACTCTCCGGGGGCGTGCCTCACCCACGCAACTATGGCACCTTTCCGCGCGTGCTGGGCCACTACGTGCGCGAACAGAAGGTCATCTTACTGGAGGAAGTCATTCGGAGAATGAGTGGCCTGCCGGCTCAGACGCTGCGCCTGGCCGATCGCGGCTTGGTGAAGAAGGGTTACACTGCAGACCTGGTGATCTTTGACCCGAACACAGTGGCCGATCGGGGGACGTACGAGATGCCGCACCAGTATGCTGCGGGCATCCCCCACGTGATCGTGAACGGGAAACTGGTGATCCACCAGGGCAACCACACCCAGAGGCGTCCAGGGAGCGTGCTGCGACCATAGCCACAGCCCCATCAGGTGACCGCTGTGCATCCATGGACGCCGGGGCCAAGAGGGAAGGCGTCACACCAACTCCCCCCGCAGGCCCGTTTCGCCGGCAGACACGCAATGGACGGTGGCCAAGATGTTGGTCAGATCCCGTTTGGCGGGCACCGAGACTCGCACATAGTTGTCGGTGAGCCCGGTCCAGACGGGAGTGCCGTCGCCGCGAGCAGATTCGAACAACACCTCTAGTTCTGCATCGACGAACTGACGGTGAAAGTCGGCGGACATGCGCCGCCCCAGGGCGCTGAGCTCCTCGCTCCGGGCCTGAGCCGTCCGCGGATGCACCTGATCGGGCATGCGGGCCGCGGGGGTGCCGGCGCGACGGGAGTATCTGAAAACGTGCAGACGGGCGAAGCGTATCTCTTCCGCGAAGCGAAGAGTGGTGGCGAACTCGGTGTCCGACTCCCCGGGGAAGCCCACCATGACGTCGGTGGTGATCGAGGAGTCGGGTATGCGTCCCCGAATCTCGGTCACCAGCCGCTCAAACCATCGGGTATCGTACCTACGCCCCATGCGACGGAGGGTATCGTCGCAACCGCTTTGCAGCGGCAGGTGAAGGTGTCGGCAAAGGCGTGGATGAGGCCACAGGGACAGGAGCTCGGGAGTGAGATCCCAGGGCTCGATCGACGACACCCGCAGGCGAGAGACATCGGTGTTCTGGAGTATGTCGCGCGCGAGACGGGCCAGAGACCAACCCTCTGATGGGGGTAGGGAGCCATTGGCTGCACCGTCGTGGCCGTAGGCCCCGATGTGTACGCCAGTCAACACGATCTCCTGGTAGCCCTCTGTCACGCGATCTCTGATCTCGCTCAGAATGTGCTTTGGCGCGCGACTGCGCTGAGGTCCACGGGCAAGGGCGACGACGCAGTATGCGCAATGGTTATCGCACCCATCCTGTATCTTGACAAAGGCTCGCGTGCGCCCCAAGGGTGAGCGGCTCGCTCGTGGAACGGCCCAAGGTCTCCGGGCGACGAGCACTTCGACGGCTTCGCCGCATCTTCGAGATGCCAGGCCGGGAATGCTCTCAAGAATTGTGTCTTTATACCTGTTTGAGACGACAAGGCGAACACCGTGAATCGCGCGCACCTCCCCTGCCGCCAGATCGGCGTAGCATCCAGTGACGCCGATCCGCAGATCGGGGCGTGCTCTCGCCAGGCGGCGAATCAACTGGCGCGACTTGCGAGCAGCCACGTGGGTGACGGCGCAGGTGTTGACTATTGCCCACTCGGCCTGTTGAGGCGCAGCGACCACGACGTGACCCATGGACTCGATTCGCCGCGCCATGGCTTCCATCTCCGCATGATTCAGTTTGCAGCCCAGTGCAGTCAGAAAGATGTTCATGCCCGTTTCGCTTGCTTCCATGTTCGCATCAATGATACCACTGACCCCGCTTGCCTCCAACACAGGGCACCTGTTGGCCAGCGCATCGCTCAAGACAAGTGCGCAGATTGAGCGGCAGCGGAGAGGCATCATCGTCGGCCCGGGGCCGCCTGCGCCACCTCGGAACGGTCCATCTGGCCAGGGCCCTGCACGCGAAAAAGGCGAGTGGTTCATAGAACCATGACTCTCATTCTGGTCGCGATCGCCTGGATCGCCGGCATCGTCATCACCCACCAGTTGCAGCTTCCGGTCAGTGTGCTGAGGGCACTCATCGCTGCTGGTGTGGCTGGCGTCGTCGCCACCTGGCGCCTCGACAGGAATCGGCTGGTGGCAGCCCTGGCCTTGGTCGCCGCCTTGGGTGGATGGCGCTACACTCTCGCGCAGCCCCCGACAGACGACCGACGCCTGTCCTACTACAATGACGCAGGAGATACTTCGCTGCGCGGCTTCGTCTCCGCCGAGCCCAGCATTCGCGACCGCTACACCCAGTTAGAGATCTCGGCTCTGAAGATCGAGCATGGTGATGAGTGGCGTCCAGTGCGCGGCAGGCTGGTGCTCGACGTCCCCCACTATCCTGAGTTCGAGTACGGCGACTCGCTTCTGGTCACTGGACGCCTAGAGACCCCGCCGGTGCTCGACGACTTCTCCTACAAAGAGTACCTGGCCTCGCGTGGGGTGCATTCGCTCGTGCGGCGGGCGCAGGTCACCGTGCTATCGGAGAGACGGAGGTGGAGCTTTGCCAGATGGGTGTACGGGCAGAAGAAGGCGTTGCGAGGGGTGCTCGAGTCGATTCTGCCAGACCCCGATGCTGGCCTGCTCAGCGGAATACTCCTCGGCCTCAGCCACACTCTGCCCGACTACCTGTGGAGGGCATTCCGCAATGCGGGCCTGACCCACATCATCGTCATCTCTGGATTCAACATCAGCCTGGTATCACAGGCCGCCATGTTGATTACCCGCCGCTCGTTGCACCGGTGGCTGGCACTGGGCATCAGCTTTTGCGCGATCGCCTTCTACGCCTTCTTTGTGGGTCTGTCTGCGCCCGTGCTTCGGGCTGCCCTGATGGGTTGTCTGTTCATCTTGGGGCTGTTAGCCGGGCGACGCAGCCACCCTCTGACCAGCCTGGCTGCGGCCTCATTGCTCATGACGGCATGGAATCCCCTTACTGTGTGGAGCGTCAGCTTTCAACTCTCCTTTGCGTCCACCCTGGCCCTCATCCTTATTGAGCCGGTTCTGGCACGCGGGGCGTATGCCTGGATGACAGGCGCGGGAGGGACTGGTTGGGCGTCAAGCTGGATCCGAGGAGTGCGAGAGGTGTTCCTGGCTACCCTGGCCGCACAGATGGCGACCTTGCCTATCATATGGTATCATTTCTCTCAAGTCTCGGTCGTTTCTTTGCTGGCCAACGCGCTGGTACTGCCGGCGCAGCCGCCCATCATGATCCTGGGCGGCATAGCGGCTGCCCTGGGAAGACTGTGGTTGCCCGCAGGAAGGCTGGCGGCCTGGCTGGTGTGGCCCCTGCTGAGATACACCATCGTCATCACCCGGAGTCTTGGCGATCTGCCCCTTGCTTCCGTCACCGTGCCCAGCATTGGCCCTGGCCTGGTGTGGGCCTTCTACGCGGTACTGTGCATCGTCTTTCTGCGCCGCCGCCGCGGCAGACTTCGCATCGGGGGGCGCACCCTCGTAGCGCAGCCGCCGCTGATAAAGTTCGGGATCCCAGCACTGGGCCTGGTTGCAGTGCTGACCTGCGTCGCTGTCCTTTCTCTGCCGGATGGCAAGCTGCACGTATACTTTCTGGACGTGGGGCAGGGGGACGCGATCCTGATGCGCACACCTGGTGGACACACCGTCCTGGTGGATGGCGGGCCCGACCCGTTGCTGCTCACCTCGCGGCTGGGGCAGGTGCTGCCCTTCTGGCAACGGCGAATCGACCTTGTGGTGGCAACCCATGCTGACCAGGATCACCTGGCGGGACTGATCCCGGTCATCGAGCGATACGACGTCGCCCACGTGATGGAGTCTCCCTTCATGGGCGAGGGCGCACTGAGCAATCATTGGCATCAAGTGCTGGCCTCGACGGGAACCGATCTGATTCTCTGCCACCGTGGCATGCAGGTGACGTTGGGCGAGGACTTGACCCTGCACCTCTTGCACCCCTCTGCAGACGCGGTGCATATCGCCGAGACCGACGACAACCGCAACTCGATCGTGCTCATGGCAGTTGCCGGACGCTGTCGCGTGCTGCTCGCGGCGGACATCGACGTCCTGGAAGAGCAAGAGCTCTTGTATCTTGGGCAACCCTTGAGCGCCAGCCTGCTCAAGGTGGCCCATCATGGTTCAGGGTCCTCCACCTCCGCGGCCTTTCTCGACGTGGTCGATCCCCAGCTTGCCGTAATCAGCGTGGGAGAGGATAATAGCTTTGGACACCCCGACAAGGGGGTGCTCGACAGACTTGAGGCCGTCGAGTGCCAGGTCTTTCGCACTGACCTGCACGGCACCGTAGAGTTAATAACCGACGGTCAGACGTGTTGGGTCAAGTGCGCCAGGACTTGGCCATAGCAAAGAGGGCAATGGACGTGGCTGACGTGGCAGGACTACCCCGCAGTCCAGGGGCACCAGTACCCCGTAGTGCAGGGGCACCAGTACCCCGCAGTCCAGGGGCACGAGGGCAACTGAGAAGAACCGTCCCCTTACTCCAGGTGAACAGCATATCGGAAACGCTAGCCTACTATGTGGACGCGCTGGGCTTCGCTGTGGACTTTTGCTGGCCACCCGAAGGCCCCGCCAAATGGGCCATGGCCTCTCGTGCCCAGGTGAGCTTTATGTTCACCATTGACCTGGGCACCAGTTCCTCTCGATTCATCGCTGAGAAGGGCAATGGCGTGGTGCTCTATCTCATGATCGATGATGTGAAGGCTCTCTACTCTGAACTGGCTGGGCGCGGAGCCATCATCGTTCAAGATGTTCACGAGTTTGGGGGGAGACAGCAGTTCAGCGTTGCTGACGTGAATGGCTATGTGATCGCCTTCAGCGAGGAGTTTCGGTAGTGACCCCAATCGGGATAGCTGCCATCTGGGGGAAGGAATCCACACCACTCCCACAGCATGGAGACTGTTGCAGAATATGGCTGGGTGTAGGGGCGCATCGTGATGCGCGCCTACCCAACGCCACTAACTGACATACACGCTATACGAAAGTAGCGCGGGGGCGGCAGCAAATGCGCATCCCCCGAACTGTGCAACAGCTCCCATGGCTTGGGAGGCCGAGCATGTGACTCGTCACTCCACCGGCCAGCCCAGGGAGAGGGTGACCTTGACAAGGCGGCCTGTCCGTGTCAACATAGGCCCAGATTATCCGAAGTTACCTTTCTCAGAAGGAGGATTCCATGAGCGCGAGAATCGAGATTCGCTACTGCACGGC
>DATKWG010000154.1:0-18001 GCA_035529675.1 Anaerolineae bacterium
CTGGCAGCCGCAGCCGTCTGGGTTCCCTGTTGACCCTTGAGAAAGCCAGCATACGAGAACGTTGCAGGGGGCGTTTCAGTTGCACCCACGACTTTTCCCGATCGCGCACCCGCCGCCCTGTTCAAGAGCCCCAGGACGGCATTCCGAGGCCCTGGCACAAAGGCCATAGCCAGCACAATCGCAGCCCCCGCCACCACCAGAGGAACCCATGGTGGAATGCCGACCCCAGCACCACGTACACGAACACCCTTGGCGGCCCCTTCCAGAGCAGCGATGAACTCACCGGCGGTTTGGAACCGCTCCTTACGGTCCTTGGCCAAGGCCCTGAGCGCAACATCATCCACCTGCCGGTTCAGTCGAGGGTTCAAAGAGCGCGGCTCAACCGGATACTCGTTCACTTGCCTGTAGATAACAGAGGCAGACGTATCACGAGCGCCACGAAACGGATTCACGCCGGTCAACATCTCATAGATGACAATGCCCAGAGAGTAGACGTCTGTGCGATGGTCGAGGTCCCCGCCCAGACACTGTTCAGGAGACATGTAGGCCGGCGTGCCCGGCGTAGTGCCTCGATCTGAGGTCACGTCCACTTCCTCGCCTTCGACCATGCGCGCCAACCCAAAGTCACAGAGGGCAACGCGATCGTGCTGGGTCTCAATGAGGATGTTGGCAGGCTTGATATCCCGATGGATGATGTCCTGTTCATGGGCAAAGTCCAGTGCGTCGGCCACCTGCCGTGCGTACTTTAGCACCTGCTCCGTGGGCAGGGGACCGCGGCTGGCCCCGATGAGTCTCTTGAGGTCAGTCCCCTCGATGAACTCGCTGACGATGTAGTACATGCCCCTTTCGAAGGCATAGTCGTAGACGCGCACGATGTTCGCATGTTGCAGGGTGGCGGCTCGGCGCGCCTCGCGCTCGAAGCGAACGCGACTTGCACGGTCGTGGGACGCCAAAGCGGGCAGCACCTTGATGGCCACGGGGATGTTCAGAGTGAGATGCGTTCCCTTGTAGACCGTGCCCTGTCCCCCGCTTCCCAGCCTCCTGTCGATGCGGTATCGGCCACCGCCGAGCACGGTGCCTATCAATTCATCCACAGAGCAGTCCTCCTCTATCTGCAACCGCCTGCGCCCCTGCACTACGGGGTGCCTGTGCCCAAAGCCAACACCACTGTAACCAAAGATCGCTCCCCCAAACCTCTCTCAGAAGGCGCCAGACAAGGGCATTGGCTCCTTCGTCCCTACATAATGGGTCAGCCAACCACTATGTCTGAGCCAGTCCGCATTATACGCTCGCTTCGTCCACGGCGCGAGTCTGTCCTGGAAAACCCCGGTGACACCCGCTTGCCCCATCATGTACGCTAGGGGAGTCGCACGACCACGTTGTCGAAGGCCACCTCGATCGGCTCCCCCTCTTCTCCGAGCGAGGCACAGAGCCCAACCCTCCCCGCAAGGAAGGACTCATCGACCACGGTCCTCAGATGCTGATCATTTACGAACAGAGCGATATGAGGCCCCTCGCAGACCACCCTGAGGCGGTTCAGGCCTGTCCTCCGGATATGAGGAGAGGATGTCCACTCCGGGCCGCCGATGGGACCCGCTTCGTCGTTGACCCTTTTCCACACGCCATACTGGCCGTTGTTCCTGATGAGGAAGGCATAGGTGTTGTACACATCTTGATGCCTGAAGACCACGCCGAAAGCCGCCGGACGCGGCTCCCCGAGCAATTCCACATCCACTTCCAGCACAAAGTCCTCCAGCATCTCTATCGGAGCCAAAGCCCGGAAAAGCGTGCCGGGCTCATTCGCCAGGATGATGTACATTCCACCCTCACAGACCAGTGCTCGGCGCTCGTCTGCTTCTCTCGGCCATCCGCTGTCGGGATCGCTGAAATCATCGCGGAAGAGCACCACTTCCACGACTACGCGGAGCTTGGTGCCAAAGAACCCGACCTCTGGGATGCGCAACTGCCACAGTCCCGCGTGCTCCCCAGGTTCGCGCGGAGCCATGAGAGGAAGCTCGATCTCCACCTCTTCCCCAGGACGAACCTCTCTCTCCAGTGGTGGGCTGATCTCTCGTCCCATTGGATGCCCGTCCACAAGAACCAGGTGAACGCCAGGAGGCCAGGGCCGCAGGCCCGAGTTGCGGATGCGCCAGACCTTGACAAAGGGCTCGCCCGGACTGAGCAAGGCGCCTTCGGGAATGGTGACATCCGCCACAAAGATGGAGCCGAGCGTCCCCTCAGCCGGTGCCTCTTCAGAGGGCACCACTTCCACGATAATGCGGAGCTCGGTGCCAAAGAACTCTCCCTCTGGGCTGCGCAACTGCCACAGTCCCGCGTGCTCCCCAGGTTCGCGCGGAGCCATGAGAGGAAGCTCGATCTCCACCTCTTCCCCAGGAGGAACCTCTCTCTCCAGTGGTGGGCTGATCTCTCGTCCCATTGGATGCCCGTCCACAAGAACCAGGTGAACCCCCGGAGGCCAGGGCCGCAGGCCCGAGTTGCGGATACGCCAGACCTTGACAAAGGACTCGCCCGGACTGAGCAAGGCGCCTTCGGGAATGGTGACATCCTCCACAAAGACGGAGCCGAGCGCCCCCTCAGCCGGTGCCTCTTCAGAGAACACCACCTCCACGACGACCCGAAGCTTGGTTCCGAACAACTCGCCCTCTGGGATACGCAACTGCCACAGTCCCGCGTGCTCCCCAGGTTCGCGCGGAGCCATGAGAGGAAGCTCGATCTCCACCTCTTCCCCTGGAGGAACCTCTCTCTCCAGAGGTGGACTGATCTCCCCTCCCATGGGATGGCCGTCCACGTGGGCCAAGTGAACGCCAGGAGGCCAGGGCCGCAGGCCCGAGTTGCGGATGCGCCAGACCTTGACAAAGGGCTCGCCCGGACTGAGCAAGGCGCCTTCGGGAACGGTGACATCCGCCACAAAGATGGATCCGAGCGTACCCTCGCGAGGTGGGCCCTCATCTTCAACTGGTGGCGACGTCGCGACTGGCCCAGGGCCTGCGCTCGCCGCGGTAGTGGGGCTTGCCACGGCCGTGGCACGGGTCGCGACCAGTGTTGCTGTGGCTGGACGAGCGAGGGTCTGCCACCAGTCCACCAAGTAATCACGCGGACCCGGAACGAGAGCCACAACCACGATGATGGCGACCCCCGCAAGCAGCAGAGCTATCCACGGCGGCACAGCAAAGGCCTTCTTTGGTTTGGTGGGGGTGGGCTTCAGCTTGCCCTGGACGGCCTCGTCGAGAGCATTGACAAATCGAGTCACAGTTTGATAGCGCTTATCCCGATCCTTGGCCAGGGCCTTGAGCAAGACTTCATCCACTTGAGGGCTCAAACGAGCATTCAACGACCGTGGTGGGGGAGGAGACTCGTTCACCTGCTTATAGATGATTGATGCCGAGGTATCGTGCTCTCCACGGAAAGGGTTCTGACCGGTCAGCATCTCATAGACCACAATGGCCAGGGAGTAGATGTCTGTGCGCTGGTCCAGTCTGAGTCCCTGGCATTGCTCGGGTGACATGTAGGCTGGCGTGCCCGGCATGCCACCCCGCTCGGACGTGACCTCCAGCGCATCACCCTCCATCATGCGTGCAAGCCCAAAGTCGCACAGTGCAGCGCGCTTGGTCTGGCTATCGATGAGGATGTTTGCAGGCTTGATGTCACGATGGATGATCTCCCGATCGTGCGCAAACTGCAGGGCCTCGCCTATCTGGCCCGCATACTCGAGCGCTTGGTCTATGGGCATGGGGCCGCCGCTGGCCCTGATCATCTTCTTCAGATCGGTTCCCTCGATGAACTGGCTTACGATGTAGTATCTGCCCTCTTCGACGGCATAGTCGAACACGTGCACGATGTGGGGATGTTGCAGGCTGGCAGCCCGCCTCGCCTCGCGCACGAAGCGGGTACGCGAGGTGCGGTCTTCAGACGCAGAAGTTGGGAGAATCTTGATGGCCACAGGCATGTTCAAGGCGAGGTGCATCCCCTTGTAGACCGTGCCTTGTCCCCCACTGCCCAGCTTTGTGTCGATACGGTAGCGCCCACCCAGCACGGTGCCTATTAGCTCGCTCATACGACCACATCCCCCAATGCGCGTGACTCTTTGGCAAAGCCCGTTGTCACCGGCTTCCAAGAAGCTGATCCGCATAGGCAAAGAGAGCTGGCGTCCCGCCCGTATGCCAGAAAAGGACTGTCTCTTTGCGAGTGAACTCTCCACGCCCGATCATATCGATGAGACCCGACATGGCTCGACCGGTGTACACCGGGTCCAGCAACAGACCCTCTTGGCGAGCTACCAGGCGAATGGCCTCTCGCTCTGCCTCACCCATGATGCCGTAGCCATCGCCCAAGTAGTCATCATTGACCTGCACCGATTCGGCGTCAATCGTGACACGCAAGCCGAGGCTATCACTGGTGAGCTGAGCTAGATCGAGGACGACTTGACTCAGGACCTTGGCCGTTCTGCTTACACTGATGCCCAGTATGCGGCCCCGGAAGTTTGAGGCCCTCGCGCCAGCAACCAGGCCCGCCTGCGTGCCGCCCGAGCCAGATGCCACGACGATATGATCGATATGCAGGTCTCGATCCAGAGCTTGGCGCACCGCCTCGTCCATGGCCACGACGTAGGCAGAAGCTCCGATAGCGTTGGATCCACCGACGGGAATGATGTAGGGCCTGCGTCCAGCTTCGCGCTCCTCGCGAGCCACATCGTTCATAGCCGCGTAGGGATCGCGGCCCCCCGTCCAACGTATGCGGGCGCCCAGGAGATCGTCGATGAGCAGATTGCCGGTGATGACAGCGGGCGCCATCGGAGCGAGCACGAGCACACACTGTAGCCCATAGCGGGCTGCTGCTGCCGCCGTCTGCCTTGCGTGGTTGGACTGAGCCGCCCCGGCTGTGATGACCGTGGTGGCATCCTGGCTGAGCGCATCAGCGATGAGGTACTCGAGCTTGCGCGTCTTGTTGCCACCGGTGGCCAGGCCAGTAAGATCATCCCGTTTCACCAAGATGCGCGGCCCACCCAACAGAGAGCTCAGACGCTGAAGCTCATCGATCGGCGTGGGGAAGTGACCCAAGCGGACACGAGAAAGATCGCGTAACATGCTACACCTCACGCCGGGCCAGTGCCCACGCTTGTGTCTTCCCATACTCTGGCCCGTGGACAGGCTCTGGGAAAGCCCACCCACAGCCGAGTTCCAGAACGAGTATACCACATCAAGCACGCAGGGGGAAGCGACGCGAGTCCTCTCCAGGCGCATTCGGCGTACCTGAGGGTGGAAAGAGGGCCTGGTTTGGCGGTCGGGCGAATTCCAGTGATGGGGGGCATTGAAAAAGCGGTTCCGAATCTGACTGGAGGTGCATCGGGGGCGTGTTGCGTGGATACTCCGGCTAGCACGGTGTAAACGAAAACAAGGGACAGATATAGGCCCTGGTGTGGGGGCGATTCGTCGCAGATGCTGGCGAAGCCGGGGCGAATCGCCTCTACCGGGTGACGGCCACCCTCTCGGCGTTTTTCGAAGACCTCACTTTTTGCCTCTTTCCTGTGGGGCTGATATAATGATAGGTCGTGCGCGTGAGCGTCCACCCCCGACGGGAACACCTGATAGGTGCGACCGACACTCGTAGCTGGACAGAGGGAACCATGGCCCACGAGTACATCTCTATCCGGGGTGCTCGGCAGCACAATCTGAAGAATCTCGACATCGACATACCCCGAGACAAACTGGTGGTCATCACTGGTCTATCGGGTTCGGGCAAGTCCTCGCTGGCCTTTGACACAATCTATGCGGAGGGGCAGCGCCGGTATGTCGAGTCTTTGTCTGCCTACGCGCGGCAGTTTCTGGGCCAGATGCACAAGCCCGATGTGGATCACATCGAAGGTCTTTCCCCGGCTATCAGCATCGATCAGAAGAGCGCTAGTCGCAGCCCCCGCTCGACCGTAGGCACGGTCACAGAGATCTATGACTATTTGCGGCTGCTCTATGCCCGGGTGGGCATCCCCCACTGTCCCGTATGTGGTAGAGAGATCAGTCGGCAAACGGTGCAAAAGATTGTGGACGCCATAATGCGCCTGGAAGAGGACAGCCGCATCATAGTCTTGGGGCCGCTTGTTCGCGACCGCAAGGGCGAGCACAAGCGGATCATTGACGACCTGCGTAAGGCTGGCTATGTGCGGGTGCGCATCGACGGCGAGATCCACGACGTGGATGAAGAGATCGTGCTTGACCGCTACAAGATGCACAGCATAGAGGCGGTCGTGGATCGGCTGGTGGTTCGTCGGTACCAGGGACACCAGCGCGAGAAGATGGAGGCGGACCGCAATCGCCTCAGCGACTCGGTAGAGACGGCGCTCAAGCTGGGCGACGGGCTGGTGATCGTGAGCGTGCTCGGCGGTGAGGACCACGTCTTCTCAGAAAGATATGCCTGTCCCAGGTGCGGCGTCAGCCTCCCGGAACTCGAGCCGCGCAGTTTCTCCTTCAACAGCCCCCACGGAGCCTGTCCCGCCTGCACGGGCCTGGGTTGCAGGCAAGAGTTGGACCCCAAACTCATCGTGCCCGACCCAAACCTATCTCTGGCGCAGGGGGCTATCAAGCCCTGGGCCAAAGCCACCAAGCAGGATGGCTACTTTTCGCATGTTCTTAGCGCTGTGGCGGACCACTATGGCTTCTCTATTGATGCGTCTTGGCGAGAGTTGAGCCGTGAAAACAAACGGATTGTCCTATACGGTAGTGGTGGCGAGACGGTGGCCGTGCACTACACAAACCAGTACGGCAGTACACGCATCCACGAGACCACTTTCGAGGGAGTGATTCCGAATCTCGAACGTCGCTACAGGGAGACTTCCTCTGACTATTCCAGGGGGGCGATTGAGGGGTACATGACCACAACCCGTTGCCCAAAGTGCAATGGTCGCCGGTTGCGCCCCGAGAGCCTGGGAGTCACCGTTGGCGGCATCCCCATCGATGAACTCACGCGGATGTCGGTGGATCGGGCAAAGGACTTTTGCGAGCGCCTGTCCCAAGGTTTCAGTGAGCGAGAGAGCCTCATAGCCCGACAGATCATCAAGGAGCTGGTGTCGCGTTTGCGATTCCTGGTGGATGTGGGGCTGCACTATCTGACCCTGGATCGAGGGGCAGCTACGCTCTCGGGCGGCGAGGCACAACGGATTCGTCTGGCCACGCAGATTGGCTCGCAGTTGATGGGGGTGCTCTACATCCTTGACGAGCCCAGTATCGGCCTCCACCAGCGGGACAATCAACAGCTCGTCGAGACCCTCAAGCGTCTGCGGGACCTGGGCAACACGGTGCTGGTAGTCGAACACGACGAGGCCACAATCCGCGCTGCCGATCACATCGTCGATTTGGGACCAGGTGCTGGGGAACTGGGCGGCCATATTGTCTGCCAGGGCCTCTTGGAGGACGTTCTTGCCTGCCCAGAGTCTCTGACCGGACAGTACCTGAGTGGCGTCAAAGCTGTGCCCGTGCCCAGGCACCGGTCGCCAGGCAATGGCAAGGCTCTCCTCGTGGTGGGCGCGAGGGAGAACAACCTGAAGAACCTCTCTGTTGGCATCCCGTTGGGCTGTTTCGTCGCGGTCACAGGGGTCTCGGGATCGGGCAAGAGCAGCCTTCTGATGGAGATCGTTCACAAGCGACTGGCCCAGGTCCTTCACCGTGCCTCGGCTCAACCCGGCAAACACGATGACCTGCTGGGTGCCAGCCACCTCGACAAAGTGATCGACATCGACCAGTCGCCCATAGGGCGCACGCCAAGATCCAACCCGGCCACATACACCAACATCTTTGGGCACATACGGCAGTTATTCGCCGCGCTGCCCGAGGCCAAGATGCGTGCATACAAGCCTGGGCGCTTCTCGTTCAACGTCAAGGGCGGACGCTGCGAGGCATGCCAGGGAGCGGGAATCATCAAGATCGAAATGCAGTTCCTGCCCGACGTCTATGTGCCCTGTGAGGTGTGCCACGGCCGGCGCTACAACCGCGAAGCCCTGGAGATTAGCTACAAGGGCGCCACTGTCGCCGACGTGCTAGACATGACCGTTGACCGGGCCCTGCAATTCTTTGAGAACGTCCCCCGCATCAAACGAAGACTGGCCACCCTTCGGAGCGTGGGCCTTGGCTACATTCGGCTTGGTCAGCCGGCCACCACCCTTTCCGGGGGCGAGGCCCAGCGGGTGAAGCTGTCCAAGGAGCTCTCGCGGCGGGCAACCGGGCGCACTCTTTACATTCTCGACGAGCCCACTGTGGGCTTGCATATGGCCGACGTGGAGCGACTTCTCACCGTGCTGAGACGCCTGGTGGACGCGGGCAATACCGTCGTAGTGATCGAGCACAACCTGGACGTCATCAAGAGTGCCGACTGGATCATCGACCTGGGTCCCGAAGGGGGCGCTGAGGGGGGGCGCGTCGTGGCCGAGGGCACCCCAGAGCAGGTGGCCGCCAATCCCCACTCGTATACGGGACAGTATCTGTGCAGGGTGTTGCCCGCATTCGAGGAGGTGCCCCACCCCGCTCGACTAGCGGCTGCTGTGGTGGAGGCACGCCCGTCGTGACCCTTTGCGCGACCTGCGAGGTTTCGTTGCGCCAGGGTGATGGCTGCCCCACTGCTGCCCCAGCTCGGGAGCGATGAGCGATGGCCCAACGCCGCTATCATTTGTGGACCATCGGCTGCCAGATGAATCGCGCCGACTCTTACCGTGTGGGCGAGGAGCTGCAGAAGCGCGGCTACGCCCCCACCGACCGGCCGGAGCTGGCCGACATCATCGTGCTCAACACGTGCGTGGTGCGCCAGAGGGCCGAAGACAAGGTGAGGGGGCGTTTGAGCTCGCTCAGCTCGCTCAAGCGGAGCAACCGGCACGTGGCTCTGGTGGTGATGGGCTGCTTCGTGGATGACATCGAAGCATTGCAGGCGAGTTATCCCTATGTGGACGCCTTTCTCAAGCCGTCCGATGTTGCCGGGGTGGCAGACTTTGCAGAGAATCTGAACTCGCCGGTGGCGCTGGACACGTGTTCAGGCGACTTTGCGACTCCCTCCCGCGTCGCCGACCTGGTGCCCATCAGCTACGGCTGCGACCATCACTGCACCTATTGTATCGTGGCACTTCGCCGTGGCCGTCAGCGCAGCAGACCTCTCTCCGAGATCATGGACGATGCGGAGAGGCTCGTGCGTCGGGGCACGCGGCAGATCACCCTGCTGGGCCAGAATGTGGATGCCTATGGCGGCGATCTCGAGGGCCAGCCTGACCTCGCCGACGTCTTGAGCGCCTTGCACGACCTTGACGGTCTGTGGCGCATCCGGTTCCTAACCTCTCACCCCAGGAACATGTCGCAGCGCGTCATCGACACCGTAGCCGCCTTGCCCAAGGTGTGCGAGTGCTGGGAATTGCCCGTCCAGGCGGGCGATGACGCAGTCTTGCGGCGCATGGGCCGGGGCTACACCGTGGATCACTTCCGTGCCCTGGTGGCTCGCGTGCGACGAGCCACTCCCCATTGTGCCATCAATACAGACATCATCGTTGGCTTTCCGGGCGAGACGCGCGAACAATTCGAGAACACCTTGCATCTGGTGCGCCAGATGCGCTTCGACGTGGTGCACGTCGCCGCCTACTCGCCCAGGCCGGGCACGCCCGCCGCCGGATGGATTGACGACGTCACTCCCGAGGAGAAGGAGTATCGCCGCGCGCTCATTGAGCACGTGCAGACCCGGATCGCCACCGAGATCAACGCAACCCAGTTGGGACAGTTAGTGGAGATACTGGTGGACGGTCACCAGCGTGGGCGTTGGCGGGGCAGGACGCGCACCAACAAGCTGGTCTTTTTCGAGAGCAAAGATGACTGGCTGGGGAGGATGGCTCGCGTTCGCATCACCTGGACGGGGCCCTGGTCCATGATCGCCGATCGCCCTGCTACACCCCACCCCCGTCCGCTCCCCGCACGGAGACTGCTGCAAAAAGGGCTGGTGGTCTAGGGGCGGGGTGACCCCGTCCCTACAAAAAGCAAATAACTGGACTGCAGCCTATATCAGAGCAGCGCCGTTGCGGCGGCAAACGCACGTTGTCCGAATTCTGCAACAGTCTCCACGCGGGGAGGGGAGTGAGGGTCGTAGATCCTGACGCAGCCAGGGGCGGGGTGAGAGAAGCCAGACAGGGATGCCCAGCGATCCTGCCAGCAACAGGTGGGAACCTGGTCACCGATGTGGCCTCATCGTTCACCCTTGGGCTTGTGGCCTCGAAAGACCAGCCTCAGGGGGGTGCCCGCGAACTTGAACCGGCGCCGGATCTGATTCACCAGGTAGCGCTCATACGAGAAATGCACCAGCCGCTCGTCGTTGACAAAGATGACAAAAGTGGGTGGACTGACCCCCACCTGAGTGCCATAGTATAGGCGCAGCTTCTTGCCCCACTTGGTGGGGGGCGAATGCCGTGCCGTGGCTCGACGCAGCACGTCGTTGATCTGAGACGTGCTCAGTCGCGCTTCTCGCTCCTCACTGATGCGCAAGGCCAGGGGAAGGACGTGGTTGACCCGTTGCCCCGTGAGGGCGGATACTGACAGCACGGGCACGTAGGAGAGGAACCGGAGCTCGCGTCGCACATGCTGCTCGTACTGCTGCAGCGTATGTGTATCCCTCTCTACCAAGTCCCACTTGTTGAGCAACAGGATGACGCTCTTGGCTTGCTCCATGATATAGCCGGCAACGTGCGCATCCTGCTCGACCACCCCCTCGGCGGCGTCGATGAGCAGCAGCACCACGTCTGCTCGGCCGATGGCCTTCAGTGCGCGCAAGACACTGTACTTCTCGACGCCCCGTTGGACGCGGCCTCGGCGTCGGATGCCTGCCGTGTCGATCAAGACGATGTCTCTTCCATGATAGCGGATGCGGGTGTCGATAGCATCGCGAGTAGTGCCAGGGAGCTCGTCCACGATGACACGGTCTTCGCCCAGAATGCGATTCAGCAGTGAGGACTTGCCCACGTTCGGGCGGCCCACCACGGCGATGTGCAGAAGGTCTGGATGCTCCTCCTCTGGCTGCGCCGAGGGGAGTGCCCTCACGATTGCCTCCAGCAGTTCTCCCGTGGCCATGCCTCGCAGAGCCGAAACCGCCAGAGGGTCGCCCAAACCGAGAGCGTGGAACTCGTGCACGCCCAACTCACGCTTCAGGTTATCGGCCTTGTTGGCCGCAAGGATGATCGGCTTTCGCGTGCGACGCAGAACATCGGCGATGTCGGCATCAGAAGTGGTAAGCCCCGCCATTATGTCGGTGAGGAACACGATCACGTCGGCCTCTTGGATCGCGACCTGGGCCTGCCCCCGTACCAGTTCGGTGATGGTGTCGCAAGCACCCAGGACCAGGCCACCCGTGTCAACCACGGTAAAGATGCGCCCCCCCCACTCTGCGTCGCCATATTGCCGATCACGGGTGGTTCCGGGCGCCTCCTCCACGATGGCTCGGCGCTGGCCGACCAGTCGGTTGAAGAGTGTGGATTTGCCCACGTTGGGTCGCCCCACCAGGGCGACCAGCGGTTTCCTAGACATCCTATGACCCAGTGCTTGCTTGCACAAATGGCCGATACTCGGCCAGTTTGCGGTTTATGGCGGTGCAAACTTGTATGGTGCGTTCTTTCTTGGAACTGAACACGGATCTTGCGTCAGGACACTTGTGCCCCGTACGGACCGCTTGAATCGGCCAAGTCATCCCGCGCCTTTGCAGATACTTCGCCGTACCGAGCCGCTCCGTTCACAGACCGACGCAGAGCACTCTTGCCCTGCTCTGCGTCGATGGTTCGGTCGTCGGCGGGAGCTATTTGGCCATGTCTCGCAGGGCTGCAAAGGCCGGCCGCGGGCCCCAACCCGGGTTCACGATGCCGAAGGCGGCCTTCTCATCAGCGGCACCGGCAACGGGGCCAAAGTTCAGGTTCCAGAGGAACATGGGCCCCACCCATCCCCACCCTTTGCCCATCTGATAGGCGCGAACCAGGAACTGGGCCTGCTCGGCCTGGGTGTTGTCTGCGGCGTACTCGTAGCCCGCGACTGGCGGCACGCCAAGGCCCTCCACCGTCGCCCACCCGAACTCGGTGGGCCAGATGCGTTTGCCGCCATCTCCATACTTGAGCATGATGTTGCGATAGCTTTCCATGGTGGCCCGGAAGCACCAGCTTGGATGGCGATTGTCGAAGGGGCCCCTGAAGCCGGCGGTGGGGTCTTCGTAGGAGCGCCAGTCAGCGTCGGGCGGCATGTTGTAGCCGCTGGGATGAGCGCCAACGGCATCGCAGTAGCGAGCCATCCCGGCCTGGTACATCTGTTCCAGGTAGACGCGATCGTCGATGGCGGTATCGCCATCGTTGTACCCAGTTGGGGTCAACGCGCCGCTGACCACCACCGCGCCAGGATCCACCGACTTTATGGCGTTGTAGGCCACCTTGAGCAGCTCCACGTATTTGGCCGCATTGAGCTTCTGCCCACGGCCACCCCACTCGTAGTAGAGATTCTGCTCGTTCCATATCTCATAGGCCTTGACCCGGCCCTTGTACCGCGTGGCCATGGCCCGCATAAAGTCGCCGTAAGTATTGGGGTCGGCAGGGGGACCCTCGTCGGTGTCGCCTGGGGGCCTGGCCCACTTGGGCGCCTTGACCACGCTGAACAGGACGTTGATGCCGTTGGCGTTGGCCCCGTCCACGATGCGATCCAGCGGACCCCAGTTGTACTGCCCAGGCCCGGGGTTGTAGCGGAACCACTCCACCTGCTGCTTGATCCAGCCAAAGCCCATGGTCTTTACGTGGTGGAAGATGTTATCGTGGTTGCCGTCGGTGATCATGTCGGCCTGGATGCCATACCCAAAGTACCCCCCAACTCGGGCGCTGCCCCCACCGGAGGCCACAACCTTGGGCCTGGGTTCTGGGGTGGGCGTACTGGTCGGCGTCGGCGTGTTGGTTTGGGTTGGGGTCGGTGTCGGAGTGCTGGTCGGCGTGGGAGTCAGGGTCGGCGTGGGCGACGGCACCTGGACGGCCAACTCGGAGACCGAACCCAGGTTAGTCTCACCACCATCATCTGACACGGCGGCCCGGATGACGTAGTGGCCAGGATCGCTGGGAGCCGTCCAGCTCCAGCGGGGATCGGTCACCGGTGCGACTTCCTGGCGAATGGTGTTTCCGCTTGCATCCTCGACGCTCCAGACAAAGGCGAAGTGAGGCTCTGGCGGGGCAACGCTCTCCTGAAAGGTCTGTATCACCTGGCGGATCCTGGGGTCGTTCTCCGGGTCAAGTGCGTCGTCCAGGGATACTCCACCCAGCCCATACCGGATCACATACTGCAGCTTGCGAGCGATGCTCGACGCACTCTCTAGCCAGACGGTGCGAACCGTCGCGGTATCCGCGTCACAATAGGTGAAACAGTAGACCTGAGCGTCCTGATCGAGTTGCAGCGCATCGTCCCCCAGGCTGGGCACATCTATGTTGATGGCCTCACCAGGCAGCAGCATGGCGTCTGGCCGAAGGTCCCCAGCGATGTTCCGGGCCAGCAGGTTGAGGGCCTGCGTGTAGCTGACCGACCTATCATCGCCATCCTCCAGCACGTGGGAACGGGTAGAGAGGGACAGCTCGATCTTTTTCCGGTTGACCTCGCCCGTGGCCCAGGACAATAGGCGATCCATGTCGCTACCCGGCGCATATGCGGCTGGATCGCTCATAGCCGGAATGCGGAGAAGGTCGGCAACCTGCCCGAGAGCATTCCAATCGTAGGCGCCTGTGTGCCAACTCGCGCTGCTGCCAACAGGTGCATCCACGCGAACGGCCAGCAGTTTTCCCGCCTCGCCCAGGGCCTGGCCCAACTCGGCCATGAATGAGGTGAACTCTGGCCGGAGGTCGGCGCTCACGCCCCCATAGACGATCTCGACCCCACCATACCCTCCGGAGGTGACCACTTGAAGGATGCTTCGAATATGGGCGACACGCAATTCCTCGCTGATAATGAGGTTGTCAACCAGGTCGCTCCGCACCACGTTATCGACGAGGTTCGACAGAGTGAGCAGCAGCCGGGCGCCTTCTGCGGCTCCCGCCAGCTCGTCCGCAGGGGGTATCTCCCCTACAATCTCACCCTCTCCAGTCAGGGTCAGCCCACCCATGGTGACGGTGTGGACGCTCAAGTCGCTATCGTCAAGCCCAGCACCTGTCGCCGATGCCCCGAACCCGATCCGGGGGAGCGTCGGTTGGGCCTGTCCAACGATCAGCAGGGACGGCACGCTGTCAAGCTCGGCCCTGATGGTCATCGCATCCGACGAGGCGTGTGAGGGCAGCCAGCGCCAGGCCTTGCCATCCCAACCATACAGATCGGCAGTCTCGGTGGACACTAGATCATCGGGCACGGGCAAAGTCAGGAACGCCCGCGAGGGCGTCTCTCCACGCAGGTCAAAGCGATAGATCGGACCGCAGACCGCCGCATCGTCGGGGACGTGATCCAGGGCGTCGGTCTCGTCGGCGCCAAGCTTCAGACCGCCCAACTCCCTACCCCCCACCGAGGCGACAAAGAACCGGGGAGCGACAGTACCTGCCTCGGATGGTCGGCCGTCTGTGACAACGCCCATGGCGATGCGCACCCGCCTGCCCACCGCCCTGGCCGGAACGTCGAGGCGAGCGCCCTGAGGTCCCGATACCACCCCTCCCTCATCGGGCGTGATCACAGGATAATGAGTGTGAAAGAGTCTGACTCCCAGTTGCGCGGGGGGCAGCCACAATGAGTAGAGGAGCAGCGCTGGGACGAGCACCAGGTAGACGGTCCGCTCGGTCCATTTGCTCTTGATGAGTGAGGCGAGGGCGCTCTGTGAGTGAATTCCCCTTTGCACCATCGGTTGGTCGGGCTCCTTTCGATGCGAACAGCATGAGGCCGGGGTCAAGACCGTGATAGGACGCCAACCAGCCTCCTGGCCAAAGAGCAGCACGGGCAGCCAGTCGGTCGGGATCATGGGACGACTGACCTTGGCCATCCGGCGAGATCTCGCTCGGCGCCTTGCACCCACATGGGCTCTCGCCCACCGTCAAGAGCGAGACGCACGCTCTCAATGGGCAACGGGCCTTTCCCAACGCGGCGCATTCTAGCACAGGAGTCCTCTTTCGACAAGTGGGCGGGCCTTGGGCGTGGGAAACCGCCTTCCACGCAGCGCCCCCCCCATACCTCACGGTTCCCTGCCATCGATGCTACGTCAGGCGAGATGCGAGCCCCATATGAGGGGTTGTGTCTGGCGGTCCAGCGAGGGATCGCTGGGCCAGGAGATCTCCTATGGCACTAGAAAAGAACCTGGCGCCGAAATACAAGAGGAGCACTCCGGAAACGGCCAGGACGACTCTCTGAAACCCCTTTCCCAGGAACCTCTTGCCTTGGAATGACAGCCCTGATAGCAAATACAACCAAACAAAGTCGCACAGCCAGTGAAGCAAGGCCAACGATAGGAATCCGGGCATGCCGAATCTGGCCGAGCGCGATATCAGAGTGGCCCCCACCGTGGCCCACCAGAGCAGGAAATAGGGGTTCCCTGTTCACGTATGGTCCAGGGCGAGAGGGCATGTAGGAGATGGCCATTCGAACTGGGATTCGTACTCGGACACGCGGTGTGGTTGAGGCCGTCTCACGCTGTGGCCGTGTCACTAGGCACGGCTCGGATTCCTGCCCTGAGCACGTCTTGGGGGACCGCGTCCGTTGCTCTGCTATTCCCCCCATTCCTCGGACCTGAGGCAGACCATTGTGCCATGGTCCGGGGACGGTTCGTGATCATCTCGATTTGGTTCATCCGGCCGATTCGGCGAGCCAGCCCTCGGACTCCACGGGTGCGCCAGTCTGCACACAACGTGTGCCGATATGCACCTGATGTCAGGGTCAATCACGGAGAGCTGAGCGAGCGGCGCCATAGTCACTTGCCTGAGCTCCCGAGCCGCTCTTCTGGGTCTAGAAGCAGGTCCACCCCGCCAGGTCTCGGGCATGGTCCTTTCGTTGTGGGCGCCGCTCACTGTGTCGAAGCGGATGCCTACATTGTCGTCGGTCGGGAAGCGGCATCGGTTGCGCTTGTCGCCGACCGGCGCTGCGACAGTAGTGATATGCCAACTGAGACTCACCGAGCGGGCCAAGGACCAAACCCCCTGCTTGACGTATCACTGGCGCCCGCACTATTATGTAGAGGCTATGTGGCATGAGGACCATTGTACTCTGGCCTTGGTCCTCCAGCTTGTCTGCTTCTGATGAGTCGTACGCTCGTTTCGGCAGAGCCTTTCCTCAAAGGAGTGGCCCATGGACGTCTTTGCTCTGCGAGACAGGCTGATCACAGACTATGCCCATTACATCAGAAGCTTCCTCAACATACGCGATGCCCGCATTCGAAGCTATGTTGACCAACAGCTGCACGAGGGGCTTCTGTGGCCCGATCCATTGATCCAGCTGAATCCGTGCTTCGAACCCGGGGCCTGGATCGATGACTTGGCGGATGCCGGCGTGCTGCATTCCGGGTGCAAACGGGTCTTTCGTCTCAAGGAGGACGACGGCACTAGCAAGCGCATGCGTCTCTACTGGCACCAGGTCGACGCCATAGAGGCTGCCAAGTCAGGGGAGAGCTTTGTGCTGACCACGGGAACGGGATCGGGAAAGAGCCTGGCGTACATCATCCCGATCGTTGACCACTTACTGCACCATGGAAGTGGCCAAGGCATCAAGGCCATCATCGTCTATCCCATGAACGCGCTGGCGAACAGCCAATACAACGAGCTGGAGAAGTTCCTGTGTCGTGGCTTCGAGAGTGGTCCCCCTGTGACTTTCAGGAGATACACTGGACAGGAATCCGAGGAGGAGCGCAACGAGATCATTGCCGAGCCCCCGGACATTCTGTTGACCAACTACGTGATGCTTGAGTTGATTCTCACCCGCCCGCGGGAGCGACGACTTGTCCAGAGAGCGAGAGGCTTGCGCTACCTGGTCCTCGACGAAATGCACACCTACCGTGGAAGACAAGGCGCAGACGTGGCTCTCCTGGTACGCCGCGTCCGCGAGGCATGTGATGCGACGGAGCTTCAGTGCATTGGCACCTCGGCCACTCTTTCTGCAGAAGGCTCCTTTGCTGAGCAGCAGACGGCAGTTGCTGCCGTGGCCACACGGGTCTTCGGCAGCCCGGTGACAGCCAGCTGCGTGATCGGCGAGACGCTGCAGAGAGTCACCGACGCTAGCGATCCGAATGATCTCGCCTTCGTAGATGCACTCCGCATCCGCGTAGACGATGCAAGCATCAAGACACCCCGTAGCTTTGAGGCGTTCAAACAGGACCCATTGTGCAGCTGGATGGAATCGACGCTGGGCCTGACAACGGAGGAGGGAACTCGTCGGCTCTGCCGAGCGAAGCCGACCAGCATCACCGGACCTGATGGTGCGGCTGCCCGCTTCGCAGAGTTGACCGGCGTTGAGGAATCCAGGTGTGTGGACGCCATCCAGGAAGCGCTGATGGCGGGCTACGACGTGCCCAATCCGGAGACAGGCTTTCCCGCGTTTGCGTTCCGCGTCAACCAGTTCATCAGCCGTGGCGACACTGTCTATGCATCGCTGGAGGCTCCAGAGCGTCGGTATCTCACGACTCAGGGCCAGCAGTTTGTCCCTGGCCACCGCGACAAGGTGCTCCTGCCCCTGGCCTTTTGCCGAGAGTGTGGGCAGGAGTTCTATGTGGTGCGAAAGCGCGTGGGCAGCGAATCTCACGGAACGCGCTTCTTCGCGAGGGATTTGTACGACCAAAGGGATGAAAAGGGAGAAGAGTCGGGTTTCCTCTATGCCGACCCCGAGAACCCGTGGCCGGAAGAGGAAGCTGGAATCACCGACAGACTCCCCGAAGACTGGCTGGAAGTCTCCAAGGGGGGACTGGCCATCAGGCGCAGCCGTCGCCGACGGCTGCCCAGACCGGTACGGCTCAGCGCGTTGGGGGAAGAGGACGACGAAGGCGAACGTTACCTCTTCGTCCCAGCACCCTT
>DATKWG010000155.1:0-5261 GCA_035529675.1 Anaerolineae bacterium
GTGGTGGGCATCGTCTTCGCCACGGACGGGGCCGCCTTCATGACCGGCTACCTGGCCGCTGCGTGGGCTGACCTCCAGGACCCGGACGACCCTGGCGTAGGTTATGTGGCGGGCATGCAGATTCCCACTGTGGAGATCTTCGTCGCAGGCCACGCGGCTGGAATTGCCTACTACAATGAGAAGTACGGCAAGGATGTAGGGTTCTCCGGCACCTACGTAGGGGACTTCGAGGCGGCCGACGAGGGCAAGACCCAGGGTCTCTCGCTGATTGACGAGGGTGCCGACGTGATCTTCGGCATCGGCGGCAAGACCGGAAACGGGGGAATCACCGCAGCCAAGGAGCGCGGTAAGTGGGGCATCGGTGTGGATGTTGACCAGTACAACACCCTGCCCAACGAGAAGGACATTCTCATCACGTCTACTATGAAGCGTCTGGACGCCGCCGTGTTCGGCGTGGTGGAGTCCGTGCTGGACGACACATTCGCCGGTGGTGGGGTCTATGTGGGTACCCTGCCCAACGGCGGCGTCGGCATGGCGCCCTTCCACGACTTTGAGGGACAGATCCCCGAGCAGATTGTAGCGGATCTGGCAGAGATCGAGGAGGCGCTCATCGCCGGCACGATCGACACGGGCTGGGAAGGCTAGCCTCAGTCTCTCAGTACGCAGTCGCGGGCGGTGCTGGGTGAGAACCCGGCACCGCCCATTCTGGAGTCGGCGGATCGAGTTGATCAGCTGATCTTATCCTCACAGCTCGATGGCTGAGGTCTGCTGTCTCAGGGGGGACCGACGATGGCGCCGATTTTAGAGGTCCGCAACGCGACCAAGCGCTTCCCCGGGGTGCTCGCCAACGATCGCGTAAGCTTCTCCCTCGACCAGGGAGAGGTACTGGCCTTTCTGGGTGAGAACGGTGCTGGCAAGAGCACCTTGATGAACATCCTCTATGGCCTGTATGAACCGGATGAGGGTGAGATTTCGGTTCGGGGCCAGGAGGTCGAGATCGAAGACCCCAACGATGCTATCCGCCTCGGCATCGGCATGGTCCACCAGCACTTTCAATTAGTTCCCGTCTTCACCGTGGCTGAGAACATCGTGATGGGTACCGAACCCACCAGACCGACATTCTCCTGGCGGATGGTGGGGATGGCGGGCGCCGCCGGAGCACTGCTGTTTCTCGTAGGCGGCGTTCTTGCGTTGGACAACGCGGTGCAATGGCTGTTAGCCGCGCTCTCAGGTGGCGCTGCGGTTGCAGGGATTATTGCTCTGATCATACTGCTGAGCTGGCTGGCCAGGTTGAAGTTCCGCCTGTATTTCCCTATCACGGCGGTCGGTGGCGCGGCCTTGCTCTTGGCCATGGCCGCTGCCCTGGGTGCCACAGGACAGATCCCATTCCTCATTCTTGTAGCTATACTCTTCGCCGTAGCTTCCTATCCAGCAATACGGGTGATCATGACCTCCCTGGACCGCCGCACAGCTGCGCAGCGCATCCGCGAGCTTTCTGAGCAGTACGGCCTGGCTGTGGATCCTGACGCGCTTGTTGAGGACATCCCGGTGGGAGTGCAGCAGCGCGTGGAAATCATCAAGACCCTCTACCGCGAGGCCGAGATTCTCATCCTCGACGAGCCAACAGCTGTGCTCACTCCCCAGGAAACCGAAGAGCTTTTCGAGATCATGCGCTCCTTGACGGACCAGGGCAAGTCCATAATGTTCATCACCCACAAGCTTAAGGAGGTGATGACCATCGCCGACCGAGTGATCGTCCTGCGGGACGGCCGACTGGTGGGCGAGACGACGCCTCAGGAGACCTCACAAGAAGCGTTGGCTGAGATGATGGTCGGTCGGGAGGTGGACCTGGTCGTGGACAAAGGGCCGGCGTCCCCGGGTGAGGTGGTGCTCGAGGTGGAGGATCTGAGGGCGCAAGACCTGCGGGGCTATCCGGTCTTGCGCGGCGTGGACCTCTTCGTGCGAGCTGGAGAGATATTGGGCGTGGCTGGCGTACAGGGCAACGGCCAAACGGAGTTGGTGGAGGTGCTGACCGGGCTCCATCAGGCGGCGGGCGGCTCGGTCCGCATCTTGGGTCAGGAAGTGACCAATGCCCCGCCTCGACGCATAACCGAATTGGGCGTGGCTCACGTTCCCGAGGACCGGCAGGAGGACGGTCTGGTGATGACCTTCCCCATCTTCGACAACGTGGTGTTATCCACATACTACCTGGAGCCCTATGCAGAGGGGCCGGTGATTCAATTCGAGGAGGTGTACGAATACGCTGACCGCGTGGTGAGAGAATTCGATGTACGTACCCCTAGCATCATCCTCCCAGCCCAAACCCTCTCAGGCGGCAACCAACAGAAGCTGATTGTGGCCCGCGAGTTCTCTCGACCAATCCGGCTGCTCATCGCGGCGCAGCCAACGCGAGGGTTGGACGTAGGCTCGATAGAATACATCCACCGTCAGCTTATTAAGAAGCGCGACGATGGGGTGGCCGTCCTCCTCGTCTCGGCAGAATTGGATGAGATCATGGCGGTGTCTGACCGCATCGCGGTGATGTTCGAGGGCCGCATGGTGGGCACTGTGGACGCCGACAAGGTCACCCGCGAGGAGTTGGGCCTGATGATGGCTGGGGCGCGGCTCGAAGAGGAGAAGGAGGACGCAGCCGGTGGCTGAGGAACGGGCTTCGCCGGGACGGGTTCAGAAGATAGCCGGGCTGCCGCTGTGGGTGCGACTGCTGGCCATCGTCGTGTTGGTTGGTCTGGCAGTGGCGATGAGCGACTGGTTGGTCTTGCTGCTGCTCATCGCCTTGGGGCTGTGGCCCATCACCGTGCTACTGGGCCTGGCCGGGCTGGCGCTGTTCTCCATGGGGCGTGGTGGTCTATCCTGGCTACGGACGTGGCTTGGTGCGCGCGTGCGGGACCTGGCGATACCTCTGCTCTCCATCTTCACTGCCCTGTTGATCGGTGGTCTGGTAATCATGTTCACCGATCAAGAGGTGTATACTGCGCTCGGTGTAGGGGATATTGGCGGGGCGGTGAGCACCGCCTTGCGAAACCTGGGGACCGCGTACGGAGCCCTATACCAGGGAGCCTTCGGGGATCCGATGCAGATCCTGGAGGCCCTGGGCCAAGCCCTGCGCGGAGGAGGCATAGGCCCCGTGCTGTCTGCAGTTCGGGGACCGAGCGACAGTATGGTCCAGTCAGTGCCCTACATCTTCGCGGGATTGGCCGTGGCCGTGGGCTTTCGCGCCGGTCTCTTCAACATCGGGGTCGAAGGGCAGATCGGCATTGGTTGGATTGCCGCTGTTGTAGTAGGCTTCTCTCTTACAGGCCTCCCCTGGTTTGTGCACCTGCCGCTGTGCATTCTGGTGGGCGCTGCGGCGGGTGGCCTCTGGGCGTCAATAGCCGGTTTCCTCAGGGCGCGTACCGGTGCCCACGAGGTGATCACCACCATCATGCTCAACTACATCTCTTTCCGTCTCAGTGAGTGGCTGCTGTGCGGCCCCCTCGAGTTCACAAAGGGTACTTGTCGAACCAAGGAAATCGCCGAAAGTGCCTACTTGCCGCGGTTTCTGAGCCACCCTGTGGCATTGCATTGGGGGTTCGTGTTGGCGCTTGGTGCAACGGCCCTGGCGGCCTGGTTTCTATTCAGGACCACGTGGGGCTATGAACTGCGTACTGTGGGTGCCAACCCCAATGCAGCTCGCTATGGCGGCATGAGTGTGACCAGGACATGGGTGTTGGCCATGTTCCTCAGCGGCTGCTTGGCGGGACTGGCAGGCGTGAGCCAGGGTCTTGGCATCACCCACAACGCCGCACTTGGTTTCCAGGCTGGGTATGGTTTCGACGCCATCGCCCTGGCGCTGTTGGGAAAGAGCAATCCTCTTGGGGTACTGGCAGCCGCCATCATCTTCGGCGTGCTGAGAGCTGGTTCGGCGCGCATGCAGTCGGTGGCGGGAGTGCCCACGGAGATCGTGCAAATCGTTCAGGCGTTGGTTATCGTGTTTATCGCTGCACCGGCCATCATCCGAGCCATATACCGGTTGCGCGAGGAGCGTCGAGAAGAGGCCGAGCTGGTTGTCTTCTCCCGAGGCTGGGGGGCGTAACGGAGGGAGACATGGCAGTTCAAGCGCGCACCGCAGGGGTTGCAGAAGCGCCAGGTATCAGCCGGCGAGACATCTTCATCACCGTCATGATGTTGCTGGTGGGGGGCGGCATCATCATACTGGGGGCCTTTGGCACTCAGGCTGGCGACCAGGCCACCTTCACCGACCAGATATTGGGTACGCTCTTTTCCTTGTCATCCCAGCCAACCCTGTACTTGATAGGGATGGTCTGCCTGTTCATGGCCGGGCTGCGACTCTATCGCGGCTTTGCTGCCTTGCGTACTTGGCTTGCCTTGGCTCTCGTCGTTTTGGCGGCCTTTGCCTTCCTGGTGTGGATGACCAGCGGCACCAGCCTGAACCTACCAGGGATGGTCCAGGCCACGTTGACCGCGGCCACCCCGCTGACCCTGGGAGCCATGTGCGGTCTCCTGTGCGAGCGGTCGGGCATCATCAACATCGCCATCGAGGGGATGATGCTTTTTGGCGCTTTCGCGGGGGTGGCCTTCGCGGCCCTGTTCAACAATCTGTGGATGGGCCTGATCGCGGCCAGCCTCGTTGGTGGGGTGATGGCGGGGCTCCATGCAGTGTTGTCCATCAAGTACAAGGTGGATCAGATCATCTCTGGCACGGTAATCAATATTCTGGCGGTGGGCGCCACCCGCTTCTTGAACCTCCGGGTCTTGGAGCCGGCAGGGCTGAGCACCCCCGGCCACTTTGACGCCGTCCGCATCCCCGTCCTGGCAGAGATTCCCATAGTGGGACCGATCCTCTTCGAAAACCAGCCCACAACCTACATTATGCTCATCCTGCTGGTGGTAGTCAACTACGTCGTCTTCTTCACACCGTGGGGATTGCGGATGCGCGCCTGCGGTGAACACCCCCGCGCCGCCGACACCGTCGGTGTGGCCGTCAACCGCATGCGGTACATCAGCGTGGTCATCGGCGGGCTGATTGCCGGCGTAGGCGGGGCCTACTTCTCACTGGGACAGGTGGGGACCTTCGAGGACGGCATGACGCGAGGTCAGGGCTTCGTGGCGCTGGCAGCCATGATCTTCGGCAACTGGAACCCCATCGGCGCTTTCGTTGCGGCTCTGCTCTTTGGCTTCGCCAATGCACTGCAGGTCAAGATGCAGATCCTCCAGCCTGTGTTACCGATCATCAACGTCCC
>DATKWG010000156.1:0-11802 GCA_035529675.1 Anaerolineae bacterium
CATCGACACTATGTTGAATCTGGTGAGCCAACTGGATGTTCCCGAGTCAGAGCGAGCCAAGATTCTGGGGTTGAACGCATCGACTCTGTTCAGCATCTAGTACTTGCTTGCACAAGTCTGTACAAGTCCGGACAAGTACCCTGTATGGGGTACAGGTCTCGTCACGCAAGATCCGTGTTCGGCTCCAAGAACGCACCATGCTGCTCTGTACCACACAAGTGTAAACACCAAGCTGGCCAAGTATGGTGTATCTGTGCAAGCAAGCACTAATCGCGCAGGAACGCACTGGCAGCCGGGATACTGCCAAATGCCGCACGTCTTGCGTTCGTCGCTTGGTGCAGAAGACAGAAATGCCCCTGCTTCAGGACTTGCCCCATCGGACGACTTCAAGAGGTCGCGGCAGGATGCAGCGCGATCGTCTGATAACGGAAGCGCAGTCGAAACGGCTGCACTGAACGATCATCGAGTATGGGAGGTGCGATACAGATGGAGAAAAGGACAAAAGTCGAACTGGATGTGACCGTGTGTGCAGGGCCTATCGAGCGAACGGATGCCGTCATCGACGCCTCCGGGCTCGACATCGACAACTTGCTCTGGCACGCGGGCGTGGATGGACACTTTGATCCTTTCACGCTGGCCCTGCTAGACGTCGAATCCGCCGAAGCCTTGCCCATTCAGTGGCAAGACGGGCTGCTCAGCATGATGGTGTACGGCACGATCGGGGCAGGGGGGACCCGCCAGTTGCATTTGTCGTTTGACGTATTGCCCTGGGGAGAGGACTCAGTACCGCCGCCCAAGAACAAGTTCACCGACCGGGTGGTGGTGACCGACCTGGGACGAGAGGTGCTCTTTTCCAAGAATGAGCGGGAGTTGTGTCGATACAAGCACCTCGATGAGTGGAAACCATACTTCTTCCCGGTCAACGGCCCCGACGGCAACGTGGTGCGAGACCGTATCTATAACGCCGAGGGGCATCATTTTCACCACGGGCTGTGGCTGGCCTACGGTTCGATGGACCATAACAGCGTGAACCTGTGGTGCGAAGACACGCGGGTGTTGCCTCGCCGGGGGCCAACGGGCCGCATCGTCCACCAAGCCTTCGAGCGGTTCACGTTTGGTTGGGTGTATGGCCTGCTGCGGGAACGGTTGGCCTATTGTAGGCCGGAAGGCGAGATCTTTGCCCGAGAATTGCGCACCATCCGCGTCTATGCCCCCACGCCAGAGATGCAAATCATCGACTGGACCATCCGGCTGGAGGAGCCACAGGACACGGGCCGCCGGGGCATCACGTTCGCCTGTCGTGTTGCGCCTTCTATGCGCCTCGAGGACCGCTCGGGCGGTTGGTCTAACATCAGACCTATCGCAAAGCCCGGCGAGATCGTCCACGGTACGGATCAGCCGTGGGTGGACTATTCTGGGCCAGTCGGCGATGGCTGGAACGGCATCGCGCTCTTTGACCACCCCTCCAACATCGGTTATCCGCGCCAACCTGGGGCCAGCGGGTATGGCATCATGAGCGTGGGGCGAGAGTATCCGCAGGATGACGCGCATCGTGGTGGGGCGGTAGACTTGCGATACCGGGCCTACATCCACGACGGTGACGCAGAAAAGGGGCGGGTCGAACAGGCCTGGCATGACTACGCCCATCCTTGCCTCGTGGTTCCTGGCGAGGTGCGGGCAATAGACAAGTGATTACTGGAGGCTTTAGGTTATCCGGCTGAGGCATGGTGAAGCGCCTACCACAGTTCGTTAGCCAACGGCGGAACGTATCGAACGAACGTTCTATGAGCTTGAATCTGTGTCTCAATCTGTCAAGGTGTTCCTGACCTCATTTCGAGGAACTATGAACTTTGCCTACTTTTGCGACAGGGGAGCAAGGATGTCACGTCTCAAATACGCGTTGATCGGTTGTGGTCGTCGAGGTCGGGCCCACGTCAGTACCGTGGCCCAGATGGGGAAGACCCTTCAAGTAGTCGCGGTTTGCGACGCCGCCCCCGAGGCCGCCCGTTGGGCGGCGGACACGCTGGGCGTCAAGCCCTATTACGACGTTCGGGAGCTTGTGGCTCAGGAGGAACTCGATGTGTGCGATGTGGTTGTGCCCGCCGAGCTCCATCATGCCGTGTCCTGCTACCTGTCAAAGCACGGCATTCACCATAACGCGGAGACGCCACTGGCCCCGACCCTGGGGCTGATGGACTTGATGATCGAAACCGCGGCGCAGCACAATGTCAAGTTGCAGACATCGGAGAACTTTCCCTTTCTCCCGGTTGAGCAATTCGTGTCCAAGATCATTCGCTCTGGTGCGATCGGGCCTGTGCACAGGTGCTACCGGCTGTTTTCCACCACGGGGTACCACGGTCTGGCCGCCATTCGCTTCCGGATGGGTGCGAGGCCGATCAGCGTTAGCAGCATTGCCCACATTATGCCGGTGGTTCCCTACGTGGATAGAGCCCGTCGGGACTGGAAGACCGAAGAACTGAGCTTTTGGGCCGTGGATTTCGACAACGGCGGACTGGCGATCGCCATGGTGGGCAACAAGAACAACTGCCTGGGCCGCAACCAGATGGTGGGCTTTGAGGTGTGTGGCGAGCGCGGCACCATCATCACCAACGGCAATCAGGGTGCCTCTGGCGGGGAGACGGTCAATGTGTGCACCGACGAAGACATTGCCCAGCGGGCCGCTCGGGCCAGCACGTACACGTTGCAGCGCGAGCATACAGACACGGGAATCCTGAAACGGATCTGGGTGGACCTGCCCGAATCGCTGGGGGGCACGGTGGAATGGGTCAATCCGTACAGTGATACCCAACTCAGCGAGGGGCACATCTCGCTGGCCACGGTGCTGGATGGCTTGGCTCGGGCGGTGGTCGAGGACCACGACCCGGTTTGGCCAGGCGAGTTCGGGCGGGCCGATATGGAGATGGTGCTGGCGGCGGGTCGATCGATCAGTGCGAATCGGCAACCTGTGGCGCTGCCGTTGGCCCCGGACCCAGAGGAAGAGGAAGCATTCGATCGGGACTTTGAGGAGCGTTTTGGGGTTCACCCGCGCCACGATCTGGACGCGGTTCTGGATGTGAGCTTCAAGGCCAGGTAGGCAAGCTGACCACAAGCAGCGGTCAGTTGAATAGGGGCTGGCGGCGCACCACCATTCAGTTGGGCAGTGTTGGAGAACTCGGACAATTCGCGCTTGCTGCCACAACGGCGGGGACCAATTGCGTTCGCGGCAGCGGCACCAGTCGATTGCTGCATGTCCCATCCCTTGGCGAGAGTCGAGACGCGGCCCTGGGCAGGCAGGGGAGATTCTGCGACAAGCAATTGGCGAAAAGGACCGGGCGAGGCGAATACACCCAATAAGGAGAGAGAGACATGCGTATTGTGGAGGTAGTCTCCAGCTTGCATCGGGTAAAGCGAGAGCGGCCCATCAGGAACGGACTGTACACCTATTCGGAAAGCGGAACAGTGGTCACGCGGGTCCGCACCGATGATGGAATCGAAGGCATCGGGTGGGCCGGGGGACAGACCGGGCCCGACCGGGTCATTCTAGAAGCGACAAGGGCATTGGGCCAGTATGTGGTGGGACTGGACGTGTTTGACACCGAACGAGCCTGGCAGAGGATGTTCCAACCCAAGCTTTTTGGCCGTCGAGGCCTGACCGTCCGTGCCATGTCCTCCATCGACATAGCCATGTGGGATGCGGCCGGGAAAACCATCGCCGTCTCTCTGCACAAGATGCTGGGAGGCTATCGAGCACGAGTTCCTGTGTATCTGGCCGGCGGATACTACCTGGAAGGCAAGGGATTGGACGATCTGGCCCAGGAGATGCAGAGCAAAGTGGCCGCGGGAGCCAGGTACGTCAAGATGAAGATAGGGGGGGCATCGCCAAGCGAGGATGCGGAGCGAGTGCGAGTGGTGAGAGAAGCCATCGGCCCAGAGATCCACCTGATGGTCGATGCGAACAATGCCTACTCGCCCCTCGAGGCCATCAGGGCGGCGAAGCGCATCGAGGACTATGACATCTTCTGGTTCGAGGAACCTGTGCACGCCGAGGATTACCAGGGGCTGGCCAAAGTGAGAGCCAACACAGGGATACCCATAGCCACCGGTGAAAACGAGTACACCCGCTACGGTTTCAGAGACCTTGTCGCCTGTGGTGGCGCTGACATCCTTCAGCCTGATGCTAATGTCCTGGGAGGGATCACCGAGTTCCGACACATAGCTTCTCTGGCCAGTGCCCACGGGTTGCCGATCGCCCCACACGGTTCAGCGCTCCTTCACGTGCACCTGGTGTGTGCAGTTGCCAACGGGATGATTGTCGAGCACGTGGTCACGGAGGGGCAGGCCAGGCGAGGGATGTTCACGACCTCCCTGCAGCTGGGCGAGGATGGCATGGTGAGCCCTCCAACCGGGCCTGGGCTGGGCGTTGAACTCGACGAGGAGTTCCTCAAGGAGCACTCTATCGATTGAGCCGACACCCGAAGGCAGGCTCACACGCTCTGTGGCGAGGCAGTCGGTGATGCAACTGACCATTGGGGTCGGCGTCAGGAAAAGTGGGACACCTGAGGGCACTGAGCCAGCATACACGTTTCGGCCTTGCTCTCGCACCCTGAGGGCGGCGGATTATCGTCTCACGAAGGAGGCGAACCGTGAGCGAGGGCGCCTCACGCAGACAGGCAAGCTGAGGCGGGAGGAGGTCAGGAGAAGGACACTCGAGGTAAGAAGGAGATAGGGTGGTGCTGTGAGGCAACCGATCTCCAAACCATGGAGCGTACACTCCTACAAGGGCCAAGTCTCCCTCTGTTGCTGAAGATATGCGCTGCTTCCCTGCATCCTACGGGGGGTTGGAACGCAGGCACAAGGCGACCTATCTCTGGGCGAGGTGTATCGGGTGTGATCCCAAGCTACCTCTTGGCCACTACGTGTCACGTGGCCAGGATGAGGCGTCTTGCTTGTAGGAGGGTCGGATCTATGGTCTGAAGACTTGCCACTCCAGCGTGGATCCTGGGCAGCGTCTCAGCGATGTAGACGCGGGCCACCTCTCGCTTCCTCTCGGTCAAACGCGCATCTCGCAATGTCAACCAGCAGTTGATGACGCAGACCGCTAGGTCGGCCAGGTCGGCCGCATAGTAGTCGATCACCGCGCGGTCTTTGTGCTCCTTCAGGTGGTCGATGCAGCGATTGAACGACGCAGTGGCTTCTTCCACCTGACCCTTGAGCGAAGTCAGTTCTGCCCCATAGTCCAGGGCCGCCCACTCATCCAGCAGACTGTCCAAGGAATGGCCCAGCAACCCGCCGAGGGCAGCCACAATCTGGAGCTGGCTGGTGCCCTCATAGATGCTGGTTATGCGAACGTCACGGTAGTGGCGCTCCACATTGAACTCGCGCATGTAGCCGGTGCCTCCGTGAATCTGTATGGCCTGATAGCAGACTCTGTTGCCCATCTCGGAGGCGTAGTACTTTGTCAGCGGAGTCAGCACGGCTGCCAGGCGGTCGGCCCGTCTGAGCCGTTTGCGGTCGGCGGGCCCCAGATCCTCCTTTGCCTTGCCGTACTCGTATGCCTTCGTCAAGTCCACCCACCGCGCGGTCTCATAAACCAGCGCACGCGTCGCTTCGATCTCCCCGCGCATAGAGACGAGCATGCGATACACCGCCGGAATGGAGCTGATGGGCTGGCCGAACTGGATGCGCTTCACGGCGTACTGATGTGCCTCACGGTAAGCGGCCTCGGCGATGCCCAATGCCTGGGCCGCGATCGCCAGTCTGGCTCCGTTCATCATGCTCATGGCATAGCGTATCAGCCCATAACGGCGTCTGCCCAGCAGGTGAGCCGGCGTGTTGGAGAACTGAATCTCGCAGGTGGGCGAGGTGCGGATACCGAGCTTGTTCTCTATGCGACGGATGCGCACCGTCTCGTCTGCCTCCACGACGAACAGAGAGAGTCCGCGAGCGTCGGTGGACCCAGCTTCTGAACGGGCCAACACCAGCAAGACATCAGCGCAGCCGTTGGTGATGAACCGTTTGACACCGTTCAGCCGCCACACTCCTGCCCTCTCGTCGTAGATGGCGCGGGTCTGCACAGCTCCCAGGTCAGAGCCGGCGTCCGGCTCGGTGAGTGCCATCGCCCCGGTCACCTCGCCCCGGGCGAAACGAGGAAGTAAGCGCGCTTTCAGCTCTTCGCTGCCGAACCTGGCGATGGTGGCGGAGATCTCTTGCAGACCGAAGATGGTCATCAGCCCGGCCTCGGCGCGGGAGACGATTTCGACCATCATCTGGAAAATCGTCTCCGGCAGATTCAGCCCACCGTACTCCCACGCGAGCATCGCGCCCATCAGTTCAGCCTGGCGGAGAAGGTCCAGTGATTCCTGGGTCGCAGCCGCGTAGGCAACCTGGCCATCAGAGAACTGTGCCCCTTCGTCGGCCGCCTCGGACGCTCGGGGAGCTATGTGGGCTGCACAGATTCCACCCAACAGGGTCAGCAACAGCCGATAGTTGTCCTTGGCATCTGCATAATTGCGCGGCGCCGCCGGATATTGATCGTGGTGACGGTAGCCATCCTCTATGATCTCAATGACCTCGCCGAGATCCGATTTGTCCAGGTGAAACTGCAAGTCGAGATTATCGGTGAAGAGATTCTCTGCCATGCCTGGCTCTCCCTGTCTCCCCTATTTGGCGTTCTCGCGGTAGGCGCGGATCATCCAAGGGATGACTTCATGCAAGTCACCCACGATCCTGTAATGGGCGATCTGGAAAATCGGGGCCGAGGGATCGGTGTTGATGGCGACGATCTTGCTTGCCTGATCCATCCCGGCGCGGTGCTGCACTGCTCCCGAAATGCCGCAGGCGATGTAAAGCCGGGGCCGCACGGTGACTCCGGTCTGTCCCACCTGGCGCTCGGATGAGACGAGACCGGCATCAACGGCGGCTCGCGAACCCGCCACCTCCCCGCCGAGCACCTGGGCCAGGTCGTGGATCACTCGGAAACCCTCTCTGCTGCCCACGCCCATGCCGCCCGCGACAATGATGGAGGCACCCTTCAAGTTGCAGCGAGGTGGCCACACCTTTCGTTCCAATACCTGCAGCGTCAGATCGCCCTCGTCAAAGTGTATCTCGATTCTCTCGACTTGGCCTCGACGCGTACTATCTGGCTCGCCCAAGCGCATCACCCCTTCGCGCACAGTGGCCATCTGCGGGTGCATCTGTGGGTTGACGATGGTGGCGATGACGTTGCCGCCGAAGGCAGGCCGAATCTGATACAGCAAATCGGTGTACGCCTTGCCTCCATAGCCAAAGTCGCCTATCTGAAGCGCGGTGCAATCAGCGGTCAGCCCGGCGCGGAGGGCGCTGGCGATGCGGGGAGCCAGGTCGCGCCCAAGCGGCGTGGCCCCCAGGAGAAAGATGTAGGGCTGCCGCTGCCGCACCAGGTCAATGGCGACTCTGGCGTAGGGCAGAGTGCGGTAGAGTGCCAGTTCAGGGTGATCGGCCAGCGCAACCGCGTCCGCGCCATAGCGGATGACCTCTTCAGCCAGGTCGGCGATGCGGTGGCCGAGAAGCAAGGCGCACACTCGGCTGCCCAGTTCCTCAGCCAGCTCGCGCCCCTTTGAGAGCAGCTCCAGACTGACGGCGGCGATCTTTCCCGCTTCTTGCTCGATGAAGACATAGACGTCTCTACTACTCTTATTCATCCGCCTACCTGACCTCATAAGATATAGTCCTCAACCAACTCTTGAATCAGTGCGGAGACACCCTCCGGGCTGGCCGGGACCTGCTTGCTCTCGCCAGATTCGAGCACGACGTAGTCAATCTTGAGCACCTTCGTGGGGGAGCCGGCCAGGCCCAGGTTTTCCTCGGCAGCACCGATGTCGGCGGCAGACCAGACCGGGATCTTCTGGTTGCGCTCAGCCAGATAGCAGTCCAGCGCTGCCTCCGTCTCGAACTCGGGCCACCTTTCCAGGAGGGCCGGGTACTCGAGCGGAGTGGCAGCCAACTTGAAGGCGATCGCCTTGTGGGCCGAGGGGGGCCGGGGCCTGTTGGCCGAACCCACCACACTGAGAAGGCAAGGCAGGCTACATTTCACCATCTCTTTGCCGAGGGGGAATGCCCTCTGGACGATGATCTCATCTCCCTGGAGCGACTGGATAGCCTCTGCGTAGGTGATCTGTGGGAGCCCCAGTTTCTCGGCCACCTGCGGGCCAACCTGAGCGGTATCGCCATCTATGGCCTGCCGCCCGCAAAAGACAAGGTCGTAGTCGTCTATTCGCTCAATCGCACACTTGAGGGCATAGGAAGTGGCCAACGTGTCGGAACCGGCGAATCTCCTGTCGGAGAGCAATATCACCCCATCGGCACCGCGATACAGCGCTTCGCGCAATACCTCAGCCGCTCTCGGTGGTCCCATGGTCAACACCGTCACCCGGCCGCCGTGCTGTTCTCTGACCTGCAGAGCCATCTCTAGCGCGTTCAGGTCTTCTGGGTTGAAGATGGCCGGCAAGGCGGCACGGTTGACTGTGCCGTCGTCTCTCATGGCCTTGCCACTGATATTGGCAGTATCGGGCACTTGCTTGACCAACACCACACAGTTGTACGCCATACGTGCCTCCTGGTTTGAGGGCTGCCCGCCAAGGCTACCGGTCGTTCTTGGAGTAACTCAGTTCCTCTTGCTCACCCGAATGGGTCGTTGGCTGCTCTAATGCTCTATGTGATGCAAACGGGCCAGACCGCCGAGATCCGGCGTGAAGAGAGTCCCGTAGTGAAGGCCCAATAATCAAAAACCCATCAGGGTATTGTTGGTTACGGGCCCTGTGGCTTGATGCTTGGATAGGCGGGCCCGGTCTCAATGCCGTTGGCATCTGGCGTTTGCCCACGTATCCATTCACCCAAAAAGGTCAACGAGAGAGTATAGTTCCCTCAAATGATACAGACACTGCACTGCATGTGTACCCCGTGCGGGGCACATGTACCCCTGCACTATGGGGTACGTGTGGCGCGAGCACGCCTGGGTCCTTGAACCGAGGGGCCATTCCTTTTATAATGGCATGTAGAGTCAGACTGTTGAACAAGTCTGCGCCTGCTGACATGGTTGTCACCCTGAGCGCAAGCGAAGCATGCTACAGGGTCTCAACCGCACAGAACAGGGATTCTTCGCCTGCGCTGCTGCTCACCTGTGACAATGGTCGTTTTTGCGCACCCTGTGTAGAGCTGGGATGTTGAAAAAAGCGTCTCGCCAATAGCGGTGGGGCTGCCCATCAACCCTTCCCCGCCAAAAGTAATCAAGGCGACTAGACAGCAAACCAATACATGATGGATCCCTCCCATCGGGGCACGATTCCGAGGGGGAGGCCAAGAGGGCTCAATTCAGCACTATCTGATTGCCAGAGGCATGGCGGGAGAGAGCGATTGACCCTGTCATCGGCGTTTTTTGGCACCCTCACCACGCTCGCGAATCGAGTCTTGTGGGCGTCGAAGCCTATGAATAGGAGGACCGCCATGGTAAGACGTATCGGAACCGAGGCCGTAGCCGTTCTGGCGTGGCTAGTCTCTGCTGTCATAGGTCTCGCCGCGGCGATGCAAGCCTACGAGGCCACTCGCGTGTTGGCGGCAGTCATGATCCCCATCAACCCGAACGACACGGTGGCCTCAGGGTACTTGATCTTGCTGGTGCCGCGCGTGGCATTGATACTCCTGGCCATAGGTTGGCTCGCCGGCATCATCCTGTTGCTTGCCTCGTACTCCAAGGTCGTGGGGGAAGGCCGTCGCCTGGCGATCAGTTTCGTCAAGACGACGGCCATTGAGCTCATCGTACTTGGCCTGGGAAGCGCCGTCATCTGCTGGGTTCCCAGCCTGGCGCTGCGCGGCATATCATAGCGGATCCAAAGGATGCGAAGTATGCTGTCTCTTGAGGGGTTTCGCACCACATTATCAGAGAGGGTATCGAAAAACGCAGCGGAGGTTCCCGTGACTGTGACCCTGAGCGCAAGTGAGGAGTGACGACGACGGGAGCTCAGACGGGGGTTTTCCGATACTCTCCGCTTGGAGGCCTTGCGGGGATCCCGATCCCGAGCATACTAGAGGAGCAGGGGTCTCTGCAGGGCCTGGGGCGTTGGGGAAGCAAGCACTGGAGAGACCAGCGATGTTTTCGTAGGTCCCGTGGGAAAGGAGTCTGACGGCGGGCTATGTTGGCCTTACCAACTGCGGAGATCGGTCGTGCGTTGTGGCAAACACGTCATCAACACTACAGGTCAGTACCATTACGAAGGGAGACTGCAGCATGTCTGAGGAAGCAAGGGCAACGTCCTATGTGGCGCCGAACGGCAATGATGCCTGGTCGGGAAAGCTGGCGGAACCCAACGCCGAGGGAACCGATGGCCCGTTCGCCACGGTGGCGCACGCCCGCGATATCATCCGCTCCATGTCCGCGCTGGGGCGAGTGGCCCACCCCATCACCGTCATGCTGCGCGGAGGGACCTACCGCCTAAAGGACACGCTGGTCTTTGAGTCACAGGACAGCGGAACCTTCGCCAGCCCGATCACCTACGCCGCTTACCCGGGTGAGACGCCCGTGTTGAGTGGCGGAAGGAGAATCCAAGCTACCTGGAGGCAGTACCGGGGCGAGATCATGGTCTGCATCATTCCTGGGGCCAAGGATGGGGGATGGAAGTTCCGCCGACTGATGGTGAACGGCAAGGTCAAGAACCGCGCACGCCTGCCCAAGGTAGACTACTACCGCATCGAGGGGAGACGTGAGCTCGCTGAAGCGTTCAAGTACCATGAAGGCCACATCCAGCGCTTTCACAATCTGCAGGATGTGGAGGTGCTGGTCTTTCACTCCTGGAACGAGTCGCGCCTGATCATCAAGGATGTGGATGAGGCCGAGCGGGTGGTCACCTTCACCGGCCCGCCCGAGCGAAGCCACTACTTTGGCTGGCCCGGTGCTCGCGGACGAAACCGCTACTACGTGGAGAACATCCGCGAGGGCCTGACCGAGCCAGGCGACTGGTACCTGGACTATGAGACCGGCGAGCTGTACTACTGGCCGCAAGAGGATCTGACCACAGCAGAGGTCGTGGCCCCCGTGCTGACCCAACTCGTGCGATTCGAGCCGCACAGGGAGCGTAACGAGTGGGTGCGGTATCTAGGCTTCTGCGGACTGACCTTCTCCGATTCCGACTGGCCCCTGCCGGCCACCGGCTACCCCGGTTGCGGCGACGTGGGCGACATCGTCGAGCCCTCGGCTCTGAGCATGGTGGGGGCGCAGCGCTGCCGGGTGAAGAACTGCTGTATCAGAAACACCGGCACATACGCGCTAGAAATCGAAGGACCGGGCAACCGCGTCATAGGCAACGAGATCTATGGCACGGGCAGCGGTGGCATCATCACCCGCAATCACACCTCCGAGCACATAGTCGTTGCCTACAACCACATCCACCATTGCGGGGATGTGTACCCCAGCGCGGTGGGCATCAACATCGACGACGGCGGTGGCATCTTTGCCCACAACCTGATACACGATATCACTCACTCGGGCATCTACTCTCGCCACTGGGCAACGGCTACTCAGCCCCTGGAGCGGCGCAATCAGGAAGAGGGAATCATCATCGAGTTCAACGAGATCTACAACCTGATGACCTGCATCAACGACGGTGCGGGGGTCTTCGTGCGCGATTCGGACATGATCCTGCGCAACAACCTGATCCACGACGTCTACTCCTACGGGGAAGGCACCCCCGGCTGGGGCATCTACCTCGGATGCCGCAGCCGCAACAGTCGCGTAGAGAACAATGTCGTCTACCGCACGCGCGAGTCGGTGCA
>DATKWG010000157.1:0-13434 GCA_035529675.1 Anaerolineae bacterium
TGCTCTGGCTCATCGCGGGTCACCCGCTGGAGCGCAGGCAACCTGGCGCCGCCATGGGACTGGTGTATCTGGGCATGGCTGCTGTCTCCGTGGCCTGTCTCTACCTCTATGTTGTCCCCGGGTTGCGCCCATAGAGGAGAATTGGGAGACACGGCAATCCAAGCCAGAGGGCAAAGCCGGTTTGGCCCGCGTGCATGCACCAGACAACCTGTTCCGATCCCCGGCCTGCGGCTCTCACAAGTCTCGGTGACTTCGGCTGGGCTGCTTGCAGTGGCCAACAAGGCAGGGTATACTCTCCAGCGGATCTGAAGTCCCAGACCGGCGCAGGACTCACGCATGGTCAAGGAAGGGAGCATTGTGGCTAGCTATTCCGGCACGGGTGCCGTCACAGCCCCAAGCGCGCCCAGCCTGCCAACTGTCGCTCCTATGGCCCGCTGGGAGCAGGTGTCGTCTCTTGCAGGAGAGATTTCTAGCTCTGCAGTGCAAGAGCTTCTGGATTGTCTGAGTGACCACGATCCTCTTGTGTCTTGGTTGGCTGGGGTGGCCCTGGCCAGGACCGCGGCACGCCTGCAGAGGCGGGCTCGATTGGGAATGCCCGTCTGGAATGGGCAGAACCGCGAGTTGACCTTCAGTCGGCTGTTCGCGCTCTTGTGCGGGGGGCTAGAAGACGCCGACCCTCAACGTCGTGCGGCCACGGCCGACGCTCTCGCACTCTGGGGCTACGAGCCAGCCGTGTCATCTCTTGTACGAGCAACGAGGGATAGCCAGCCGCTGGTTCGAGCCAGCGCAGCCACAGCCTTGGGTCACATAGGGGACAAGTCCGCGGTGGCCCCTCTCCTCTCTGCGCTGAGTGATCCATCCATATGGGTGCGGCGAGCAGCGGCAGACGCCTTGGGTGCCATCGGAGACCCGCGAGGCGTTGCGGCTCTGGAACAGACCTTGGCCGATTCGCAGCCCCTCGTTCGGGCAAGCGCTGTGCGTGCTTTGGGACACATACACACGGTCAGGGCACGCAAGGCGCTGGGACGCTGTGCCCAAGATGGCGATAGCACAACGCGTTGGTATTCGGCACGCGGCCTCGCCCGGATCGGCGACGTTGGCTCAGTGCCGATCCTCGAGGGCCTGAAGGAGGATGACGCGACGCTCTTCGGGCAGTCCACCTCTGACCTGGCCACCGCAGCCATTGAGGCCATCGAAAAGCGCGAGAGAGGTCTCTGGAAGCGGCTGCGCAGAACCTTCTACACCATACGCCGTCGTTTCCAGGAAAAGTCGCAGGCACGGAACGCCGGCAGTCACGGGACCAAACTTGAGTAGAGAAAAAGTGTGATAGATGGCAGAAGACGAGAACGACTTGATTCGTGGTCTTGCATCTTCCATAAGTCAACGGGGCCTCACCAGTCCGGCTGTCGTGCTTTTGGAGCTAGTCAAGCCTCTCAGTTTTCTCTGCAGTCAGGCTCTCTTGGTCATGGATCCCATCTTGAGCCCACTGACGGGTGATGTAGGTCGTCGCTGCGCATGGCTCTTGGAGGATCGTCACAGAATCCACGGGCTGATCGAGGCTCTTGAAAGCCCCCGCTCCTCACCGCTGGCCTCGGGCAGAAAGGGGGATGAATGCAACCCCTGATCGACGCGATAGAATCGCTTCTGTCCAGCAGCCTCAACATCACCGCTCTCGCAGTTCTCTCCCTGTTCTGCTTGCTGTTTGTCGTCTTTACCGGGCGGGCCAAGAGGGGACGCCGTTTCCCCGTGCGCGCCATTCCCGCATACAAGAGCATTCATCAGCTCGTGAGCCGGTCATTGGAAAGCGGTCAGCCGATCCACGTTGGCATGGGATCGGGGAGAGTCGGAACTGAAGCGATGTCTGAGGCGCTTATGGGTCTGACCGTGTTCGACTACGTTGCTCGCCATGCGGCCGCGTATGACCAGGCGGTCTTGGGTACGACCGCCGACGGAACGATCCTCTCCGCCGCCCAGGGCGTTCTCCAGAGAGCCAGGGAAGAGGCCGGCTTCGCGGAGCGCTACGCTGGGAACGAACTGCGCTTCTACGGGCCCGATCCTCTGGTCTATGCGGCTGGCACGGCGGGTGCCATCACCCGTGACCAGCATCTGGCCAACATCCTGGTGGGCCGATTTGGTCACGAGGGTCTGTGGATAGGCGAGGCCGCGCAGGGCCAGGACATGGTCCAGTTGGGAGGTGCCGCAGCCCCCGGCGCAATCGCGCTCATGCAAGCCACCCTCGACGAATGTGTTATCGGCGAGGAGGTGTTCGCAGCCGGGGCGTACCTTCACAGACGCAGCCATCTGGGCAGCCTGGCCACTCAGGACACCATGCGCATTCTCGCTATCCTTGCCATCATCGCCTCAGTGGTGATGGCATCGCTGGGCTACCTGGGCTGAGGAAGAGATCATGAAAAAGATCCTGCCCATGGCAGCAGCCATACTGTGCGGGCTTTTCGTGCTCACCGATTTCTTTGTGCCGCATCCCTCCATCGGCGCAGTCGCGGCAGTTCTGGTAGAGGGGGCAACCATCCTGGCTGCCTTTGCCCTCTTCCTTGGCGTCGTCAACCTGCTGAGCGTTCATGGTAGGCGGGTCGCCAGAGAGGCGCGGGGGCGCGGGCTGGGTGTCGTGCTGATAGCTTCTCTCTTGGCTACGTTGGCCATCGGCGTGGCCTTGCCCGGATCCGCGGCGCTGAACTGGGTATTCGACTATGTGTACTACCCCCTCCAGGCCACGATGGCTGCTCTCCTGGCTTTCTTTGTGGTGAGCGCGGCCTATCGGGCATTCAGGGTGCGCACCGCCCAGGCAGCCATCATGCTGGTGAGCAGCCTGCTGGTGATTGCGACCCAGTTGCCATTCGGCCAAGCCATCTCGCCTTACCTGCCCATAGCCCGTGACTGGATCCTCACCGTTCCCGTCACGGCTGGTATGCGCGGCATCGTCTTGGGGACAGCCCTTGGAACCATGGCGACTGCTTTGCGGATACTCTTGACGGTGGACCGGCCCTATGTGTGAGAAGAGGAGCCGTGTGGGATGATAGTCTGCGCAGCCTGCAACCACAGGAACCCGAGCGATGCGCTAGTCTGCGAGGCGTGTGGCGGTTCCCTGGAGCACTTTGTCTATCGCGCTTGCCCGTCTTGCGGAGCTCTGAACCCCGCAGAAAATGTATTCTGTCACCGTTGCTTCGACGATCTGGTGCCGGGCAGCGCTGAGACCATCGTTGAAGCCAGCGACATACCGGTTGAGTCCTTTGTGCCCTCAGAACCCTCCGTGACTGACCGAGAGGAAGCCGTTCGCGAGGCGGCGGCCCCTACTGTGGGTGAGCGGCCCACGAGCGATCTGACCCTAGAGGCCGACGCGGAGGTCGCGACCACCGCTGAGGTGGTGAGCGAAGAGACTGAGCCCGGCCCGCTAGCCGAGCCCCAGCAGCTCGTCGGTGAGCCAATAGAGCGGCTCGAAGCGGCACCCAGCGAGCCAGAGGCGCCCATGCAGCCCTCGGAATTGATACCTGAGGCCGAGGAGGACGTCCTGGAGGGATTGGAGGGCTTGGTCCCCATTGCTGCGGCCGCAACGCAAGCCCATGCGTTTGCGCTGCCCGTCCCGCCGTCGGTGAGCGAGACCGAACAGCACGATGCTGAGCTATTCCATAGCATCGCCTCGGAGCGTGGCCCGCTTCGGGATGCTGCGCGTGTGGTCATACCAAGAAGAGCCAGACTGCTGTCGAGGCGGGGACGTGCTCTCCTCTATCTCCTGGTGCTCCTGGCCGCCCTGACCCCAGTCTTCACCGGGGATCGCACCAGCCTTCTCCTGCGTCCACGCGATTCTGTCACCTCTCTGGCCCGCGATATCCAGAGCCTGCCGACGGGCTCGGCGGTGTTGATCTCCTTTGATTACGGCCCGGCCTACGCAGGAGAGGTGGACCCTCTGGCTTTGGCTGTGGGCCGCCATCTCGCAGCCAGCCAGGTGCGCGTGGTGGCGATGAGCACCGACCCTGGCGGCGTCGGACTCGCAGAGCACCTTTACCGGACGATCGCCGGCGAGATGCCCGACTACCGGTACGGGGAGAGCTACGCCATCCTTGGCTATCTGCCCGGTCCTGAAGCTGGACTGCGCACTCTTTGCACGTCACTGGGGAAGGCCTTCAAGGTTGACTATGTCCAGCGGCGCACCCTCAGCGAACTGCCCGTCATGAAGGACCTGACTTCGGTCCAAGACTTTGACCAGGTGATCGTTTTCGCCGACGATAGTCGATCAGTCCGAAGCTGGATCGAGCAAGTTCAGAGTCAGTGCAACTTTTCCCTGCACGCATTGGTCACTGCCGCAATCGAACCGATGCTTCTTCCCTATCAACAGTCGGGCCAGCTATCGACCTTGATCGCAGCTGCTCACAGCGCCGGAGAGTATGAGAAGGCCAGTGGGATGGAGGAACCTTCCTTGCATTGGACAGATGCCTATGGAGCGTTCTGTCTGGTGCTGCTGGTGACTGCTATCGCCACCAACGTTGCCTACCTTCGCACGAGGGCACGCCAAAGGAGCCACGGACAATGATTTGCGTGGCCTCAAGACACAGTCGATCCGGCAGCCTTCTCGTCTCCCCGCTGCTCAGGCGGGAGGAGCCATGCTAGAGACCCCTGCAAACCTGCTGGCCACGTTGCCACCCAACACGCTCCAGATCGCCGGTACCTGGGTGGCCGCCCTGCTGACCCTGGCAACGCTCAGCTACGTGTTCGGCGGTAACCCCGCCTTTCGCCTGGCAGAGCACCTTCTGGTGGGCATCGCTGCTGGCTACGCGGCCGCTCTGGCCTGGAATCAGATGCTCTGGCCAAGACTCCAATTGCTCGTCGCCGAGCCGGCCACCTACTGGTACTATGGCGTGTTCTTTGTGTTGGGATTGCTTTTGCTCTGCCGCGGGAGCAAGTCTGTCTCAGTGTTGGGCAACCTGCCTCTGGGGGTGTTGTTTGGCACCGGCGCGGCTCTTGCCCTCGGCGGCGGGCTCACGGGCACGTTCATACCTCAGATCCGCGCCTCAGTGCTGTCTGTGAACCCAGCCGACTACGGCGAAGGCTCCTTGGGTTGGGCCTACGTCATCGACCCTATAATAGTCGTCGCAGGCACCATCGCAGCATTGACTGCCTTCCATTTTGGAGCTCGAACTGATGGCCGGCTACGTGCTCTTTGGCGCGGGCTGGTGAGAGCGGTGGGAGGGGTGGGTCGTGGCCTGATCACCATATGCTTCGGGGCTCTCTTTGCCAGCGCCGCGCTTTCGTTCTTTGCGATTCTCAACAGCCGACTGGTGTTTCTGTTGCGCGACTGGTTGAAACTCCTGTATACTGGAAGGCCATAGGCGATGGGCAGCCAGAAGCCGGTCGAGTCGATCCTGGCGGCAGACATTGGCCGTGCTTTCACCCACGTATGCCTCTTTGACACGGTGGATGGGGTCTCACGCTTTGTCGCCCGTGCTGAGAGTCCCAGCACGCTGAGCGAGCCCGAGATGGACGTGACCATCGGGTTGCGCCGGGCCGTTCGGCGGCTGGAGTACATCATCCAGCGCCCGCTACTTGACCAGGACCAGCAAGTCATCATGCCTGAGCAGCCATCGAACGCAGGAGTGGATGCCTTTCTGGCCACTTCAAGTGCGGCACCGCCGCTGCAGTGCGTCATAGTGGGCCTGACCGACGATCTCAGCCTGGAGAGCGCCCGGCGCGCTTGCTCAACGGCCAATGTATTGGTGACCCATACTCTCTCGGTGGACACACGAGCAGGTGGTTGGAGCGATCAAGTGGTCGCTTCGCTCCACCAAACCCCGCCTGACGTGATCCTGTTAGTGGGTGGGGTCGATGGTGGTCCCGTGGCCCCCCTCGAAAGCGCGGCCCGGGCCTTGTCTATCATCTACGGCGAGGTCCAAGCACCCCGTACTGAGGGGGCGCAAGCACCCCGTAGTGAAGGGGCACAAGCACCCCGTGCTGAAGGGGCACAAGCCGAGCGACGACCCCTGATCGTCTTCGCCGGCAACCAGGAGGCTCGCAGCCCCATCTCCGAGATCGTGTCCTCCCTGTTTGAACTTCGCGTGGTCAAAAACGTGCGCCCCAGCGTCTATGTCGAGACCCCGGCAGAGTTGCAGCGTGAGCTCTCTGAGCTGTACGAGCGCATAGGATTGCCGAGACTGCCCGGCTATCGCCGATTGAGCCAGTGGTGCACGTCTCCCATGATTTCCACGACCAGGGCTCTGAGCAACACCCTGCAATTCATCGCGCGCCGCAGTGCGCCGTCGAACGGGGTCCTGGGGGCAGACGTCGGCGGCTCAACCACCTTTGTTGGTTCCGCGCGTGGTCAGGCATATCAATGGACCGTTGGCGCCAACTTGGGCACCAGCTATGGGATCAGTCGCGTGGTCGATCTCTCGGGCCTGGATAACATCAGCCGTTGGCTGCCACCTGGTATGTCGGGCGAGCAGGCCTTGGCGAATCTCGAGAACGCCCGTCTTCGCCCGCACAGCATCGCTCAGAGCACTGAGGATCTTTTGCTGGTGCACGCCGTCGTTCGGCAGGCCCTCTTGCTTTCCATGCAACACATGCAAGGGGCCTACTGGGTTGGCCCTGACTCCAGCCCAGATGGGGCCACGACGCCCGCCTTTGACCTCATCGCTGCCCGAGGTGGAGCCATCGCCCACACGCCACACGATGGCATGGCTGCCCTAAGCCTCCTCGATGCATTACAGCCCGTGGGGCTGACCCGACTGGTGGTCGATTGGGCGTCTCTCTGGCCGCAATTGGGGGCGATCGCAGCCGCGGCTCCCCTGTGTGCGGCGCAGATCTTGGAGAGGGATGCTTTCCGCTACCTGGGGACCGTAATCGCGCCCCTGGGCAAGGGGCGACGTGGCACGCGGGCTCTCCACCTCAGGATCGTGCACGACGACGGCGAGGTGGTGGAACGGGAAGTCTCCGCTGGGGCCGTCGAGCGCTTCCCACTGGGAGCAGACGCTTATGCTACCATCGAGGTGCGCCCGAGCCGGAACTTTGATATCGGCCTGGGACACGGGGGCGTCGGTGGGAGAGCAAGGGTGCGAGGGGGCAGCCTCGGAATCATCGTGGACACGCGCGGCAGGCCCCTGGTCATACCACGCGATACCCAGAGGTGGCGGGCGAGCTTGCAGCGATGGCTGAGGAATCTCAATGGCGACGTCATCCAGGCCCCTTGAGAGCCGATTCTCCCCCGTCAGCCACATAGTGCGTCGCCGAGTGCTCCCCATTCCTGGCGACGTCATGGTGCGCGTTGGCGACCGGGTCCAGCCGGATGACATCGTCGCCGAAGCATCGATCAAAGGGCAACTCTATCCCATTGACCTCGCGCGGGCCCTGAAGGTGAGTGCCCGTTCCGTCCCTGGTCGTCTGGAGGTCGCCGAAGGCCAGAGTGTGCCCGAGGGCGGCACGCTTGCCAGCGTGCGCCGACTCGGGATAGGCAAGAGGCAGGTGAGGGCCCCGTTTGGGGGCACGGTACAGGGCATCAGCGAGGGAATCGTCTTCTTTCGCAAAGAGCCACAAATCTGTCGACTGCGAGCCTACCTGCCGGGAGAAGTCTGCGAGCAATACCCTGGTCGTGGGGTTGCCGTACGGACCGTTGGGTGTCTCGTTCGTGGCGTCTGGGGAAGTGGCGACGAGGCCAGTGGTCCGCTGATGACGGTGGTCGCCGGTCCAGGCGAAACCCTCACCTGGCAGAAGGTTCTATTGCACCATCGGGCCACCATCCTGATGGGGGGCATCATCGAAGACCCACGCGTGCTCTTTCGTGCGAAGCGGTTCGGGGTGAGCGGTCTTGTCGCGGGCAGCATGGCTCCCGCACTGCAGGCTGTCTGTGAGGGGTTGGGTCTGCCCGTGGTGATCTCGGAGGGGATGGGACGCATCCCCATGGCCGAGCCTATCTTTGGGGCGTTGCGGTCCTACGATGGCTTCCCTGCGGTCATTTCGGGCACCGATCGGGATGGCCGCAGCGGTCCCGAATTGATTGTCCCTCTGACAGCCGACCCAGAGGCCCCCTCGCAGCCCGTGGTTCGTCTCCTGGAAGCAGGTGCATCCGTGAGGCTCACACGCCCTCCCTACCTGGGGGCTGTTGGCACAGTGGTGTCGTTGGCGGCCACCCCTCAGGAGACGGTCATCGGCACTCGATCGGATGGCGCAGAGGTGCGTCTGCCCGACGGGCGCAGAGTCTTTGTGCCCTTCTCGAACATGGAACTCTTGGGCTAGGCAGCCCCGGCCACACCTGCGAGAGAGTGGCCGCCTTCCCATCCCCTATGGCTGGAAGGTGCCCTTCCCCGCTCCCGATCGACCATCATTTGCCGCGGTCACCTGTCCATGCTATAATCCGAGCGTCGATGAGGGGAAGGAGTGGGCTCCCGTGAGACTCAGTCGCGAGCAGGTGCAACACATCGCCGAGCTGGCCAAACTGGGCATCACCGAGGAGGAAGCGGAGCTTTTTGCCGGGCAGCTCTCCGAGATTCTCGAATACGCTCAGATGCTCAATCAGCTCGATACCAGCGCGATTCCTCCCACCGCCCAGGCAATCCCTATGCGCAGCGTGACCCGCCGCGATGAGGTGCAGCCCTCCTTGTCCCCCGACAAGATCCTCGCCAACGCGCCCCAACGCCAGGGCAATTGCTTCAAGGTCAAGTTGATCCTGGATCAATGACGCCAGACCACGGCGACACTGTTGGCCCCGGAGCGCAGGAGGCGACGCTGTGCCCCTTCTGGGAGGCAAATGCCTTGCGACTCTACGAACTGACCATTCACCAAGCCCATAAACTCCTGTCACAGGGGCAGATCTCCTCGGTTGAGCTCACCCGAGCTGTGCTCGAACGCATCGAGCAGGTCGATGACCGGGTGCGAGCCTACCTTCTCACCACGCCCGAGGCCGCTCTGGAAAGCGCCGAAGCAGCCGACCGCAGACGCGCTCAGGGAGAGGACCACCCGCTGCTGGGAATCCCCCTGGCCATAAAGGACGTGCTCTGCACAAAGGGTGTGCAAACAACGTGTGGCTCGCGAATCCTGCAAGGATTCGTGCCCCCTTTTGATGCGACGGTGGTCTCGAAGCTGCTTGACGCCGGCAGCGTCCTCTTGGGCAAGACGAACACCGACGAGTTCGCCATGGGATCCTCCACCGAGAACTCGGGCTACTTTGTGACCCACAACCCCTGGAACCTGGCCCACGTCCCGGGGGGGTCCAGCGGGGGAAGCGCCGCGGCCGTCGCCGCCAACGAATGCCTGGGTGCTTTGGGCACCGATACTGGCGGAAGCGTGCGCCAGCCTGCAGCGTTCTGTGGCGTCGCCGGGCTAAAGCCCACCTACGGGCGCGTCTCCCGCTATGGATTGGTGGCCTTTGCCTCCTCCCTTGACCAGGTGGGCACACTGGGCAAAGACGTGGCCGATTGCGCTATCTTGCTGCAGGCTATCGCGGGGCACGATTCAAAGGACTCCACTTCGGCCAGGCTGCCAGTGCCCGATTACCTCCAGACACTCTGCCCCAGCGTCGCAGGTATCCGGCTGGGGGTGCCAAAGGAGTACTTTGGGGAGGGCATGCAGCCAGAGGTCGAGGGGGCGGTTCGCGCTGCCCTGGATGTGTGGGCAGACCTGGGCGCTGAAGCCGTTGAGGTATCTCTGCCGCACACCGACTACGCCGTGCCAGTGTACTACCTGTTGGCCCCCGCCGAGGCATCCGCCAACCTGGCCCGGTACGATGGCGTGCGGTATGGCTTCTCCGTGCCAGACGCTCAGGATATCTGGGACGCCTATCGCAGGACTCGCCAAAGGGGCTTTGGCCCTGAGGTGAAGCGCCGCATCATGCTCGGCACTTATGCCCTATCGGCGGGCTACTACGATGCCTACTACCTGAAAGCACAAAAAGCTCGCACGCTCATCAAACAGGACTTTGATCGAGCCTTTGGGCGGTGCGACGCTCTGATCGTGCCGACGGCACCGACCACCGCGTTCCGCATTGGCGAAAAGACCGAGGACCCTCTCCAGATGTACTTAACCGACATCTTTACCCTATCTCTCAACCTGGCCGGCCTGTGTGGCATCGCCATTCCCTGCGGCATGGCTAACGGGCTGCCCGTTGGCCTGCAAGTCCTGGGCGACGCCTACGACGAAGAGACGATCCTCCGCGTCGCCTATGCCTACGAGCAAGCGACGGACTGGCATCTGCGCAGACCCCAGCTATGATCCCATCTCCACGGCGCCGTCAGCACAAGCCGGACTCGGGACGCAGAAGCGGGTGAGGAAACGGAGGCACACCATGAATAGTGGCAGAACGCTGAGACCCAGCAAAAAGCTCCTGGTCAAGTACAACCTGGGGGTTGGGCTGGTCTTTATCACGTGCATCCTCCCCTTTGTCTTCCTGGGGTTCATCCCCCGTCTTGGATGGACCTACGTGTGGGTGTTCCTGATCGCGAATGTGCTGTGGCTGGTTCCGACGTATGCGCTCCTTCCCGCCTACTACCGTTCCATCGAGTATGAGCTGGCCCCCGAAGAGATCGTAGTCCGCGTAGGGATCGTCACCAAGACCGTCAAGACCGTGCCCTACCGCACAGTGACCAACATCGAGGTGAAGCGAGGGTTTCTCGACCGTCTCTTGGGCATCGGGGGAATCGCCATACACACGGCGGGCTACAGCGCCCAAGGTGGCCCCGAGATCAGGCTGTCGGGCCTGGAGGACTGCGATGGGGCACATTCAGAGATACTCGCCGCGCTCCGGCGATACCGTTCTGGGACGGGAGCGGCGATCGGCGCGGAGGAGGTGCCCGTTCCCGAGCAACAGGTCCTCCAGTTGCTCGCGCAGATCCTGGAAGAACTGAGAGCCTTGCGTCGATCCCTGGGCAGCCGAGACTGAGTCTGGCATCGCGCTACCCGGGGCCCTCTGGGGCGGGCCAGGTCGTGCCACGTCGATCTGGACAATGGGATTCGGCGCCGGACTGAGAGCTCTCGTGCCTGGCTCCCGAAGCCGATCCTTGGCCTGGTGATGGCCGTGCTATCTGGTCGAAATGCTGGCAGAAAGGGCTATGATCTATGAAGATTGTGCTTCCTGTAGCCGGATTCGGAAAACGGATGCGTCCTCACACCTGGTCCAAGCCAAAGCCTTTGCTGAATGTGGCGGGCAGGCCCATTCTAGGCCACATCCTGGACAAGTTCAAAGGGCTTGACCTGGACGAGGTCATCTTTATCACCGGCTGGCTGGGCGACCAGATCAAAGAGTACGTCGAAGCCAACTATGACTTTACCGCGCGCTACGTTGTTCAAGAGGAGCTCAAGGGTCAGGCCCACGCCATCTACATGGCCAGAGAATACCTCACTGGTCCCTGCATCACCGTCTGGGTTGATACCTTCTTCGAGGCCGATCTGCAGGGGCTGGAGAAGCGTCCAGTGGACGCCGTGGCCTATGTGAAAGAGGTTGAGGACCCTCGGCGCTTTGGTGTGGCCGTAGAGGAAGAGGGTCGCATTGTCCGTTTGATCGAAAAGCCAAAGAATTGCCAGCACCGCAACGCCGTTATCGGACTGTACTACATCAGAGAGGCCGCTGCCCTTGTGGACGCGATCAGGTACTTGTTGGAGCACGACATTCAGACCCAGGGCGAATACTACCTGGTTGATGCGCTCCAGATCATGATTGATCGCGGCGCCGTCTTTGTCAGCGAACAGACCCCGGTTTGGAAAGACTGTGGGACACCCGAGGCCCTGTTGGACACCAACCGCTACTTGCTGAGCAACGGCTGTTCCCAAGAGATAGAAGTGCGGAACGCGGTGCTGATACCCCCCGTGTACGTGGCCAACTCGGCTCTCATCGAAAGGTCCATAGTGGGCCCCTATGTGACGGTCTGCGACGGGGTCCGCATCAGCAACTCGATCGTCCGCGACGCGATCATCGAGGAGGGCTCCACCATAGAAGGCGTGGGCCTCGATCACTCGCTGGTTGGGCGCAACGCCACCATCAAGGGATCCCTTGGCCGGGTGAACGTGGGCGACAACGACCAGATCGTCTGGTGAGCATCAAGCCACACAAGTGGCAGCCCACCGGTTGAGATAGTGCTGGCGAAAGATGTGGAAGACCTTGATCCGACGGGGTTCCCCTGGATGGGAACCCCATCTTGTGGGGCGTAGGTCGCCTCGGTCGTGTCCACACGACAGGCTCGTCGGGGGAACCAAGACCGGGAGGAAGGTGCAAGGCTGGCAGCCACGAGGACGCGGAATCTGACATCGGTTTTCCAAGGGCGGAGAGACCATCGGTTGGGCGTTCAGCCCTTGCCAAAGGAGACAATCGAATGATCATCGGCGTGCCGAAGGAGATCAAGGACAAGGAGTTCCGGGTATCCTTGACTCCCGGAGGGGCAGAATCGTTGGTCCACGCTGGGCATCAGGTGCTGCTGGAACGTGGCGCCGGCGTGGCCAGCGGATTCGCGGATGAGCACTATGCCTCCGGTGGAGCGCACATCGTAGAAACCCCAGACGACGTCTTTGGCTCAACAGATTTGATCCTGAAGGTCAAGGAGCCTTTGCCCAGCGAGTATGGGTGCCTGCGCCCCGGGGTGGTGCTCTTCACCTATCTACACCTGGCGGCGGATGAGCAGCTCACCCAAGTCCTGGTCGAGCGTGAGGTCACCGCCATAGCCTATGAGACGGTCCAGTTGCCAGACCATTCATTGCCGCTGCTAACGCCGATGAGCGAGGTGGCCGGGAGAATGGTGGTCCAGATCGGAGCTCACTATCTCGAGGTGACTCAAGGCGGCCGAGGCATCCTGCTGGGAGGAGTGCCGGGTGTGCTGCCCGGCCGAGTGGTCATCCTTGGTGGAGGAACGGTTGGCATCAACGCAGCCCAGATCGCTCTGGGCTTGGGTGCTCGGGTGACGGTTATCGATATCAACCTGGATCGACTGCGCCATCTGGATCAGGTCATGCACGGCAGTCTAAACACCGTTGCCTCCAACCGAGGCAACATCGCTGAAGCCGTGCGCCGTGCCGAGCTTCTCGTCGGCGCCGTCCTGCTGCCCGGAGCCAAGGCGCCGTGTCTGGTGAGCGAAGAGATGATCGCTTCCATGGCCGCTGGCTCAGTGGTCATCGACGTGTCTGTCGATCAAGGCGGATGCATCGAAACCATACGTCCCACGTCCCACAGCCACCCCACTTATGTAGCGCACGGCGTTCTTCACTATGCAGTGCCAAACATACCGGGCGCCGTTCCCAGAACCTCCACCTACGCCCTGTCCAATGCTACCTTCCCCTACGTTGCCAAACTGGCCGAGCTTGGCTTTGCCGGCGCCGTGGGCCAAGACCTGGCTCTCCGCCTGGGAGTCAATACCTATGGCGGGCACGTTACCTACAAGGCTGTTGCCGATACCTTTGACATGGAATATGTGCCTGTAGAGGAACTAATCTGAGGACGATGCCGTCTGAGAA
>DATKWG010000158.1:0-3385 GCA_035529675.1 Anaerolineae bacterium
CGGCTGCGGGTCTACGAGGATCTCAAGGATAAGCAGGCCCGAGAGCCCAAGCTCGCGGGCGCCAAGGTGATCGAGACGCCGCCGTTGTTGGGGATCCGCCAGACACGTTTCATCGAGGGGGAGTACAAGTTGACGGCCGAGGATGCTCTCGAAGGGCATCGCTTCGACGACGTCGTCGCGATCAGCTCTTGTGCCATCATCCACTACTACGGCTACCGGCGCTATCTGGAGCATGAGGGCTACGACATTCCCTATCGCTGCCTGGTACCCAAGAAGGTGGACAATCTCTTGGTCGCTGGCCGATGTCTCTCCAGTGAGCAGCAGCCGTATGAGTCGCATCGGGCCATGATCCCCATGATGGCCACGGGCCAGGCGGCCGGCACGGCGGCTGCTCTGTCTGCCAAGATGGGTGTTGGGCCGCGTCATCTGAGTGTCAGAGAGCTACAGAAGACACTCGTCTCCCAGGGCGCTGAGCTCAGGCGCACCTTCGACGAGTGAGTCATCCGTGCGTTCCTGGGCGCCCAACCTCTCAGGGACCCAGCTTGGTTTGTCGAGATCGGAGGGTGGTCAGATGAGTGGGCAAACACTGCATCGCGTGTCCTGGGTGCAAGGAGTCATGCGCTTCGGGCAGATCAATATGCGGGAATTCGAGCCGCCGCACGTGGATGTCGGCTGGTGGCGGCGCTTTTTCAGGCGCTGTGGCATTCAGGCGGCTACGCTAAACGCCGGAGGCATCGTGGCCTACTACCCTACCAAGCTGCCGTATCATTGGCGCAGTCGTTGGCTGGGCGATCGCGACGTTTTCGGTGAGTTGGTGGCTATGTGCAACGAAGAGGGTATCCGTGTGCTAGCCCGCTTCGACCCCAGTCGCATGCATCAGGATTTCTACTACAATCACCCGGATTGGTTCATGGTGCAGGCGGATGGGAACCCCTTGATCAGGCGGGACCCGGTCACCAAGACGACGGGCCCGGAGCTCTATTACACGTGTATCACGGGCCCCTTCTACCATGAGTTCATCCCCCAATTCTTTGCCGAAGTGCACGCCAACTATAGCGTGGACGGGTTCTACGGCAACGGATGGTCTGGCAGCCACGAGATCTGCTACTGTGGGCGCTGTCGCGCTCGATTCAAGGAGGCGACCGGCCTGGACCTCCCTCGCGGCGAGAACTGGGACGACCCCGCATGGCGCCAGTGGCTTCGGTGGCGCACTGAACTAGACCGTGAGCTCTGGCAGTTCTGGGACAAGACAACCCGGGAGATCAAGCCTGAGACAGTCTTCTGGGGCAACCACGGCATCGGCACTGTCGCGCGTTATGCTCAAGGCACCAGCGCCGATTTCCAGGGGCGCAGGGGTTATGACCCGGTCTGGCTGGCGGGAGAACAGGCGCGACGAATGGCTTCCGTGACGGATGGCAAGCCCTACTTCCATATCTTCTGCGGCAACGCCTACTCTCGCCACCACGCGCGCCCCGACGCTGAGCAGCAACTTTGGGCAGCTAGCGGCCTGGCATCCAACGCCCGTCCCTGGTTCACCATCATCGGTGCGATTCAGGAAGACAGGAGACAGTTCGAGCCCATCGCGCGGGTGTTCGAGTTCCACAAGGAGAATGATGCCTACTGGCATGGCCGCGAATCTCTGGCCAACGTGGCCCTGTTGTGGAGCGAGCATCAGGCACGTCTCTACGGGCGCGACGACGTGACCACTCGGGTCACGGAACACTTCCGTGGCATGTACTATGCGCTGATGCGGAGCCGCATACCCTTCGACTTGATGCATGAGGATTGGCTGTCGGAGGAGGTCTTGGCAAAGTACAAGGTGCTCGTGTTGGCCAACGCGGCAGCCCTGTCAGATGCACAATGTGATGCCATCCGCGCCTTTGCCCAAAAGGGTGGCAGCATCGTGGCGACGTATGAGACGTCGTTGTGCGATGAATGGGGACAGCCACGGGGAGACTACGGCATAGGGGACGTGTTGGGTGTCCGCAGCGTGCGAGGCAAGGCGATGGGACCTCTCCTGCACTCCTATCTCCGCATCGTTGCCGAGCATGAGATACTGGCAAGCATAGATAACACGTCCATCACTCTCAACAGTCTGATGCTCGCGCCGGCCCAGGCTACAACCAACGATGTATTGTCGCCTCTGACACTGATCCCGCCCTATTCCCTGCTCCCACCGGAGCTCGCCTTCCCTGAGATTCCTGAGACGGACTGGCCTATGGTGTTTGTGCGGGAGGTTGGCCAGACGCGCACGATCTACTTCCCGGGCGACATGGATCGCCTCGTCTGGCTGACCAACTTGCCTGACGCACACCGTATTATGAGCAATGCTGTGCGCTGGGCCGCGAGAGCGGATTTCCCGGTGCAGGTGGCGGGCCCCGGTCTTGTCGAAGTCACGGCCTATGGTCGCCCTCAAGATATTCAGATTCACCTGGTGAACTACAGCAACCCGGACGTGTGGCACGCTCCGATTCACGAGATCCTGCCTGTGGGAGCACAGACTGTCCGCGTGCGCGTACCCGAGGACAAGATGGTCGTGTCCGCGCGACTGCTGGTAGCTCAACGGGAAGCCCCTGTTGATGTCGAATCCGGCGTCGCTACGGTTCAAGTGCCCTGCGTGACCAGCCACGAGGTCGTCGTCTTGTCCTTCGGCTAAGCCCTGCTTGATCTTGGCTACACACATCAACGAAGCATAGGGAGGATCTCGGCGCGTAGCGGAAGTCGCCGTCAAGATACTGGAGATCGAAGGCATCGAAGCTGCCTTCGGCATTCCGGGAGCGGCCATCTATCCCGTGTACGAGTTTCTCGGTCAGTCGAAGCGGATCAAGCGTTTCACCGCGCTCGCCATTTGCACATCCGGGCCGGACGCTACCAGGAGAGTCGCCTTCGACGCCGTACGTGACTTCGCCCAGACTGGATGCGTTGCGGGTGAGTAGGGGGGAGCACCCAAAGGCGTCGAACGGATGTCGGGCGGAAGTGCGCCTTTTTGGGTTGACTAGCTGGCGATTCGCCGGAACCAGCGGACAGGGGGACTGAAGCATGGATACATTGTCAACTAGCAAGTGTCGATCGGCCAATGTCACCATAGCATACAAGACCTCATCACCGCTACTGCGCTTCGCGGCGCAAAAGCTCGACGACGCGCTGCATGAGATTGCGGTGGGTGTGTCGCATAATGACTTGGTCGATGCCCCTCACGACGCAGAAGTGGTGATTATCCGGCGCAAGGAGGAGGGTGACGAGGCGGGTTTGCGGCAAAGACTCGATCTGCCCGCGTATGTCCCGCGAGAGGGCTTTCACCTCTTGCCCATGCGGGGCTATGGCACAACGGAGATCTGCGTGTACGCGCATGACGACGCAGGCGCGATGTACGGCACGCTGGAGT
>DATKWG010000159.1:0-2384 GCA_035529675.1 Anaerolineae bacterium
GCCACCGGCGTTGGCCCCAGGGGAGCCAGGTCCTTCGTCGTCGCCCGGATGGGGCGCGTTCCTGTTCCATTGGCGGCGACATGCTATTGCTCCGTGTTGGCTTGGAGCGACGCGATGCTAGAAAGATCAAGCGCCAGGTATGTGATGGCCCTCTACCTGGTGGACATGGCGCTCACTCTATGGTCGCTGGTTTTGGCGCGCTGGCTGAGAATCGTGATCCCCTTGGGCAAGCCCTTGACGGTGAACGGCGTTGCTCTGCGTTGGCCGATTTTTGCTCTGGCAGGGATCGTCTGGTCTCTGGCGTTGGGCGGTTTCAAGGCCTACGATCCCCATCGCCTGGCTCACGCGGTCGATGAGGCTCAGACTGTGGTCGGGGCCATTGCGGTGGCCACCCTCGCATTTGCCGGCCTGCTCTATTTCAGCTACAGGGGTCTGTCGCGCCTGCTGTATGGCTACTTTTTTCTCCTCGACGTGTTCCTTTGCCTGAGCGCCCGCATGCTTCTGCGACGGCTGATGCGCGGCTGGCGCTCGATACGTCACCGCGACGTGCTCGTGGTTGGCGCTGGAGCTGCGGGCCAGCAGGTGGTGCGATCTCTACTCCCTTGCGAATGGATGGGCGTCGAGGTTGTGGGCTATCTCGACGATGATCCGGCCAAGACGGGGCAGGTGTTCGAGTCGCACAGGGTGCTGGGCACGCTTGACCGGGCGCGGGAGATCATCGCTGACCGTGGAATCAAGGAGGTGGTGATCGCCCTGCCCATGGATGCCCATCACCGGGTGGCGAATCTGGTCGCCATCCTCCACGAGTTCTCGGTGAACATCAAGGTGGTGCCCGACTACTCTGCACTGGCCTTCTACCGAACCACGCTGGAGCGGCTGGGCGACCTCGTTCTTGTCGGTCTCAAGGAGCCAGTTATCGGGCCCATTGATCGGGTGATCAAACGGGTCTTTGACCTGGTCGTTTCGGTCTTGACCCTGCTGGTACTCTGGCCTTTGCTGGCCGTCATTGCTTTGCTGGTTGCCCTGAGCTCGCCCGGCCCCGTGTTCTATCACAGCCGACGCGTGGGCGAGGGCGGCCGGACCTTCTGGATGCACAAGTTCCGCACCATGTACCTGGGTGCCGACAAGCGCGAGCCCGAGTTGATATCCCAAACGAGCGATGGCAAGATCCTATTTGCCAAGCGGGAGGATGATCCCCGTACGACTCCCATAGGGCGCTTCCTCCGCCGTCATCGGTTGGACGAGCTCCCACAGCTCTACAACGTGCTCGTGGGCGAGATGAGCCTTGTAGGTCCGCGCCCCGAACTGCCATCGCTTGTGGAGCGGTACGAGCCCTGGCAGCGGAAACGTTTCGCCGTGCCCCAAGGCATGACTGGGTGGTGGCAGATATCTGGGGGGGGCAGCAAACCCAAGTACCTTCACGCTGAGGACGATTTGTACTATATCGGAAACCACTCTCTGCTGCTGGACTTGCGCATAATCTGGCGCACCCTTGGCGTTGTCATCAAGGGGGATGGCTCTTTCTAGCTACAAGCCACCTGGATGAGTGCGGCAGCCAGGCCCTGTGATGCTCTACCTCTCGAGCCCACGTCCCTCGCAAGTGACTCCCAGCGATCCCGACCCTGGTGGGCACTCGTCACTGGCGGCCCCCACCATATCTCGAGCCACACCCGCGGCGCGACGGCGCCCTCGGCAGGTCGCCACATGCTGCGGCCCCGTGACGCGACAGACTTCACGGTTCACGCACGCTCCCAACACGGCTGTACTAGTCATCGCCACCGGGCCGAGGACTTCGCGGGGGCCATTGGTGGGCCGTATGCTACCGAGAACCAGAGACGTCAGGGTCTTGCCCCTTCAGGTGCCTCCACGGCGCTGAGCCAGCGTCTGCACACACGGAGATTGGGCGAGCTCCATTATGGGCGATGTTGTGGGCGCGTCTGCCCTACTTGGCAGACGCAAGCCGGGCTGCGACGGAGGGCGAGGGGTTCGCCCTCGTTGCCGCCAGGGGCCAAGATCATGTGTGCGCCCTGGCCCACCTGTTAGCGCAGGGCTTGACCGGGTGCAAGGCCGCTGCCTGGGCCTGTGGCCTTGTCGAGCAGCACATGATGGTGATGACGAGCAACTTGGACGCGGCTGAACCAGCGTCTCAGCCTAGGCCCAAGTGTGAGGTAGCTCGTGTCGGAAACTATAGCACCTGAAAGGCCGTTTCGAGCCCAGTCCAGGAGACGCCACAATCGGAGAGCAGGCTCGCCCAGCTCCCTGTGACCATCATCGAGCCCTCGCGCGGCTGGATCTCGCTCAAGCTCAAGGAGCTGATAGAGTACCGCGATCTCCTCTTCTTCCTGGCCTGGCGCGATGTCTCTGTGCGCTACAAGCAGACGGTG
>DATKWG010000160.1:0-48064 GCA_035529675.1 Anaerolineae bacterium
GACAGTGTACTATTTCAACGACAGCCCTGACGGCGAACGCTATATCGCGGCCACACTGTGGAAACCGTAGATGGTGGGCCCGTGAATCGTGGCTCGCAAAGTCCGCCAAATGTCATATTGATCATAACCGATCAGCAACGCTAGCACACGATTGGCGTCCTGGGGCGAGTTGCCTGACTTGCGGAACGACCCGGCAGAGGTTCGGAATCTTTGGCGCGATCCCGCATGCGACGACGTGCGGCGGGAGCTTTTCGCAGTGCTTCGCGACTGGCGGGTCCGAGACGCATTGTAGTGGCTCAGGTTTGATAGATCTGGTTGTGTATGCTCACGAGAAGGAGGCGAGCGGCAATGAAAACGGGAGAGCGTCGATTCAACTTCGATAGGTTCACTTCTCGGCCCCTACATGGCTATTACAGAGAACCATCTAGAGAGATTCCCATCGTAGGCGATGTGGACGTATTAGTCGTAGGTGGCTCCCAAAGTGGGTGCGCGGCCGCAATCTGCGCGGCAAGGCACGGAGCCAAAGTGAGTCTGGTGGAAAGATACGGCTTCCTCGGGGGGCAGAGTGTCTACAGCTCTGTGGTACAGTGGGAGAAGAGGGCATTCATCAACAACCTCGGCGCTGTGGCAACTCGCGGGATAGCCAAAGAGATGGTGGAAAGGATCGTTGCACGAGGCGATTCGGACGGGCTATGGAAGACCCCCCCGGGATGCATAGAGATGCGTGATGGCGAGGAATGGTTGAACGTTGAGGCGATCATGCTCACGCTGATTGAAATGTGCCAGGAGGCTAACGTGGAACTGCTGTTCCACACGATGGCTACCGACGTAATGATCAGCAGAGAAGATGCACGGCTGCCGAAAATGACGGGCGTTATCTTTGAGAACAAGACCGGGCGCTTTGCCATTATGGCCAAAGTCGTTATTGATGCTACGGCGGACCTGGACCTGATTTGGCGGGCAGTCGGAGAAGAAGGATGCGGAATGCGGGAGCCGAGAGAGAGGATGGCTGCCGGGTTCTATGTTTGGCTTGGGAGTATTGACAACGAAACCTTCATGGAATACCTCTTGAGTACTCCTGGTCAACGAGGATACCCTGATCCGGGCCTGCATCCTGACAGAGTTCGCCAACATATAAGGGAAGAAAAACTCGTTTACTTTCGGGGGCTTGGGGAGATCCTGGATCGGGCCGGTCAACTCGGCCTGCTGAGACCTGTTGAGGAACTCTTGTCAGGGATAGGTGCGAGGCCCTTTGAGGGACTTTCTGCCAAGTATGTGGGCCACAACCGGTGGTGTTGTGGCTTCACAGGGCTGCGGAACTTGAATCTGCTGGACACCTGGGAACTCACGGAATACGAGATATTCAGGATCAAGCTGGCGAACCTGATGCTTCCGATCATGAGACTGATACCGGGCTGGGAAAACTGCCACATCGCTCGCACCAATACTCACATAGGAGGGAGGGAAAGCAGATACCTGAAGGCGGTCAGGATGCTCAGGGAAGAGGACATCTTTGCGCCAGCCGGTGAATCAGGCCTTACCTCGCCGGACACCGTGGGACGTTCAGGCGCTCATGACCCTGGAAAGAACAGGCTAAAGGTCGCCTATCCCATCCCATACGGTATGATGGTTCCCCAGAAACTCGATGGGGCACTGTGCTGTACACGGGCGGTCGGTGCCGAACCCCCCGTTGCCCTTGACGCGCACAGGGGAATTGTGCCGACCATCGTGGTTGGGCAGGCGGCTGGGACTGCGGCAGCCCTTGCCGTCAAGGAGGGTGTGGAACCCAGAGACGTCAGTCTAGAGGAACTGCAGGACGCTTTGCGAAAAGATGACGTCGTGCTGGATGCCGAAAGAACTGAGTTCGACTTTGAGATCCCCCAGGACAAGATCAGATAGCGCTCTCACTCCTCGATAATGATGCTCGGAACCCACATCAGTGAGGTTGTGGATTCTGGCTGAAGGATACCTCAATCATATCTTCTCAACAGAAGAGGCCGAGGTGCATTAGGTCGGTGGTGTCGTAGCAAACCACGCACTCTCCGAGCGCCTCGGTCTATTTACCGTGCTTGGAAGACTTGATCATTCATGTTCGAATATCGTCTTGAGACTGTACTACTTGATGATGGCCGCCGTTGAGGCACGGGTCAAGACGGTCATCCAGACCGGGTCCATCGTCTCCGTCGTTGGAGCCGCCGTGAAGTACCAAGCGGGCTATAGAGGGTTGAATAAGGGCCGCTTCAGGAAACGGTGCTCTGGCTGTCAGGTACATCAAGAGACGAGGAGAAAACGGATCAACATGGAGACACAGAAGAAGCTAGCCGGCAAGGTGGCTCTAGTCACGGGGGCGGCTCGCGGACTCGGGCGTGCATATGCGCTGCGCCTCGCTAGGCTCGGTGCGGATGTGGTGGTCAACGACATCAGCCTGAAGGCTCATGAGGAATTCAACGAGACGCTGACCGCCCGGAGCGTGCCCGATGAGATCAGGGGGCTGGGCGTGCGCAGCCTGGGCGTCGAGGCGGACGTCACCAAAAAAGAAGAGGTGGACGAGATGTTTGGCCGGGTCGAGCAGGAGTTCGAAAGATTGGACATCCTGGTCTGTAACGCCGGCGGCGCGCTCTTTGGCCGCGACAACCCCTGGGCCGCCACCGCGACAGAGGATGCCTTCCGCCGCACCTTGGATCTCAACCTCATGGGCACCATCTATTGCTGCCAGGCCGCCGTGCCCATGATGATACGCCAGCGCGCTGGCAAGATCGTGACTATCGGCAGCCAGGCTGGCATGAAGTCGGGCGTCAGGGGAGGCAGCGGGCCCTATTCCGTGGCCAAGGCAGGCGTGATTCACTATACGCGACTGTTGGCAGCCGAAGTGGGCAAGCACAACATCAACGTGAACTGCATGGCCCCGGCCTGGATCCTATCCTCGCGGGCAATCGCTCAAGGGCGTGCCCAGAAGGACAGACGAGAGGAGCTTGAGGCTCAGATCGCTCTGGGTCGGCTGGGCATCCCCGAGGACTGCGCCAACGTGCTCGAGTTCCTGGTCACCGACCTGTCTGACTATGTGACAGGTCAATGCATCTCAGTGTGCGGTGGCTACATCCTATTCTAGTACTTGCACAAATACCCGATAGTTGGCCAGTTTAGTGTCTATGCTGGTGCAAACCAGCATGGTGCGTTCCTGGAACTGAACACGGATCTTGCGTCAGGAGACTTGTGCCCCGTACGGTGTACTTGTCCGGGTTAACGCAGGCTTTCACAGCGTAGCACTGGCAGCCAGAGCGTCGAGGGAAGCCGGCCACAGGGATCAGGGACCTTTCCCACACACGTGGACAGGCGATCGTCTTCTCCGACGCCAACTCTCGCTTCCCGCAAGACGCGCTGCGAAAGCTGGTGAGGAGCTTTGCCGATGCTGAGGTGAGAGACGACGAGGCTACGATCGCATCTCTACGTCTGCGCCGAGGACGGCGTACGGGTCCTCTAAGAAGCCGGCGAGGAAGAATACTCCCTTCGCAGTCGCGCTCAGCCAGTCAACCGTCGTAAGTGCAACGTGCCCCACACCAGCCCCGCACCCAGGGCAGCAGCCCGCACCAACAAGAGTAGCGGTGCTACCAGCAGCGTCGCCGGGTCACGCCGGGCTGCGTAGGCCAGAAAGGGCCCCCAACTGATCAGCAATGCTCCGGCCACGGCCAGCGGGACCGCGACGATTCTGCCTGCCAAGAGCGTAGTCCCGCAGCTCAGCGCCAGCAGGCCGGTCAACGCGAGTTGGACTTTCAGCAGTTGGGGTGTGTGAGAGTCGCGGGCGGTCTTGGAGGGGTGCTTCTTCAACACCAGTGGCTTCCAGTAGCCAATGCGAAACTTTTTGCGCGCATAGGCCCACGGTGTGGTTGCGTGCAGGTGGCCGACCCTGGCCCCGGGCAAGAACACCAGGTGGTGGCCCTGTTTGGCCACGCGAAAGGAGAGTTCCTGGTCCTCGACCGATGCTGTGGTAAAGCGTTCATCAAACCCCTTGACCTCCTGCAGCACCGACCGGCGATAGGCTGCCGAATAGGTGTCCACAAAGTCGATGGTGGCTTGCCTCGCCAGCCGCCTATACTTGGTCTCATACTCAACCTGCACGAAGCGTGCCACCAAGCCCTGTTGCTGAGTGGCGTAGGTGCCTTTGGCTCCGGCCGCGCCAGAGTGCTTGATGCCCGTAACCAGGTTGCGCACCCAGCCGGGCTCGGGTGCGCAGTCGGCATCGGTAAAGAGCACGATGTCCCCGCGCGCGGCTCTTACCCCTCGATTGCGAGCTGCTGCTGGCCCCAAAGGGGGCTGAGCGATCAGGCGCACGTGGGGGAACTGCTCTACCACCTTCGCCGTGGCATCGGTGGAGCCGTCGTCTACCACGATGATCTCATAGTCCTCACCAGGGAAATCCTGCAGGCTCAGCGACCGCAAGCAGCGAGCAATGACCCGCTCGCCATCGCGTACGGGCACCACAACGGAAGCAGTCATTGGCGTTCGTTCACTCGATCGGGCAGCGTCCACAGTTGACGGGTCAGGGTGTGCCAATCCGTGCTCAGCCAGGCCAGGCCTCCCACGCCGAGTGCGATAATGCTCGCATACACCAAGACGTAAAGCACAGTGGCGTATGGCATCGAAACCTGACGGCTCACCCCGAACACGGTCAGGGCCAGCACGGTCAGGTAGTGAAAGAGGCCCAGTTGCCCGGGTACAACCGGGACGAGTGAGCCAAGGTGGATAGTCACCAGAACGAGCAGGGCAGCAGGCGTTGAGGTTGGCAGCCCCAAGGCTACGAACAGAAGGTAGTTGGTGCTCGCCCCCAGCAGCCAGGCGAGCAGGGTTAGCGCCGCCGACGGCAGAAGAGTCCCATGCTGGCAAAGGATGCCGATGCCCTGTAGGCCTCCCTCGATCGGACCGCGCCAGCGCTCAGGAAGCCGCCGGCACTTGCGAACCAGCCATCTCTGGCCAAGGGTTACCGCCGATACCAGGATCGCCAGCACAAGCAGGGCGCCGGCAAAGGAAACGGTGGCCGAGCGAAACCACTGCGGGAGCACCATGGTCAGGGCGAGAATTGCTATCAGACTCAGCGCGGCCAACCCGTCCAGCACCTTCTCAACCACGATGGTGCCCAGGGCCACCATGAAGGGACTGACCGATTCTCTCCTGGCCAGATGCGCTCTGGCCAGCTCCCCGAACCGGCCGGGCAACAAGGCGTTGACCAACTGACCCACTGAGAGGATAGCCAGGATGGAAAGCCAGCTACCTCCACGGCCATTGCCCCGGAGAAGCTGCTTCCATCGGCATGTCTTGGTCGCGCTGGTGCAGAGCACCGTCAGCCAGGCCAGTATGACCCAGGGCCAACGGATATGTGCCAGCACCCGCCAAAAGTCGCCCCAACCCAGATCTCGCAGGGCCAGCCAGAGCACGCCTGCTCCCAAGGCCAGCCCAATGCAGGATCGGGCATACCGCCTGCCTCTGCCTCTCAACCGGCGCATCAGACTCGGCCAAGCTCACGACCCGAGTAGAGCTCTTGATAGTACTCCTGGTAATGCCTGCCCGACTTGATCTTGCGCCACCACCATTCGTTTTCCACGTACCAACGTACAGTTGCTTCCAGGGCTTGGGCAAAGCTGTGCCGTGACCTCCAACCCAGCCCACGGATCTTGTCCACATTGAGTGAGTATCGCCGGTCGTGGCCGGGACGGTCGGTGATGTGCTGGATGAGGCTCTTGGGCTTGCCCAGCAGATCGAGGATCATACTGGCCATGTCTATGTTCCGCGTCTCTGTGCCCGATCCAAGGTTGTAAACCTCACCCAGAGCTCCCTGGTGCAAGACGATGTCGATTCCCTCGCAATGGTCCTCCACGTACTGATAGTCGCGCATTTGCAGGCCGTCGCCGTAGACTGGCAGGGGCACGTCGTCGATAGCGTTCGTCACCCACAACGGCACCACTTTTTCCGGGTACTGATAGGGGCCGATGTTGTTGGAGCCCCTGGTGATGGTCACGGGAAGCCCAAAGCTGGCATGGTAGGCCATGACCAAGAGGTCTGCCCCTGCTTTGCTTGCCGAATAGGGGCTTCTGGTATGAAGGGGCGAAGTCTCAAACGAGGACCCCTCCAGAACCTGGCCATACACCTCATCGGTACTGACCTGGTGGTAGCGCCCCAGGCCCAGGTCCTTGGCTGCCTCTAAGAGCACGTAGGTGCCAATGACGTCGGTGTTGAGGAAACTGCCCGGGTCCATCAGCGACCGATCGACGTGCGTCTCAGCGGCAAAGTTTACCAGGGTGTCCACCCGATGCTGCTGGATCGTCTCTCGCACCTTGTCGGCATCGCAGATGTCGCCCCGGACGAAGGTGTACCGCCGATCCTCGGCCACATCCTTCAGGTTGTCCAGGTTTCCCGCATAGGTGAGTTTGTCGTAGACCACGATGCGATACTGGGGATGACCTTGCAGAGTGAATCGGACAAAGTTGGAGCCGATGAATCCAGCGCCGCCCGCGATCATCAGGGTCCTCATGGGAACCTCCTATGCGCCTTGGGGACGCGATCGCCCAGCGATCAAGCGCCAGAGCCTTCGTGCAGCTTTCCCAGGATGGGCGTACCGCTTCCAGAGGTGGCGACTTCCTCGACGCACACGATTGGCCAAGGTACGCTTCTGCGATTCCTCCACAGCCCAGGCCAACCAACCATAATCGACGCCCCTGATCTTGGCGTCACCGGGGTTGCGGCGATAGCCACCGTGATCCAGGATCAGCGACAGGTTGTTCTCGACACAATAGGCGTAGAGGTCACTTCCGGGATGAGGCGTGTAGTAGGCCGGGCTGTAGTAGTCTGGGTCGATCTCTTTCAACATGCTGATCGTCTCCATGACCTCTTCCTTGGTCTCGGTGGGAATGCCCAGCATATAGTTAGCCCAGACCGAAACGCCATACTTGCGGCAGACTCTGGCCGCCTCGATATTCTGCCGGCGCGTGGTGCCCTTGCGTATGAAGCGCAAAACCCGGTCGCTGCCGCTCTCGAACCCTATCAGATATCCGCGCAGGCCTGCCCGAGCCATCAGCGCGACAATGTCCTCGTTCTTGACGATGATATCAGCGCGACTCTGGCAGAAGAAGGGCTGGGTGAACCCCGCGGCCATGTACGCCCGGCAGAACTCCACGACCCAGGCGCAGTCCTCGGTGAGGCAATCGTCGTGAAACATAAAGCTGGCAAAGTGGTACTTGTCCTGCAGCACGTGCAACTCGGCCAGAACGTTCTCGACGCTCCGCCGGCGCACCTGGCGACCAAAGATCATTCGCTCGGCTGGCTGACAGTAGCTGCAGTTGTATTTGCAGCCCCGCCCAGCGATGATGGTCAGAAAAGGAGGGGGTAACTCTTCGACAAAGGGAGCCTCGGGAGAAGTGATCTCATACCCGTGTCTGCGCCACTCGCCGATGAACAGGGAGTGGTCAACATAGGGAAGGCCGTCGAGATCGGGATGAGTGCCAGGAACGACGCGGGGCACAGACTCCCCTCGTTCCAGCCTGTTGAGTGCATCGGGAAAGGTCTCTTCCGCTTCCCCCAGAAAGATGTGGTCGATGCAAGGGTGGTCAATCAGCTCGTTGGGCATGATGGTTGGGTGGGGGCCGCCCACCATGGTCACGATTCGGGGGTTGACCTCGCGGGCGATCTCCAGGCAGCGCATGGCAGGGTCATAGTCAACGCTCATCATGGTGATGGCGATCACATCGGGGTTGCGCTCGGAGATGACCCTGCGGAAGGAATCCCACCCATTCAAAGCCCGGAGATCGATGAGGTTAACTTGGTGTCCGGCACGTCTGGCACAGGCTGCCAGGATTCCCAGGCCGTGGCCTATCCAGCCAGAATCCATCCCTTGTCCAATGCTATCAAACCCCTTGCCGCCGATGCCAGGGTATACCAGGCTGACCAGCATTTGCCCGCTCCCGTGAGAGAGCCTGTTGCAGAATTCGACCAACGTGCGTTTGCCCCCGCAACAGGGCTGCTGTGATATAGGTTGTAGTCCAGTTATTTGCTTTTTGTAGGGGCGGGATCACCCCGCTCCTACACCACCAGCCCCTTTTTTTGCAGCAGTCTTGAGACAGGGTGGGAGAGACGATGGCTCTGCTACCCCGACGCTCCCAAAGGGCTATTGGTTCCGAAACAGCAATGGCGCGCGCCCACGAACCAGCCACACGTCTCGCCTTGCAGGGTAGGGCTACAAAGTAGCGAGCTTGGCTTGCTCCCGGGACGACCTCATAGGACAATGGCACCGTCATTCTCCCAGTCTAGGCTAAAGACGGTCATCGACTGATCTCGTCGAGAGTCTGAGTAGATTATACACGTCAAGCTGGCCCATGCCAACTGGGTACGACCCTCCACGAGGGTCACGAGCAGGCGGACGACTATCCAGCACCTCGTTTGCTGCTTCTTGGCGTCTGGGCCAAGTAGACGTAGAATGGCGCACGGCCCGGGAGAGTTCGTGCTCAGTCTCGTCACCAGGTTCGACATGGACGCCAGGGTTGCCTATGCGCGCCCCGTTGAGGTAGACTAGTAGACCATGGGTCTCGATGACAGTGACGTTTGACCAGCAGAGGAGCAGCATGTACAAGGTATGCGTCAGGCGACACTTTGACGCCGCCCACGCATTGCGCGGCTATGGTGGCAAGTGCGAGAACTTGCACGGCCACCGATGGGAGATCGTCGTTTGCATAGAACGCCAGGACCTGGACGAGGTGGGCATGGCCTTTGATTTTACCCTGCTGAAGCGAGAGTTGGATGGAGTGCTCGCGCGCTTTGACCATCGCAACCTGAACGAGACACCACCCTTTGATGACATCAATCCCTCATCGGAGAACATCGCGCGCACCATCTACCAGGAGTTCGAACAGCGTCTCCCAAGTGCTGGCCTGGAGCAGGTTCAGGCGTGGGAGTCGCCCGATGCCTGGGCCACCTACATCCCAGAGTAGGTTGAAGGGTTTGGTGAGATCAAGCGAGCGTGGTATAGTGGTTTATCGCTTGTGCCCCATGCGGGGTACTTGTGCCCCATACGGGGTACTTGTGCCTCATGCAGAGTACTTGTGCCCCATACGGGGTACTTGGCCTAAGTGATCGGAGGCATGGCAGCCAGATGGGGAATCAGATACGCGCCCAACCGAGCGGAATCGACGATTGGCTGGGAGAGGATTCGGTGTCCGTTGGGCAAAGTTCTAGCATAGAAGAGCTTCCTGTCCTGCCGCTGCGGGATACAGTGATGTACCCGCACATGGCAGCGCCCCTTTTCGTGGGTCGTGAGACCTCGATGAAGGCTATCGAGGCGGCGATGACAGAGGGCAGCCAGCGCCTGGTGCTTGTGGCCCAACGCGAGGAGGCCACCGAAGACCCTGATGCTGCTGATCTCTACTCGGTGGGTACCGAGGCCGCTATCGTGCGCAAGTTGCGCATGCCGGATGGCACGACCAGCCTTTGGGTTCAGGGGCAGCGCCGCATGCAGGTGTTGGAATACACGCAGATGCGTCCCTACATAGTGGCACAGGTGGAGCCGCTGCGTGAGACGGGCGAGACCGGTCTCCCGACCGAAGCTCTTATGCGTGCGGCGCTGGCGCTTTTCGAGAAGGTTGTGCGCTTCAGCCGCAACATCCCCGACGACGCCTACGTGGCGGCCATGAATGCTGAGGAGCCCGGTTGGCTTGCCGACCTGGTTGCCTCCTTCCTGGAGCTGGACGTGGCCAAGCGGCAGGAACTGCTTGAGACAGGCGACCGCAATCAGCGGCTGCAGAAGATCAGCATCATCCTCGCCTCAGAACTGGACGTGTTGGAGCTGGAGAACCGCATACAATCGCAGGTGCAGCAGGAGGTAGACCGAAGCCAACGCGAGTACTTTTTGCGCGAGCAGATGCGGATCATTCAGAGCGAGCTGGGCGAGACTGATCCGATCATGCAGGAGATCAATGAGCTCCGTACCCAGATCCTAGAAGCGAACCTGCCCGACGAGGTGCGCGGGAAGGCGGAAAAGGAGCTCTCTCGACTGAGCAGCCTACCCTCGTCCTCGCCAGAGGGGGGAGTCATCAGAACCTATCTTGACTGGCTACTAGCTCTCCCTTGGGCTTGCGAAACAGAGGACAATCTGGACATAGCGGCTGCAGCGCTCATCCTGGATGAAACCCACTACGGTCTCGGCAAGGCCAAAGAGCGCATTCTGGAACACATGGCTGTGCGCCAGCTTGCAGGCGACAAGATGAAGACTCCCATTCTGTGCTTTGTGGGTCCGCCGGGGACGGGCAAGACCTCGCTGGGGCAGTCGATAGCCAAGGCGCTGGGCCGCAAGTTCGCGCGGGTGAGCCTCGGCGGCATCCGGGACGAGGCCGAGATTCGTGGGCACAGGCGTACCTACGTTGGTGCCTTGCCAGGGCGCATCATTCAGATCATGCGTCGCGTTGGGACCAGCAATCCGGTCTTTATGCTCGACGAAGTGGACAAGCTGGGCATGGACTTTCGCGGCGATCCATCGGCCGCGCTTCTTGAGGTGCTGGACCCAGAGCAGAACCATGCCTTCTCGGACCACTACCTGGCCGTCGCCTTCGATCTCTCGAAAGTCATGTTCATCACGACCGCGAATGTGCTCTACCCGGTTCCCCCCGCTCTCCAGGATCGCATGGAGGTGATAGAGTTCCCAGGATACATGGAGGAGGAGAAGCTCCAGATTGCCCGGCGCTTCCTGGTGCCCCAGCAGCTTGAACGCAATGGTCTGCGGGAACTGAATTTCTCTGACGCGGCCCTGCGCGCTCTCATTCGCGAGTACACCAGCGAGGCAGGGGTGCGCAATCTGGATCGAGAGATCGCCAACATCTGCCGGAAGGTCGCCCGACGCACCGCCGAGGGAAAGCCCGCGCCTAAACAGATCGGGAGGCAGTCGCTGGTCAAGTACCTGGGCGCGCCGCGCTACTTTCATGGCGAGGCAGAGGAAAACGATGAGGTAGGGGTGGCCACCGGCCTGGCTTGGACCGAGTCGGGTGGCGATACCCTCTCAGTCGAGGTGGTGGCTATGGCGGGGAAAGGCTCTCTGATCTTGACCGGACAACTGGGCGAGGTCATGCAGGAATCAGCCCAGGCCGCGCTCAGCTACGGTCGCTCCCGGGCCAGTCGCCTTGGAATCCAGCAGCTCGATTTTGACAAGATCGATCTTCATCTCCACGTGCCCGAGGGAGCTGTGCCCAAGGATGGGCCTTCTGCCGGTGTCACCATCGCCGTAGCACTGATCTCTGCTCTGACCGGGCGCGCAGTGCGCCACGACGTGGCCATGACCGGCGAGATTACCTTGCGTGGGAGAATACTGCCGGTCGGCGGATTGCGGGAGAAGATACTGGCTGCGCATCGCGCAGGGCTCAAGACCGTATTCGTGCCCGAACGCAATCGGCGGGATATGACAGAGATTCCCAAGCGTCTGTGGGCGCGGATGAACATCGTGTTCGTCGATTCGATGGACCAGGTTTTGCCTGCGGTGCTGTTGCCTCCCATAGAGGAGAAAAAGGGGGGCCGCGCCTCACGCTCGGGATCCTGATGATTCAGTCGGGCAGTCATCGAGGACAATCATCTGTGCGAGGGTCCTCTTTCCTTGCGGCGAGTCACCTGGTCGCCTGGGTGCGACAACCGGTTGCTCCCACGCGGGTGGGGCCTGGTCTTCTGATGGACGTTCGAGGGCTAGGCGCCCTTCACCTGCTTGACGATGTCTCGGCAGGCCCGGGCAAAGATGCCCGTATCAACGCTCAGGGATACATACTGCACGCCCGCGTCGATCCAGCGCTTGGCCGCGGCCACGTTGTCCGCAAAGGTGCCGGCAGCCTTGCCCACCGCGCGTATCTTTTCGGCCGCGGTCTCCATCCCCTCGATCACCCGGGGGTCATCGACCTTGCCGGGCACGCCGAACGACTGGGAGAGGTCGTAGGGGCCGAGAAAGACCACGTCGATGTGGGGCACGGCGATGATCTCATCCAGGTTCTCCAGTCCCCTGACCCCTTCCACGTGGATGATTACCATCTGCTCTTCGTTGAGACGGTCGGTGATGCCAGAGAGCCCGTACACGGTATAGTCTCCGGCCCGAGTGTATAGCGATAGTCCTCGCTGGCCCCACGGGGAATACTTGGCCCCCCGCACCACTGCCTCAGCTTGCTCCCTGGTCTCGATCTGGGGCACCTGGACGCCGGCAGAGCCGATGTCCAGTGCTCGTTGGATCTGCGGCGCGTCGTTCTTGCGCACGCGCACGATGGGGGAGAGTCCCGCGTTCTGCCCGGCGCGACACAGGTCCTCCGCTGTCTCCACCGAAAGGGGTCCGTGCTCCATGTCGATGATGGCAAAGTCGAACCCGGCCAGCCCCACAATCTCCATGAAGGCGGGGTAGATGCAATTCATGAAAGGACCAATCACCGTCTCGCCGCGCAGCAGTTTTCTTTTCAGCATGTTATCCCTCATGACGATTCGCCTCCAATCTCGGCAAGGTCGATGGCTAAGGGAAGGATATGAACTTGGACCACTCCTGGCCGGCTCGAGCCGCCCTCATGCCCTCTCGATTGACCGCGCCAATCGGCTCCTGTCCCGACAAGATGCGGCATGCCTCCTCCGCCGGAATGCGATGTATGCGCTCTTCCGAAGCCTCCGAGTACCAGGACGCGTGTGGCGTCAAGATGACCCGGTGGTCTCTCAGGAGCGGGTTGTCGGGGGCGGGAGGTTCCTGCTCCAAGACGTCTAGTGCAGCTCCGGCGATGAGGCCCTCGTCCAGCGCACGCAGCAAGGCTGACTCATCGACGAGCTTGCCCCGCGAGGTGTTGACCAGGTAGGCTGTGGGCTTCATCTGACGGAATCGGGCCAGCCCCATCATGTGCTCTGTCTCGGGAGTCAGCGGCACGTGCAGGGTGACAAAGTCGGACATGGCAAGAAGCTCCTGCAGGCCCACCGGGCGCAAACCCCGGCCGGCGATGCCCTCATCACTCTGGTAGGGATCGTGGGCCAGCACTCTCATGCCCAGATCCAGCGCCCTATTGGCGACGACGCGTCCGATCCGTCCAAGCCCGACTATTCCCAGGGTTTGGCCCAGGAGTGGGAGGATGGGCTTGAAAGCGGACACGCCCCATCTTCCTTCGCGCACCGCTCGATCCATCGCACACAGCTTTCGGTTCAGGCAGAGAACAAGGCCTATGGCGTGCTCAGCAACCTCCTCATCGCAGTAGTCTGGAAGATTCACCACCCACACGCCAGCGGAAGTGGCGCTTTCGACGTCGATGCTGTCGTAGCCTTTGCCATAGCGGATGGCGCCCAGCACCTGGGGCAGGGCGGCGAACACCCTGGCGCTGATGGGGGTGTACTGACTGATCAGGATATGCGCCTCCCTCCCGGCCCCTATGATCTCCTCGGGGGTGCGACAGTGCGCAGTGAGAAGGCGCACGCCATATCGCGAAAAGATCCCTTCTTCGATTGCCAGCGACTGGTAGTCATAGTCTGTGATAAGGACTGTGGGTTCAGTCAAGATGCTCCTCCTCCGAATATGGTTTGTCGAAACGCAGCAGTCTTGCTGGCACGGAAGAGGCCCCCCCCGTCTTCGGCTCTTCCGGGTTCTCGTTCCTGGGCAAGGTGATGGCCGGGTCAACCGCGTGGGAAACCTCGATGCAATCCCCGGCGGGGCCTCTCTCCTGGCAACCTCTAATCATCAAGCAGGTTTTCCTCAAGACCCTGCGGAAGGGGGGTGGGCCGCTCGAAGGTGCTCTGCGTGCGATAGTGCCTGCCCTCCCGCGAGGCGTCAAGGAAGCCCTGCATCACGTCCAACACGTGGTATCCCAAGCGACCAGTGGCCCGATGTGGTCGGCCCCCGAGAATGGCGTGGGCCATGTCTGCGACGCCGATGCCCCACATGTTCCTGCTGTCGGTGTGCCCGTGAGTGAGCGGCACCCCAGACCATTCCCTGTCGCCCGCAGACCAGATGCCAACAGGCCCATCCAGCGAATTGGGGTCGGGCACGCTGAGGGTCCCCTCCGTTCCATAGATCTCGATGTGGGGTAGTCGCGAGCGCCAGACAGCAAAGCTCGTGACCACAGTGCCAATGGTCCCGTCGGCGAACTCGATGCTGCCGGCCACGTGGTCCGAGGTCTCCACGATGATCTCTTGGCCGTGTTTTGGCTGGCTGGTGATGGTGCGCACGGGGACTTGGATACCCGCAGAGGCCGTGACTCGGGTCACCGGTCCCAGCAAGGTCGCCAATGCAGTCAGGTAGTACGGACCCATGTCGAACATCGGCCCCGCGCCGTCCTGATAGTAGTAGGCAGGATCAGGATGCCAACTCTCGTGACCGTGGCTCATCATGAACGCTGTGCAGGCGACCGGGCGACCGATGGCACCGTCGTCTACCAGCTTGCGGCAGGTCTGCAAACTGCCACCAAGAAAGGTTCCGGGAGCGCAGCCGACTCTGAGTCCTCTCTCAGTGGCCAGAGAAAGGATGCTCAGGCCGTCGGAGCGGGTTATGGCAAGCGGCTTCTCGGTGTAGACGTGTTTGCCGGCGTGAAGCGCGGCTAGACTCACCTCGGCGTGAGCCTGGGGCGTGGTGAGGTTGACCACGATCTGGATATCTGGGTCTGTCAGCAGCTCGTTGACACAGCATGCCCTGGGAACGCCGAACTCGTCGGCCCTGGCCTTGGCTCGTGCTGGCACAATGTCTGCGCAGGCTACGCACTCCAGCACGTCAAAGGTCTGCGCCGTGCGCAGATAAGCCCCGCTGATGTTGCCGCATCCGATGATACCGATCTTGATCATTGCCATGTTGGGTTCCTCCTGGAAGTTGGTGAGATGGCGGACCAGGCCCGCACGCGTTGGGATGGACGCAAGCTCGTCTCTTGCTCATCACCTATGGGCCACGAGCCCCCAGATCTGACACGGGTCTCGGAGCCTTGATGGGAGCACGCATTGTGGCCGTGGGCGTAACCGGCGTCTCGGTCGGAGTGACAGGCGTTGCAGTCAGTGTGGCCGTGGGCGTGACCGGCGTCCCGGTCGGAGTGACGGGCGTTGCCGTCACTGAAGGCGTTGCCGTGGCAACCACGTCCCAGCCGACCTCAATGACCGCTCTGTCCCCCCGCTCGTAGTACTCGACGACCAGGCTGTGCGAACCCTCCTCAACAAAGACCTCGCCTTCGCACCGCCTGGCTTGCGCATCGCGCCAGTCGTCGATGACCAGGCTGCCATCCACATAGAGCCGCACGCCGTCATCGGCGATGGCCCAAAATCGGTAGCGCCTCCCTTCCAACGCTACGGTACGGGCCCACCGCACAGAGAAGTTGTCCACCGGTAGCCCCGACCCGGGCGACACGTGCTGCCAATCAAAGCTGATGGCTTTATCGTCGCGCACAAAGGCTGGCTTGCCCTCCAGTTCGGGGTTGGCAAAGTACTCCCCGCGCCAGCCCGCAAATGCATCAAGCTGTTCCCACCAGATGCGCACGCGCGCCTCACCCCCTGCTTCAAAGTATTCTACCCGCAAACTGTGCGGTCCCCTAGCAAGCCACCTGTAGCCAAGGTGAGATTCCAGGGGGCTCAACCGCCACTCGTCGATGATCTGAACACCATCAACCGACATCCTGACTCCGTCATCGGCACGCGCGTGAAACAGATAGGCGCCTTCCTGGAAGTGCCTTGTCTGTGTCCAGCGCACGCTGAAGCCATCCGACGGCACCTGCGGGGCTGGCGAGCCTGTACCCCAGTCGAAGTCGATGCTGGCGTCGTTGCGCACCAATGCCGGCTCGCCGGCCAGGTCTGGATCGGCATAGTACTCGGCTTTCCAATCGGGGTAGAGGTCCTGGCGCTCCCACCACACGCGGACTTCGGCGAGGCCGAGGGCGTCAAAGTACTCGACCTGCAAGTCGTGCTCCCCAGCAGGCAGGGGCAGATCGACATAAACCACGGCGGCCGGCTGGTCTCGCCACTGATCGATGACCAGGGCTCCATTCACCCAGAGGCGTAGCCCGTCGTCGAAGCGCGCGTAGAAGCGATGTCGCCCTTCCTGAAATGGCCAGCGACCACGCCAGCGGGCGGAGAACCGGTCTGCTGGTATGCCAGGAGCGGGAGAGCCAAGATGCCATTGGAAGTCGACGGAGGGGTCGGTGCGTACCAGGCTGGGCGCTCCGCTCAGCGACTGGTTTGCATAGTACTCACCCAGCCAGGTTCGTTGCGGTAGTGGCGTGGGAGACGCGGGCGGCGGCCCTGGTGTGGGCAGGGCAATGCTGGTGCTGGTCGGGATGGGCACAGTTGCCGTCGGTCGCTCGCCACCCCAGGTCAGAACGATGCTGCTGGCGATCATGCGACCCAGGCTATCGAGGGTCCCTTCAGCAAAAAGCGTCTCGCCGGGGACAATCTGGCTCGCCGAAGCTCGGGTTCCATCCGCGAGGGTAATAGTCGCGTTCTCGGTGACGATGATCTGCTCAACGTTGCCCTCAATGGGGGTCAAGACGATGATAAGCGCGCCAGGTGAGTACTCACGTACAATGCCGACCACGGTGGCCGGGGGTATGGGCGTCTGCGTGTGAGTAGGGAGCGTCGTTGCCGCCGGACTGGGTCGCGCGGCGAGGCTGGGCAGGGGAGTGGGCGTAGGGAGAAACCGGTCTCGCGCTAGGCCCACGTACACTATTATGGCCAACCCCGTGGTCAGCAGAGCGATTACCGCCAGGGCGACAAGGGCTCTTCGCCACATGAGGCGCTTCCCGCTCGCGTGAACTAATGGAGGGTCTGCCATCTGGACGCTCCGGCACTACATAACCAGGCGCAGGGGAAGCGGAGTGAAGATGGACACAAAGAGCACCAGCACACAGAGGCCAATGGCTATCTCCCCAGGTGCTAGCCGCGACACATCATCCAGTGGGCGAACGCTCACCCGCGAGAACACGAACGCAAGGGCAGCCCACAGAAACCATCCCTGCCACCACATGCCCAACACCATGAGCGCGCCCATCATGGCCCAGTTGAGATAGCGAGCCCGGGTGCCAAGCAGTGCATAGGCGACGTGTCCGCCATCAAGTTGCCCAGCGGGAATCAGGTTGAACGAGGTGACCAGCAGGCCCGCCCATCCGGCAAAGGCGATGGGATGAAGGAGAACATCAACCCCTCCCGATGGGAGCAATCGACCGAAGGTCAGGAACTTTAGCGCCGCATAGAGCAGAGAATTGCCCTCCATCGAATAGCCCCCTTGGGTGGGCAGGGGTGCTACCCCGGAGAGGCCCAGCCCGAAGAGGAGTATGGGGATAGCCACCATCAACCCGGCAATGGGACCAGCGGAGCCGATCAGTAGCAAGGACCTCCTGCTCGGCGGGATGCCCTTCATGCGGATCATGGCACCCATCGTTCCGAAGGGACTCAGTGGGAACGGAATCAGATAGGGAAGGGTGACGGCCACACCAAAGTGTCGCGCGGTGAAGTAGTGCCCCAGTTCGTGCGTGATGAGAATCGCCAGCAGGCTGAGGGTAAACCCCCAGCCCTTGCCCAGGTTCCCAGCGATCGACTGCCAGGTAAGGTCTGATGCTTCCCAAAAAAGGGCATAGGACAACATCATCGATGCCAGGGTTGCCACCGCCAACACCAGAGGTAGCCACCTGTTGTTGGGAGCAGGCTGGGCGGGCGCGCTCACCAGGAGAACAACGTCGTCTTCTCCCTTCTGCCTGAAGAGAAGCGTGTACCCTCGCGCCTGACATACGGGTCGGAGCCGCGCGTACGCGGCAGCGGAATCGATCAGGAATCGCCCTCTTGCCTGCATGGCAGGACCCCGCGCAGCACCCAGGGTGATGTCCTCAATGGCAAAGACGCCGTCAAGCAGACGGCGCAACCAGTTGAGTTCATCCATTGCACTCTCCTCTGCAAAGCCCACGTCGTCCAAAGGTTCCCTCCTGCTGGTGGTTCCAGCGTTATGATAGCACAGGAACCTTATCTTGACAACGCATAGCAGACTCGGTGTGTTGAACGTTCACCTCAGATGATCTGTTGGCCTTGGGCGATCCGTGGCCCGGACGGTGCCGCTTACAAGGCTCGGAGGCCCACAAGTGTGGGCACTCTTGGGCACCGTCCGCCTACAGGTAGCGATCAGCCCCATCGAGCCGTGTCTGTGGCCAGGTCCTATCGACAAGCCCGCTTTTGGGCTATAATGGCCAAGGACGGTTCGCATGAACTTTGGGTGCACACATGCGCAGGCGAGCGATAGCATTCTGGCTTGTACAATTGCTCTTTAGGCTTGGCTATATCATCCTGTTCTGCTTCTGCCTGGGTCTGGTGATCGCGGGCCTTGGCTTCCTGGTCTATCAAGCTCGATACGCCGGACGCATCTATCAGGGGGTTCGCATACTGGGTTTGGAGGTGGGCGGGCTCTCGAAAGACGCCGCGCTCGACCTCGTGGAGCGAGAGTTGGGCGACGATTGCTTGCCCTACGTGTCTCTCTATGCGGGGGATCAGGTCTGGACTGTTTCGCCTCGGGCATTGGGAGGGTATCTGGAGCTGGGTGAGGCGGTGGAAGAGGCCTGGAGCCTCGGGCGTACCGGCGTGTTTCGCAGTGACCTGAAGGCCAGGGCAAAGCTGCTCTGGTGGGGGTATCGGATCGCGCCCGACTTGCACATCGATCCGGGATCAGCTCTCGTTTACTTGAGCCAGATCGCCGGTGAGGCCGGGCACCCGCCACGGCGCGGGCAGCTTTGGGTAGCCGGGCTGCAGGCTCACGCTGAGGAGTCTGAGGCCGGCCGGGAACTGGACATAGGAGCCACTCGAGAGGCCATTGAGAGTCGCGTTCGGCAGAGGGTGGGTTCCTCCTCGTGGGACCGGACCCCGCGCATCGTGCGCTATTGGCGCGGCCAAGCTCCCAGCACGACCGGCTTCTCCCCTCAGCCCGTGGTGGTCCGGCTTGTGTTCAGGGAGGTCGTTCCTCCTTTGACCGAGATAGAAGGAGCCAGTGAACAGGTGGGCGTCATCTTGAGCTCCCCCCTGATGCTCACCTTCAGCTACCAGGAGCTCCAGCCCGACGAGAAAGCGCGCACTCTGACCAGACGTTGGCGCGTTGACCGGGCTGTGTTGGCGTCATGGATAGCGCTCCAGCGCCACCAGACATCTCAGGGGATCTCCTTCAAGGTGGGCGTCGATCGAGAAAGGATAAAGGGGTTTCTGCAAGAGCTGGCTGATGAGCTCGCTCGCCCTCCTCGGGAGGCCCGCTTTGACTATGATCCTCAGACCAGCACCCTGGTGACGCTGACGCCAGAGCAGTGGGGTCACTCCCTGGATGTCGAGGGGGCGATTGAGCGGCTCGTGGGGGCCTGCCTCTCCGCAAACCGCCAGGTTGACTTGCCAGTGCACCTGGTGCCACCGCGGGTCACCCGGGCCGATCTGGTGTCGCTCTTGCCCCTCAGCTTGATCAGTGAGGGTCAGAGCAGCTTCCGCAAGTCCGAGGACGCGCGCCTGCAGGACATTCGTCTGGCTTCTGCTCGCTTTCACGGGTTGACCCTGCCGCCTCAGACCACCTTCTCTTTTCTGGACAACCTGGGTCTGGTGACCGTGGCGGGGGGCTACAGTGAGTCGTGGATCACGAACAGAGACCGCACGATTCGAGGGGCGGAGGGTGGTGTGTGCCAGGCGAGCACGGCCTGTTTTCGGGCAGCCTTCTGGGGGGGCTATCCCATTCTGGAGCGATGGCCCCACTCCTATCGCGCCCCTTGGTGCGAAGAGGACGGGTCGCCCGTGGGACTCGATGCGGCGGTCCTCTCTCCGCTTCTCGATCTCAAGTTCCGCAACGACACCGACACGCCGATTCTGGTCCTGACCGAAGAGGACGAAGACGACGGCAGGCTCTACTTTCGTTTCTATGGGGCTGCCAGAGCGCGTAAGGTGGAGACAGAAGGGCCCATAATCAGTAATCAACTCGAAGCGGGTGCACCCATCTTTGAGGGTGACGCGTCCTTGCCGCTGGGCACTCGCGTACAAGTCGAATGGCCCTACGATGGAGTTGACGTAACGCTCTACCGCCTGATCGAGCAGGATGGCAGGCTGATCGCGAAAGAAGAGTTCTTCAGCGGCTACCGGCCCTGGCCGGCACGGTATCTGGTGGGGCTGCCGAGAGCTCTGCCACGCGCGACACCGTGACCTGGACAAGGCGCGAGGGGAGGGGGCAAGATGGCTCTGCAACTGGGTCTGGTGGGCTTGCCCAACGTGGGGAAGTCAACCCTGTTCAACTCGTTAACCAGGGCCGGGGCCACGGTTGCCAGCTATCCCTTTACCACCATCTCTCCCAATGTGGGTGTCGTGCCCGTGCCTGACACCAGGCTCGATCGCATTGCTGAGATCATCGGGCCGAAACGCGTCGTGCCCGCCACTGTTCGCGTGGTGGACGTGGCTGGCCTGGTGAAGGGGGCCAGTCGAGGTGAGGGGTTGGGCAACCGGTTTCTCTCCCACATTCGCAATGTCGATGCCATCGCCATAGTGGTGCGCTGCTTCGAGGACCCCCAGATCCCTCATGTGACCCCCTACCTGGACCCGGTTGAGGACATCGAGACTGTAGAGCTGGAACTCATCATTGCCGACCTGGCGGTGGCAGAGAGACACCTGGCTGGGATCAGGAAGCGAGCCAGGAGCAGGTTGGGCGATGTTGAGCAAGAGGTTGCCACCATCGAGCTGGCCGTCGCCGAGCTGCGGGCCGGCCGTCCCCTCCGCCTCTTTGTATTCGACGATAGACAGCTCGCCTTTCTGAGTGGTGTTGCTTTGCTCACCATCAAGCCACTGCTCTACGTGGCCAACGTGAGCGAGAGCCAGTTGCCAGATGGTGGCGAACTGGCGCAACGCGTGCGCGCGAGGGCCGCTGACGAGGATGCCGAGGCGGTAGTGCTTTGCGCGCCTCTCGAGTCAGAGCTGGCCACGTGGGACAAGTCTGAGGCGGCGGCATACCTGAGCGATGTGGGCTTGGCGGCCCCGAGTCTGGAGACGTTCATCTGGGCAGGCTATCGCCTGCTGGACTATATCACCTTCTTCACCACAACGGGTGGCAAGGAAGTGCGTGCCTGGACCTTGCGCCGGGGGCAGACCGCGCTGCAAGCCGCGGGCACAATACACAGCGACATGGAGCGGGGCTTCATCCGGGCCGAAGTGGTCAGCTATGACGACCTGGTCGCCGTTGGGTCCATCGCCCGAGCCCGAGAAACGGGACGCCTGAGGCTAGAGGGGCGAGACTATGCCGTTCAAGACGGTGACGTGGTTCATATTCGCTTCGCGGTCTGAGCGGCAAAGCACTGTCGTGTCGGTGGGGTGCCGAGTCTCGCCGCGTTCCTGTATGTCTAGCAAACGTAGCCAAGAATCCGGCTGAACTGACGAGGCATTCCTGCCAGTGGCAGACCGTCAGGCCTTTGTGGGCCATGTTTCAGAGGTGACGATAAACACCCAGAGAGTAGAGGAGTGAAAATGAAGGCGGCCATATATCGCGGAGAGGAATCTATAAGAATAGAGGAGGTCGATGCTCCAGTTCCTGGGCCGAACTACGTGCTGCTGGAGATGAAAAACTGCGGCATCTGCGGCAGCGATCTGCATAGCTATTTCGGACAGTGGGGACAATCCTCCAATGCTCCGGGACATGAGGTCAGCGGCGTGGTGGCTGAATGTGGCCAGGGGGTAACCAACGTCGAAGCAGGGGACAAAGTCTGTGTTGAATGCTTCTCTCACTGCGGCGAATGCCGTTTCTGCAAGGTAGGTGCCTACAATCTATGTGAGAACCTCAGAGGAGCCTCCGGGGGCGATCATTCGGGGTTTGCCGAGCATGTAATAGCCCATTCTCCATCTTTGTTCGTTTTCCCTCAGAGTCTGTCCTTTGAGGATGGAGCAATGATCGAACCACTGGCTGTTTCCTACCGGGCTTTCCGACGCACCGAAGCGGATTATCAGGATACGGTTCTGGTGATAGGCTCGGGCACCATCGGCCTACTGGCTGTGGCAGTGGCGAAGGTATCCGGCGTTCGTCAGTTGATCGCCACCGCAAGATACGATCATCAGGCAGACATGGCCAAGGAACTCGGCGCAGACTATGTGATCCAGACTCCACAACAGGATGTCAAAGAGGAGATTCCGAAGCTGACCGACGGACTTGGCGCCGATGTGGTCATCGAAACCACAGCCAGCGCCGGAGGTTACAGCGAAGCTCTGGCGGGTGTCAGAAAGAAGGGCACGGTGGTTCTGGTAGGGGGATACCACAAGCCTCTGGAGGTGTCTCTGGGCCGAATCGTGGAAAGCGAAATCCACGTTACAGGATCATCGTGCTATGGATACAGCGGCATGCGAAAGGATTTCGAATGGAGTATGGATCTGATTTCATCGGGAAAGATCCGAGCTAGCAGGCTGATCACCCACAGATTCCCTCTCAGCGACATTCAGAAAGCTTTCGAGGTTGCCGCACACAAGAAAACGGGATCGATAAAGGTGATGGTGACCAGCGATTGATACTGCCTTGTCAGAATGCTCACTCCATCATCTACGGGACACCTTCTTGTCTCTGATCGCCACGTCGGGGGCTGAGCCGCCCGTCACCATCAAAGCCTCGCAGCCCCTTCACGGTAGTCCTCGTTTTCCGCTCGTTGGCGCAGGTTGGCTCCTGTCGCAAAGCTCACGCGTGTCCGAGAAGGCGTGACTTGCGCACACGCGATGCACCTGTCAGCCATGGGTTGCTCCTCGCTTGTTAGCATTGCGCCGGCCTGACCACCAGGCCACACTCCCCGTCAAAGAACTCCAGATGGGCACAAACCGCCGAGCCACTCTCAAGTATGGTGTCCTGATGCCGATTATCAGTATGTAAGGCGAGATCGTTGGTGCTCTGGCCGAGGGACTCGATCGAAGCATCGGGACTTGCAAGATGCAACTGTGACACGTTTTTTCGTTGACACTTCACCAAGGCGAGGGTGAAGGACGGGCATTGCAGCCCAGGTCAGGGGAGATCATGAGCCCTGTGCCCACCACGGTCAGTGTGGCGGTGGGCGAGGAGTGGGTCTCGCATCTGCCGGCACCGGGGCTTGCTTTTGCCACGATGCTGCCTTGTTTGTGGCCGTGCGTGGCCGGTTCAGTTGAGGCGCTCCTTGGAGAGCGAGATGGAAACACCTGTTGGACAAGGCGATCGGCCAGAGGGATTCGGAGAAGCCGGCCTCCGCGAAGTCCTGGCGCTCGAACACCAAGCTAAGGCCATGCTCAGAGATGCCCAGGCAGAGGCGAGTCGGATCGTGGCCGAGGCACGGCGGCGCGCCGAGGAACTCCTTGCGTCGATGGAGGTTCAGGCAAGGGAAGAGGGCGAGGCAGCCAGGCGCGAATCGCAGCTTCAGATCGACGAACAGGTGGGTGTCATTCGCGGCGAGGCCGAGCGCCTGGCGGAGGCCTGGGAGCGGGTGGCCGAGGCCCACTTTGAGGAAGCCCTGGCCTTTGTCCTCGTGGCAGTCACCTTGGATGGGATGGGCTAGCAATGGTCATCGGGCTGGACGCTGTACGCTATGCAGCGGTCAACGCTCGGGTCAGGGGGATGCGCTCGCAACTGCTGGACCGGGCAACCTGGCGTGCTTTGCTGACGACCGATGATCTTGACTCAGCGATGGTCTTGCTCAGAACTTCAGTGTACGGCCAGGCCATCGCGGCGGCCGAGCAGAGGGGAGCCGTGAGCCTGGAGCAGGTCGAGCGGCATCTGTGGGGCATCGTGGCCAGAAACTGTCAAAGAGTCATGGCCCTCACGGGGGGCGGCAACCGCGCACTGCTGCTGACCTGGTGGCGCCACTTTGAGTTGGAGAACCTCAAAGCCATGCTTCGCGGCTTTGACCAAAGCATGTCGCCGGAGAGGATTGGCGGCTTCCTGATTCCCTTGGGTGAACGCTTCACATTGCCTTGGGACACGCTGCTGCGCGAGCATTCGCTGGGTAGCCTGATCGATCGGCTGGCCACCACGCGCTACGGATCTGCATTGCGCGCGGCCTATCCTCTGTATCAGCGCGACCGTTCGCTTTTCGCGTTGGAGATCGCTGCGGATATTCGCTACTATCGCGACTTGGCGGCGGCGATCATGCGTCTGAGGGGCGACGATGGCAAGGACGCCCGCCGCCTCCTCGGAACCCGATTGGACATGCTCAATATCCTGTGGGCGTTCCGGCACCGTATCTATTATGGCCTGTCTCCTGAAGAGATCATCAACTACACACTCTGGCATACGATACGCACCGACGTGGACCTTGTCCGCGACATTGCCCTGGGCGATGATCCTGCCGCTATCCTGGCACGAGTCTGGGGTGAGGAAGCGTTTGATCTCTCCTTCTTGGAGGATGCCCAGAGCGACGGTGAGATGATGCTTGGCCTGGAGCTGACCCTCCACCGCTACTGGCACAGTCTGGCGACTGGGGCCATGGGAGGCTACCCGTTCGGGTTGGGAGCTCTGCTCGGCTATGTGGTCCTGGGTGAGCTGGAGGCCCAGGATCTGGTGACCGTCCTGGAAGGAAAGGGAATGGGTTGGAGTCACGAGCGAATCAGCGAGCATCTGATAGGATGGGAGGAGTAGTCTATGTTCGCTCCCGTCGAGATGTCAGAGTTAGACATCTTTGTACCTGAAGGCGACATCGATGCGGTAGCGGAGGCGGTGGCGCGTCTCGGAGTTGTTCATCTGCAAGACCCGGGCTCGCTGGGCAGATGGGGGGAGGGTGTGGGCACCGAATGGCTCGGGCGGGTGAGCACCTATGCTGCTCAGGAGCGGCGCACCGACGAGCTGCTCGACCGGATGGGCATCGAGTGCGTGGCCCGGTCATGGGAGGGGAGGCTGGCTCCTGCCGATGACCTGGTGGCTATCGAAGAGGAATTGCAGGAGATCGAGGAGGAGGTCCATGCGCTGATCGAGAGGGAAGCTGAACTCAAGCGTGAGATCAGGCATTGGGAGCTGGTGGCCAAGTCGCTGAGCAGCCTGGCCCCGCTTTCTGTGAGCATCTCGGATCTGCGTCAGCTCGAACTCTTGCACCTGATCGCGGGCACGATTCCAACCGAGAATCTGGCCCGTCTGGAGGCCAGTCTCTTCCGCATCCCGTATGCCATAATCCCGGTCCACCGCTACGACGGTCATGCGCTGGTGTTTGGCTTCTGCGCGCACGAGGATGCCCCCATCTTGGAACGGGCTCTGGAAAGTGCTTTCCTCGAGCCGCTGGCTCTGCCCGACGAGTTGGGTGGCACGCCGCGCGAGGCTCTGGCAGAAGCATACGAACGGCTTGGCGGCGCTCAGACCGAGGTCGCCCTCCTCCAGGAGCAGTGTCAGGAACGCTTCCAGCACCTCGGTCCTCGTCTGCAGTCGATGTTGACCCGCGTTCGCAGAGATCATGCCCTGGCCGATGCGAGGGCTCGTTTTGGGCGAACGGGAGAAGCCTATCTCATCGCGGGGTGGGCTCCAAAGGAACGCGTGGCCGAGCTGAAAAGCGCTGTCGAGGAGGCGAGTGAGGGACGGGCCACCGTTGAAGAGCGCCCGGCACGCGGCATGGATGGCAGGGCTAGGGTGCCGACCCTGCTCAAGAACTCGAAGTTGTTCACTCCCCTTGAGGCGCTGGTGACCACCTACGGGACCCCCGGCTATCGCGAGATCGATCCCACCCCCATTCTCGGGATCACTTTTGTCCTCATGTTCGGAAGCATGTTCGGTGACCTCGGACATGGTTTGGTGCTGGTGGCTCTCGGCGCGCTGGTGGCACTGAGGGTCATTCCTCAGTTGGCTTCTATGGCGCAGATGGGCACCGTGCTCATAGGCTGCGGACTGTCGTCGGCTCTGTTCGGCCTGCTCTACGGCAGCGTGTTTGGCATGGAGGAACTCATTCCCCATGTCCTCAGCCCCATGCATGACATGCTGATACTGCTGGGCGCAGCGGTGGGTCTCGGAGTCCTGGTGCTCAATATCGGCTTCTTTTGTCGGTTGGCTTCGGCGGCACGCAGCCGGACCATTCTTGAGGCAATCTTTGACCGGAATGGGATCGTGGGGCTGCTGCTCTACTGGTGTCTCCTGGCCCTGCTGGTGTTGCCTATGGTGGCTGGGTCACTACCTGGATGGGTAGCCGGAGCCCTGGGGATGTTGACCTTGGCTTTGCTCTTTGCTGAACCCCTCACCAACCTGGTCACTGGAAGGCGTCCCCTCGTCCATGGCAGCCTGGGCATGTTTCTCGTTCAGAGTTTCTTTGAGTTGTTCGAAACATTCATCGGCTATGCCAGCAACACGCTTTCCTTCGTGCGGCTGGGAGCATTTGCCGTAGCCCACGCCGGCCTCAGTATGGTGGTCTTTATCCTGGCAGACCTGGTGGGGTCTGGCGCGGCGGGAAGCGTCTTGCGTGTCCTGATCATTGTGGGGGGCAATATCGTGGTCATCGGCTTCGAGGGGCTGATCGTCGCCATCCAGACCATGCGGCTGGAGTATTATGAGTTGTTTGGCAAGTTTTTCGCGGGCGAAGGCACTCCCTTCAAACCGCTCACCCTGTACACCGTCTGAAGCCAGGCCTTGGGCGATTGTGGATGGCGCCAGAGCACTACGAAAGGAGCAGTCCGTGATGTATGCGTTGATGATCTTTCTGCTGACAGCAACCACCGCTGCTGCCGTGGCGGTTCTGTTGAAGGCTTGCCGCTCGCGTCGCCCCAAAAGGGCGTTGCGCACCGTGATCGGAGGTCTGCTGAGCCTCAACGGCGTCGCTGTACTGGTCTGCATTGGCCTGGTGGCCCTGTCTCTCAGCAGCCCAATGGTGGTTCGTGCTGATGAGGGTGCGGGCGAGGCCTCGGCGGGGCAAGACAACAGCGCGATGGCGGCTGCCATAGCGACCGGCGTAGCCTGCATCGGCGCCGGCATCGCAGTGGCAATCTCGGGCGCCGCCGCCATCGGAGGCATTACCGAGAAGCCCGAGATCTTTGGCCGTGCGCTCATCTTTGTGGGACTGGCCGAGGGCATCGCCATCTATGGCCTCATCATCTCGTTCATGATTCTGAACCGGTGAAGGGCCAGGGCGGTGCCTCGTGAGGTGAGGTGGCCATGCGCATGTACGTGATTGGCGGTCTGGCTTCTGTTCTGGGCCTGTCTCTGGTCGGCGTGGATGGGCGAGTGGTTCGCGATGCCACGGAACTGGAGGATGCTCTTGACGCCTGTACCAAGGACGACACGATTGGTCTGCTTCTGGTGACAACAGACGTCGCCCAGTTGGCACGCGAGCGGATGGATGTGCTGGAAGCGGAGAGCATGGCCCCATTGGTCGTAGAGATACCTGGTGAGGAGCCAGGGCCCACCGGCCCTTCCTTGCGCGACTCTGTGCAGCGAGCCGTCGGTGTGGGCCTGGGAGGTGACTGATGACCTCGATTATCGGTAGCGGGTTGGAGAGCTATGTGCATAGTCAGGCCCGCAGAAGGGCATTGGGCTTGATCGGAGGAGCCAAGGCAGAAGCTCGCCGACTGATCGAGAGCGCCGCGGCTCAAGGGGAGGCAATGCGCCAAGAGATCGGCCGGCGCACCGCACATAGCATCGAGGCACATCGACGGCAAGCCGTTGCTAGGGCGCGGCTGGGGGCGAAACAGATCCTGCTCCAGCGTCGTGAGGGGTGTCTCGAGAACGTGTGGCGTGAAGCCGAGTCGGCGTTGCGAGCACGCGGGCAAGGGAGCCCCTCCGAGCGACTGGCCTTGATCGAGCGTCTGGCGAGCGACGCAGTAGGGCAGCTTTCGGGGGGGCCTCTGGAGATCAGCGCCGCCGACCAGGACCGCGAGTTGATTACGGCCGACGTCTTGCAGGAATTGGCGCGGCGTCTGGCTACGATTCATGGCGTGACCAGCCTGACCATGGTCGGGGCGATGAGGCCTGCCTGGGGGGGCGTCATCGTGCGCCGGGCAGACTCCCAAGAGATCGTGGACAATTCGCTCGAAGGACGACTGGCCTTGGCCAAAAGGAGTCTGCGCGACGAGGCGAGTGCTCTGCTCTTGCAGGGGTCTGATTTGGCCGCGGGTGCTAGGCGAGCCGACGGGTCGGAGACTTGGCCCATTCATTGAAGCGGGGGAGCGGCAAAGTGGACAGTGTTGGTCACCTGACCTGGATCAGTGGCCCGGTGGTGCGTGCGCGGATGACTGGCAAGGTGCAGATGCTGGAACAGGTGCACGTGGGCCAGCAGCATCTGGTGGGTGAGCTAATTGCCATGCACCAGAGCACGGCGGTCGTTCAGGTCTACGAGGACACGTCTGGCCTCAAGCCGGGAGACCCGATGTATGGAACGGGGATGCCCTTGAGCGTTGAACTGGGGCCGGGGCTCATGGGCGGCATCTTTGATGGTATCCAGCGTCCCCTCGAGGTGCTGGCCCAAAAGTCGGGACCGTTCATTCAGCGCGGCATGACCGCCGCCGCTCTGGACCGCGAGCGTTCCTGGACCTTTGCGCCCCTGGTGGAGCCGGGGACCAGGGTACACGGGGGCGAGATACTGGGTACCATCCCAGAAACCATGCTCGTCGAGCATCGCGTGATGGTGCCACCCAATCTCTCTGGCACCTTGATCTGGGTCGCCCCAGCCGGGGAGTACACGGTGACCGAGCCCATCGCCCGCCTTGACGGCAGAGCTGGTGAGCAAGATCTGACTATGATGTGCCATTGGCCAGTGCGCGCTCGCCGACCGATCGCCACAAGGCTGAGCCCCAGGACTCCTCTTATTACCGGTCAGCGCGTGGTGGATACCCTGTTCCCGATTGCCAAGGGCGGAACCGCTGCGGTGCCCGGTGGATTCGGTGCAGGCAAGACCGTGCTCCAACACGCCTTGGCCAAGTGGTCGGACGCGGATATCGTCGTGTACATTGGCTGTGGCGAGCGCGGCAACGAGATGACCGATGTGCTGGTCCAGTTCTCCAGGCTACAGGACCCCAAGACGGGCCACTCGCTGATGGAGCGGACCATCCTCATTGCCAACACATCCAACATGCCTGTAGCTGCGAGGGAGGCCAGCATATACACCGGCGTCACCCTGGCAGAGTATTACCGTGATATGGGCTACCACGTTGCCCTGATGGCCGACTCGACTTCTCGCTGGGCCGAGGCCCTGAGAGAAGTCTCGGGCCGCCTGGAAGAGATGCCCGCCGAAGAGGGCTTCCCGGCCTATCTCCCGTCGCGACTGGCCGCATTCTACGAACGCGCTGGTCTGGTGACCACCCTGAGCGGGCACGAGGGATCAGTGACCATGGTCGGTGCGGTTTCCCCACCCAGTGCAGATTTCTCTGAGCCGGTCACCCAGCACACCCGTCGCTTCGTTCGAGTCTTTTGGGCCTTGGACAAGACGCTGGCAGCGGCCCGCCATTTTCCCTCGGTCAACTGGCTGGATAGCTACAGCGGCTACGTTCCTCAGGTGAGCGGTTGGTGGGCCGAGAACGTGCACCCAGAGTGGGCAGAGCTTCGTGGCCAAGTGATGGACATCCTGCAGCACGAGGCCCAGTTGCAGGAAATCGTCAAGCTGGTTGGGCCGGACACTCTGCCCGACTCGCAGCGCTTCGTTCTGCTGGTGGCAAGGCTTATCAAGGAAGCGTTTCTGCAGCAGAACGCCATGCACCCGATCGATACCTACTCGTCACCCGAGAAGCAAGTGGCCCTGCTCCGCCTGCTGATGCACGTCTTTCACAAGGGTGGCGAGATCATCGCCAAAGGCGCTCCTGTGGGGCGGATTCAGAGCGAGGTGGATGTGTGGCCCGAGCTGATCAGGGCCAAGGCCAACGTCCGCAACGATGACCTGTCTCCTCTGGAAGAGTTGCGCAATCGAATGGACCAGCAGTTGGATCGCATCGAGAAGGACTATGTGGCATGAGCGACAAGGTGAGACCCGAGGCGATAGCTGGGCACTCCAGGTTGATCACCAAACAGTATCAGGGCTTGAGCGAGATCTATGGTCCCATCGTCGTGGTCGAGGGAGCCGCCGACGTGGGCTATGGCGAGACCGCCGAAATACTGCTTCCTGACGGTGAGCTTCGTCGAGGCCACGTGTTGGAGGTCGGTGAGCGGGGGGCGGTGATCGAGATATGGGGCGGCACGACGGGCCTTGAAAAGTCTTCAGCTCGTGTGCGCTTTGCCGGAAGACCGCTGCAGATTCCGGTCACCTCAGAGATGCTGGGCCGAGTTCTCAACGGGCTTGGTGAGCCCATCGATGGCATCGCGATGCCCGTCTCTGAGGCGCGGCTCGACGTGAACGGGTTCCCCATCAATCCAACTCGTCGCGCCTATCCTCGCGATCTCATTGTCACCGGTATCTCTGCCATCGACGGGATGAATACCCTGATCCGCGGACAGAAGCTGCCCACCTTTTCGGCCAGCGGGCTGCCGCACAATGAACTGGCCGCCCAGATCGCTCGTCAGGCCCACCTTACCGGGTCAGGTGGGGAGTTTGCCGTCGTTTTTGCAGCCATGGGCGTGAAGCATGACGATGCAGAGTTCTTCCGGAGGAGCTTTGAAGAGAGCGGTGCGCTGGGGAACACGGCCATGTTCCTCAACCTGGCCGATGATCCGCCGATGGAGCGCATTACCACGCCCCGAGTCGCGTTGACCCTGGCAGAGTTCCTGGCCTTTGAGAAGGGCATGCACGTGCTGGTAATTATGACCGACATGACCAACTATGGCGAGGCGCTGCGCGAATTGGCCAGCCAGCGGGGTGAGGTGCCCAGCCGCAAAGGGTACCCTGGCTACCTGTACAGTGACCTGGCCTCGTTGTACGAGCGCACCGGCATCCTCCAGGGCGGGAAGGGGTCCATCACTCAAGTGCCCATCTTGACCATGCCCAACGATGACATCAGTCATCCTCTCCCTGATCTGACCGGCTACATCACCGAGGGACAGCTCGTGCTAAGTCGCGAGTTGTCGCGGCGCGGGGTGTATCCCTGCATCAACGTGCTGCCATCGCTATCCCGCCTGATGAAGGACGGCATCGGCGACGGGCATACCCGGTCAGACCACCCGGCCCTGTCCAACCAGCTCTATGCTGCGTACGCCCACGTCCAAGAGGTACGCTCGCTTGCATCCGTCATCGGCGAGGAGGAGCTGTCGGAGGCAGACAAGTGCTACGTCGCCTTCGGCGAGGCCTTTGAGCAGCGCTTTGTGAATCAGGGCCTCGACGAGATGCGTCCTATCGAAATGACCCTGGATCTCGGGTGGGAGGTGCTGGGGCTGTTGCCCAAGGATGAATTGACCAGGGTTAGCGAGGAGGAACTGGCTGAGCACTATGTAGGGGCTATGGAGCCAGGGAGTTAGCATGGCCCGGCTAAAGATCCCGGCGACGCGCAGCAGTCTGCTCGCCACGAAGCAGCACCTGGCGCTGGCCCAGGAAGGCCACCGCCTGCTGGACAAGAAGCGCGACGTACTCATCATGGAGATCCTCAGCCTGATAGGAGATGCAGAACGCGCCAGGGAACAGGCCGACGAGCAGTTCGCAAGAGCGTATGCCAGTTTGCAGGAGGCGCGCGCGGTCATGGGTACCCAGAGGGTGATGCGCATCGCCCTGTCAAGACCACGAGAGGTCCGTGTCCGTGTGATACCTCGCAGCATCATGGGGGTGGTCGTGCCTTCGGTCAGTTGCGAGGGCGCAGAAAGAGGGCTGTCCTATGGCTTTGGCGACACCAGCGTCCTTCTGGACCAAGTCCGAGAGGAGTGGGGGGCAGCGCTGGACCTGATAGCCCAACTGGCTGAGAAGGTAACCACCGTGTGGCGTCTGGCCTTGGAGCTACGTCGCGCTCAGAGGCGGGTGAACGCCCTGGAGAACATCTTTATCCCCTCGTATCAGGAGACGGTAGCCTACATCCAGGAGACGTTGGAGGAGAAGGACCGGGAGGAGCTATTCCGCCTGAAGCGCGCCAAAGCCAAGTTGGGTGAATGGCGCGCGAGGGAGTAGACTCGACAACTCGCTCCCAGGCCGCGGATACGGTGTCGCCCTCGAGTCGGGAGGTGGGCCACCACGTGATGCCCACAGCGTCCGCCCACACGCGTCTTGTGGCCTTCAGTCCAGGTACTTGCTCACCAGCAGCTTGAGCATCTCCACACGCTCGGGCGGCATGGCCTCGCGACGGGTGATGATGGCATCGGCCAGGGCGCGGCCGCACTGGCAGTCCCGCTCGGCCGCTGCGATTCGGGGCAGTGCGGCCATGATGATGGCCTTTGCCGTGTCTGCGTTGGCCAGCAGGTTGGCCACCACCATCTGCACGGTGACCGGCTCTTCCGATTCGTGCCAGCAATCATAGTCGGTGACCATGGCCACGGTGGCGTAGCAGATCTCTGCCTCTCGGGCCAGCTTGGCCTCCGGCAGTGCGGTCATGCCGATGATGTCGCAACCGATTTGTCGATAGAAGTGGGACTCGGCCTTGGTGGAGAACTGCGGCCCCTCGATCACCACCATGGTCCCGCCTCGGTGAGTTCTGGCTCCCGCCTCGATGGCAGCGTCGTAGGCGATCTGCCGGAGCTCTGGACAATAGGGCTCGGCAAAGGCCACGTGCACCACCAGTCCCTGGCCAAAGAAGGATGGGGGACGCGCCCCCTTGGTTCGGTCTAGGATCTGGTCGGGGATGACCACATCCCTCGGTGCCAGCTCCTCGCGGAGGCCCCCCACGGCGCTGACAGAGAGAAGGTGCGCCACCCCCAGCCTTTTCATCGCCCAGATATTGGCCCTGGCAGGAAGCTCACTGGGGCTGATTGGGTGTCCCCTCCCGTGTCGAGGAAGGAAGGCCACCCGCACTCCAGCCAGGGTGCCCAGGAGGATGCTATCGCTGGGCCTTCCAAAAGGGGTATCCAGCGACACCTCTTCAACGTCGCCCAGCCCCTCTATCTCGTAGAGGCCACTGCCGCCGATGATGCCCACCTTTGCCTCTGCCATGTCTCAATGACCCTCCTTCCACGCTTGTGTCACCGGCTGGATTATAGCGGCGTGGGCATGGCCCAGCAAGTCCGGCAGACCCCGCCAGATTGTCATAGCCGCCGACCCTTCGCTTGCCTGCCTGCTCGCGGGAATCTATAATGGCACAGGACGCAGGCTCTGAGCTGGCCGCCACATCGCGAGGAAGGAGCGAGATGCCTGGACTATTCGCCCCGATCACCATCGGCTCTCTGCAACTGCGCAATCGCATCATGCGCTCGGCCACCATGGAGGGTATGGCTGACCCGGGAACCGGCGCACCCTTGCCCAAGCTGCGGGCGCTGTACCGGGCACTGGGTGAGGGAGGCGTGGGCCTAATCGTCACCGGACACGCCTATGTTGCCCGGTCGGGCAAGACTCACCCAGAGATGTCCTCCATCGCCAGCGACGACCTGATTCCCGCCTGGCGTGAGGCCATACGCCCCGCCCAGGAAGCCGGCGCTAGAGTGATGATGCAAATAAACCACGGGGGAGTGCAGGTCGATCCTGCCGTGACCCCCGAGCCGCTCTCTCCCTCCGGCGTTGCCAGCAACGATTCGGTGACTTCCCGCTCGATGACCGAGGATGAGATACAAGGGCTCGTGATCGCTTACGGGCAGGCGGCACGGCGAGTTCGCGAGGCTGGCCTGGATGGCGTAGAGCTGCATGGCGCGCATGGCTACCTCATCACCCAGTTCCTCAGCCCGGCGACCAACCTTCGGCAGGACCGGTGGGGCGGCAGCTTTGAGAGGCGGCTCACCTTTCTCAAAGAGGTGTCAGCGGAGGTGCGCCGCCAGGTAGGTGACGACTATCCAGTGTGGATCAAGTTGGGCGTGGCTGGCAGCAAGGAGAACGGGCTCAGTATCCCCATGGGCGCCCGGGTCGCAGCGGCCTGCGCCACCTATGGCATAGACTGCATCGAGATCAGCCATGCGAGAGGCATTCCCGAAGGGATGCGCGCGAAGCGTGAGGCCGTCTTCCTCCCCATGGCCGAGGCTGTGCGCGAGGCGGTCGGGACGCACTTCCCCCTTGCGCTGGTCTACGGCTTCCGTTCTCGGTCGGTCATGGAGGAGGTGCTGGCCAGCGAGGTGGTGCAACTCATCAGCATGTCCCGTCCTTTGATTGCAGAGCCGGACCTTCCCAACAAGCTGCGCACTGGAGCGTCGGATCGGGCCTTGTGCCAGAGCTGCGGCCGCTGCCTTTCAATGGTGGTCGCTGAGACGCTGCCTGGCGAGGGCGTGGCCTGCCACAATCCCAAGGTACAGGAGGCATTGCGATGATCAAACTGCGACTCAACCAACTTCCCGACGTGCGCGAGGGCCACTTCTTGAAGGGACTCATCGCGGGCGAATACCTTTGCCAGGGGATCCTTTCCTACAAGCCCCCTGGCCTGCGCACTCACACCGATGACGGGGCGGGCGGCAGAGACTGGCACGTGCACGAGGATAGCGAGGCGTTCATCCTTCTCCAGGGCAAGGCCATGATGGAGCTCAACGGTGAGATGCACCCCATGGTCACCGGCGACGTGTTCATCGTCGAACCCGGCGAGGACCACCACCTGATCTCTGACGTGGATGATCCCTGCGTCAACCTCTGGCTGCACGCTGGCCCCGAGCGCCATCCGGGCCAGATCGGGGCAGCGGGGACCTCCCAGCCAAAGCGCGCCTTCCTGTGACCCAGGAGGTATTGCGTGTAGGGCGATTCTGGCCTGGGTGCGTTTGACTCGTGCGGATGCAGGGGGCCATGGTCGAACAGGTCGGGCGTGCGATTGTGTCGTGTTCATGGCATTTCGTCAGAAGCTCAAGGGTGTCAAAGTAGTTGGCTCAGTCTCAGGAGGGAGGCGGGCAATGAGCAACGCAAGCGGACGCGAGACCTACGAGGAGTTGGGGGTGAGGCCGGTGATCAACGCCACAGGCGAGAACAGGACCTTGCTGGGTGGGTCGATCCTCTCTACCAAGGTCAGCCGCGCGATGCAAGCGGCCAATCGTTACTATGTGGACATGAAGGAGTTGCTCGACAGGACCGGCGAGATAATCGCGGAGCTGTTGGGCTGCGAAGCTGCCCAGGTAACTCCGGGATGCTGCGCTGCGCTGGCTCTGGGCACTGCGGCCTGCATGGCAGGAGATGATCCCGGCATGATAGAGAGGCTGCCCGACGTGAAGGGGATGAGGGATGAGGTCATCATCCAGAAAGGGCTCCGCAACAAGTATGACCGGTGCGTGACCGTCTCTGGTGCAACACTGGTCGAGGTTGGCGAGGAGTCGGGAACCAGCCCCGACCAGATTGAGGCAGCCATCGGCGACAAGACAGCGGCCATCCACTACCTGGCGCCCGGCGGAAGGGAAGGAGTGGTGCCCTTGGAGCAGGTGATAGCGGTTGGGAGGCGCCACCAGGTTCCCATCATCGTGGATGCGGCGGGTCAGGTGTACCCGGTGGAGAACCTGAGCAAGTACACAGCCATGGGCGCCGACCTGGTCGGCTACGGTGCCAAGTACTTTGGCGGCCCCAACTCGACGGGCATCCTCTGTGGGAGGAAAGATCTGGTCGAGGCGGCGGCGCTGCATGGCTTCATCGGGTTCGAGTCCACCGTACACCGAAGCTTCGGCCGGCCGATGAAACTGGACAGACAGGAGATAATCGCCGTGGTCGTTGCCCTCCGCGAGTGGCTGACCATGGACCACCAGGCCAGATTCCTGACTTACGGGAGACGGGTGGCCAATCTCCAGAGAGGGCTGGAGGGGGTCGCTGGTATCCAGGTGGTCCCCGAAGGGAGCCCGGTGACCGGCCTGCTGGTAAGGGTCGATGAGAAGGCGTTGGGGAGAACGGTTGCAGAGACAGCCGAGGCATTGAGGGAAGGCGACCCCAGCATCTGGGTGCGCTTGCGCGAGGACGCCATCACTCTTTCGGTAGAGACCATAGTGGACGGAGATGAGCGGGTCATCGCCGACAGATTGAAGCGCTTGTTGTCGGGGTAGTGGGGCTCTATACGGCCGGTTATGACAGGCGGATGGCATGGGCGGAGAGATTCTCCGTCTTTTGCACCTCCCTATCGAAATATGCAAATCTGAGAAAGGAATGAGGAGGGATCCTATATGAACTCGCGCGAACGAGTGTCGGCGGCTCTCAACCACCAGGAATCGGACAGGGTGCCCATCCATGACTCCCTGTGGGCTTCGACCGTGGACCGCTGGCGCCGAGAGGGTGCGCCCGCGACCGTGTCCCTTGCCGAGTACTTTGACTACGACATGGTCAGCTTCGGGGGCGACGTCAGTCCGCGCTTCCCGGTGAGGACGGTCAGTGAGGACGACGAATGCGTCATAGAGACCACTCCCTATGGGGGGCTACGGCGCAACCGCAAGGACTATGCCAGCGTGCCAGAGTGGCTCGAATTCCCTTGCGACAGCCGCACGGATTGGGAGCGCATCAAGGAGCGGCTCATACCCTCCAGGTACAGGATCGATTGGGAGGGCGATCAGCCCATTGTGGGTCTCTCCCACGATGAGCGCGAAGACTCGCTTCAAGTAGGGGCGCGAGCGGAGTGGCGCGTGGGGCTGGAGGGGTGCAAGAGGGCCAGGGCGGCGGGCAAGTTCGTCTGCTACACGGCGCCCATTGGCTTTGGCCACATTCACCAGGCCTATGTGGGCACTGAACGGTTGCTTATAGCCGTGGCCACCGAGCCGGAATGGGTCATCGACATGTACGAGACCAACGCCGATCTGGTCATAGCCAACTATGAGATGATGGTCGATGGCGGATTCGTGTTCGATGGTGTCTTTCTGGCCTGCGACCTGGGCTACCGCAGCGGAACCTTTTTCTCGCCGCGTCACTTCGAGGAGCAGCTTCATCCCACCTTCGAGCGGCTCTTCGGCTACTTTGGGAGCAAGGGACTCCCCGTCATCCTGCACAGCGATGGCCGCATTCTCGAGTTCGTGCCCTACCTGGTCAAGGAGGGACTGACCTGTCTGAATCCCTTGGAGGTCAAGGCTGGCATGGATGTCATCGCGTTGAAGAGGGAATTCGGCGACCGGCTGGCCTTTATGGGCGGCATAGATGTGCGGGCCATGGCTGATCCCGATCCCTCGGTGATCGAGGAAGAGATCAAGAGCAAGATTCCCTTTGCCAAGAGGGGCGGCGGCTATATCTACCACTCGGACCACTCGGTGCCCAACAACGTGAGCTTCCAGCGATATTGCCGGGTGCTCGAATTGGTGAAGAGGTATGGGGTCTATTAGGTGTGCCTCACGCGCAGTGCCGGGCAAGAATAAGCAGACTCACCGTTCAGGACATTCGTTGTAGGCGGCGGAGGCAGAGTCCTTCTGGGGGGAGCGAAGGGCATCGCTCTCAGAGAGTTGCGCGATTGTGTCAACAGGCCGCGTTCAGAACCGCGTACCCCCATCTTTGGTCGGGCAGCGGGAGGGCAGGGCGGGTGATCTCCTCGCTTCAGGGTGCGGGCGCATAGTCCGCGTGGCTTGGACCCGTTCGCAGTCTCTGCTCAGTCTCTACCACAAAGGGGATCGCCAACTGTGGGCCGTCGGTGACAGACTCGTCCCCACGCGCGTCCAGCGCCTCGCGCACCGTCCTGGCCAGTGTTTCCATGGTGAAGGGCTTGGCGACGAAGTGAGCGCTGTAAGCGGGGTCGTCAGAGTAGCCCGACATGTAGACTACTCCAAAGCCTGACTGTAGCTTGCTCAGCTCTCTGACGAACTCTCGTCCACACATGTGGGGCATGACCAGGTCTGCCAGCACCAAGTCGATCGGCTGTTTTCGGTTCCGGACAAGGGCGAGGGCCTTTGCCCCGTCAGGTGCCACCAATACCGTGTAGCCCAGGCGTCGCAGGGTGTATGCGGAGAACTCGCACACGTAGGCCTGATCCTCAACCACCAGGATAGTCTCGCTGCCACGCGGTGACGCAGCAGCTCTCGCACTGGCATCCGTCCGCTCGGGTGTCTCGTTCACCTGGGGCAGATAGATCTTGAAGGTGGTACCCAGGCCGGGCGCGCTGCTAACCTGGATGTTGCCACCACTCTCCTCTATGATTCGGTAGACCGTTGCCAGGCCCAGCCCCGTGCCCTTGCCCGGTTCTTTGGTGGTGAAGAAGGGCTCGAAGAGGTGTTCTTTTACGTCCGCGCTCATGCCGCATCCAGTGTCGCTGACCGCCAGCAGAATGTAGGGGCCCGGCTTGACTCTCAGGTACCCGGAGGTGTTCGTCTCATCCAGCCAGACGTTGGACGTCTCCAGAGTGAGCGTGCCTCCATTGGGCATGGCATCGCGTGCGTTCACTGCAAGATTGAACACCACCTGCTCGATCTGGCCGGGTCCGATCCTCACACTTCCCAGGTCTTCGGACAAGTTGATCTCCAACTGGATGCGCTCGTCGATCAGTCGGCGGAGCATCTCGCCGATCCCCTCGAGCACGTCATTGAGGTCGAGCACGCGCTTTCTCACAGCCTGGCGGCTGGCAAAGGCCAGCAGACTACGGGTGAGACTGGCCGCTCGCAGCCCTGCCTGATGTATGGGCTCGAGTTTCCGCCGCAGGGGAGCCTGAGAATCAAGAGCCTTCAAGATGTCCTCGCTGTATCCGTTGATGACCGTCAACAGATTGCTAAAGTCATGGGCGATCCCACCGGCAAGGTGCCCAATGGCCTCCATTCTCTGGGCTTGGCGAAGCTGCTCCTCAAGGCTCTTGCGCTCGGTGAGGTCGTCCACGAGCTCGATGAATCCCGTTGTTGCGCCATCGGGACCGAATGTTGGGAAGGCCTGGACCCGCAGCGAGCGAGACTCGCCATCGTCTTGCACAACCTGCATCTCACCCTCTGCCGGCTGCCCCGAGGCCATGGCCTCAGCTCCTGGGCAACTTGGGCAGACCGCTGACAGCCCCCTGAAGCGCCTGTAGCACTTGCGGCCAATGACGTCGCCGGGCGCCCCGCTGTGGGGACTGTGAAGAGTGCCATTCGTCGTGACGATCCGGTAGTCGGTGTCGATCAAGGAGATTCCTCGGTCGATGTTCTCCACCAGAGACTTGTAGCGTCCCTCGCTTTCTCGCAGCGTATTTTGGATCCGCTCTTGCTCGGTGATGTCTCTTCCTCGCCAAACGGTATCCATCACTCCATTCCGCTCGTTCAGGACTGCGCTGCCAATCCACTCGAGCCACCGCCAACCGAGTCTTGTCATCACCCTGTGGGCGAAGCGGCAAGAGTAGGGTGGCCCATAGACATCCTTCACTGCCTGGGCCGTTTTCTCCCTGTCTTTCTCATGGATCAGAGGTGTGAACGTGCTCCCCAGCAGCTCCTCCTCTGTCTGGCCGAACATGTCACAGAACGACGGACTGACGAACCAAAGCGTGCGCCGGGGGCCAAGCTTGACCAGGAGATCGCTCTGGTTTTCTGTGAGAAAACGGCATTTGTCCTCGCTCTGCCGCAACGCCAGTTTCGACTGCCTGAGGTGGGCAAACGCTTCGCCAAGCTGGGCACACAGGTCGTGCACCAGCCCGACCAGCCCACCGACGACCACCGCAACGACGTGTATCACAACAACACGTCCCAGGGTGCCACCTGATGGAAGAATCACATTCCGGCCTGAATCCTCGGCCAAGCCGCAAAGCAGCATGTTCACGGGAAGGAAGAGCAATCCCGCGATCAGCCCCACCCGAAGGCCGCAAAGCCATCCAACCACAGCAACCAGGACCCCGGCCAGAGCGCACGCGGTTGGGCCCACCAGGCGACAGAGTGGGAAGAACCCTGACAGATATGCGGTCGCAACGGCTAGGGCAAGCCATGCTCGAGCCGGAAGAGGCAGGCCATGGGGGACTGCCGCCCGGTTCGGCTCCAGGGCGCTCTGGATGTGGGCGATTGTGGCGCGCATGACCGCAACTCCTCCCGGCCAGGTCGGATGGCGCCTCTATCGGAGCCGAAGGTTCCTGGCGCCAGATGAGTGTCCTCCAGCGGGTGCTGGCCAGCGCGAGGACAGGGGAAGAAAGGGGGGGCACAATCGCAGCCTGGTTGCCGTGTCTACCCGGCCCTCCCTGAAGCCTGCAGTGCCGGCCTTCCAGGGACCGCGTCCACAGATGCATCCCCTCGATCTACCCGTGCCGCGCAAGCGCGTTCAGTAACTTGCTTACAAGCATCTCACATAGTGGGTGGCAGGTCAATCAGGGAAACCCTGATTCTGTGCTGGGGAATACCTGAATTGGAAGCTCAGAGATAGACGAAAGTGATGGCGCGGGGCCAGGGGCACTGCCGCAAGGGGATCAAATGTCGAGGGATGTCAGTCCTTCGCGAATGGCGTACTTGGTCAGCTCGGCAACGCCGCTGATGTCCAGCTTGCCCATGATGTGTCGTCGATGCGTCTCTATGGTTTTCACGCTGGTATGAAGGCGAGAGGCGATTCCTCTGGTGGTCTGGCCTTCTGCCAGAAGCTGGAGCACTTCGCGCTCCCTGGGGGTGAGCACAGAGAAGGCCGACAACTCGCGAGGCGGCACGCGGCGCACATAGTCTTCCACCACGATGCCGGTTATGGCCGGACTGAGATAGGCCTGGTTTGCGGTCACGGTGCGTATGGCGTGGACCAGTTCCTCGAAGGCGCAGTCCTTCAGCAGGTAGCCCGATCCTCCGGCCCGCAGCATCCCGGCCACAAACCGGCTGTCCGAGTGCATCGAGAGGGCGATCACCTTGACCTTGGGCGCTTCTGCGACGATCTGGCGGGTGGCTTCCAGCCCGTTCAGATGAGGCATGGTGACATCCATGATGACCACGTCGGGCGATAGCTCGCGCACCAGTTGCACCGTCCTGCGCCCGTCCGCCGCCTCCCCTACCACTTCCATGTCGGGTTCCCGCTCGATGAGGGAGCGGAGCCCGTCACGCATTATCTTGTGGTCGTCAGCCAACAGAACCGTTATCCTCATGGCTCTCCTCTAGTCGCGCTTCCTCGTCGCGCTTCAGTGGTGCCACCAGGGTAACTCTGGTGCCCTTTCCGGGACTCGATTCGACTTCTAGGCGTCCGCCGAGGTGGCTCAATCGCTCCTGGTATAGAAACAACCCGAAGCCTTCCCTTTCGCGTATGCGAGCGACGGTTCTTGAGGCATCAAAGCCGATCCCGTCGTCTTTGACGACGATTCGGATCTCCTGACCGTCTCTACGAACGGAGACCTCTGCGCTGCTCGCCTGGGCATGTTTGGCCACGTTCACCAGCAGTTCTCGCACGGCTCGGAAGAGAAGAACGCGGACATCGTCATCCAGGGGCTTGGGCTGCCGACCGATCTTGAGACCACACGTCACCCCGTGCCGCTCCAGAAGGTCCTCGCAAAGCCACTCCACGCCCGCCTCAAAGCCTAGCTCGTAGAGAATGGGAGGGCTGAGTTGGTAGGTCAGGGATCTTGTGTATGCGATAGCCGTCTCCATCATCGCTCGCATTTCGTCCAGAGACTGGGCCAGACCGGGCGTGGCAGCCGCCTCCCGCAGCGCTCCCATCTTGATCCTGCAGAGAGCCAGGGTCTGACCTACCTGATCGTGGAGGTCCGCTGCAATGTGCCGCCGCTCGCGCTCCTCAGCTAACTGCAATTCCGAGCCCAGCGAACGCAGCTTCTCCTGGTAGGCCAGGATCTCCTCTTGAGCGCGTTTGCGCTCGGCGATCTCCTGCTCGAGTTGCGCATTGGCCTGCAGCAATGCGGCTGTCCGTTCATATACTCGCACTTCCATCTCATCGCGGGCCTTTAGCAGTTTGTCGCGAGCACGCCTGCGCTCGGTGATGTCCCTGGAGACCAGCATCACCGAGACCACCTCACCATCGCGCTTGATGGGTCCAAGCCGGGTCGCATACCAGGAGGTGCTACCATAGGGGCCCCGGGCAGCGATCTCGCAGTATTCGGCCTGCCCAGTACGGTACACTCGCTGGAGTGACTCTCTCGCCGCCGAGCGATGGCTGTCTCGAACACAGTCTATGATGCTTCTCCCCAGAGCATCTTCTACAGTCATGCCCGGTGGAGTGCGGTTTATGAACAGGATTTTCCCTTCGCGATCCACCGTGAGGATCATGTCTGGGGCATTCTTTACCAGCGACTGCCAGTTCGCTTCCGATTCGCGCAGTGCGTCCTCGACGCCCTCCTTGCGCTCGACGATCTCTTGTTTCAGCAGTTGATTGGCCCTCGCTAGTTGGGCGGTTCGCTCGCGGACCGTCTCTTCCATCTCATCTCGAGCCCTTTGCAGCGCCTCCTCCGATCTCTTTTCCTCGGTGATGTCGGCGTAGGCTCCCACCACGCGATGTGGCTTCCCGTCTGCACGCCGCAACGTGGTCCCGCGTGCCAGGAACCAGCGGCTACTCCCATCCCGGTGGAGCATCCGGTAGGTGCTTTCGTAGCGAGGGGTCAGCCCCTTGCGGTGCGCATCAGCTTCAGCCGCCACTCGCGCCGCGTCATCGGGATGAACGAGTTTGTGCCAATCGTCAAGGTGGTTCCGGATCTCGTGATCCTCGTAGCCGAGCAGGGCCTTCAGGCTGGGATCGAGATAGATGTCGTCGGTGTCAGGGTTCCAGTCCCAGACCCCAACCCTGGCCGCGCCTGTGGCCAGCGCATATCGTCTTAGGCTCTCGCGCAGCTCGTTCTCTACGGGCCTGCTCTCGGCCATCTCCTCTCTCAGCGATTCGTTGGCATCTGCCAGTCTGCGGGCCTGTTCGGGGTACGGGTGCCCGGTGATGTCGCGGCAGAGGCTGCCAGCCAACCAGCCGCTCTGCGTACGGATAGGGAAAAGCATCGACCGAACCACCCTCCGTGCTCCATCGGGCCGCTCGATCTCTCGCTCCTCGGACTGTCCCGACCGGGGTGACTTGCCCGTTGTCAGCAAGTCAAGTATCCTGGCTTTGCATTGTTGGTATGTTGCTGGGGTTCTATCCTTCTGCAAGGCCATCTGGAAGTGGACGTCCCAAAGGGCTCGGCCCACGGCCTCGGTCCGCTTTATCCCGGTGATTCGTTCCTGGCTCGGGCTCCATTCGGCGACCATCCCCCGGCCGTTGGTCAAGACGATGCCATCCTCCGATTGCTCAACGAGGCTGCGGAGCTTGCGTTCGCAGTGGCGAAGCGCTTCCTCCACTTTCGAATGCTCGCGGGCCGATGCCTCGAGTTCGGCAACCCTCTGGCGCAATCGCGCCATCTCGGTGAGCAACTGATCCGTGGGCTTGCCTTCATCTGTCATCTGGCACCTCTCCGACGGCACAGCCGCCTCGCCCGTCGTGGGTCCCCCTCATGGCCCGGCACGGGCGGCGGCGGTCTCCAGGAGCTTCCACTCCATGATAGTCGGCGCGGCCAATATGTCAAACGCCCTGGACGAGAGTATCGAAAAACCCTGTATGAGCTGCCGTCGTTGCCACTCTGAGCGGAAGTGCCCCCAACTTCAGGGGTACAAGTGCTCCCAACTTCAGGGGTACAAGTGCCCCGAACTCCAGGGGTACAAGTGCCCCCAACTTCAGGGGTACAAGCGAAGAGTCTGAACCGCACAAGACAGAGATCCTTCGCCTTCGCTGCGCTACGGCTCACCTGTGACAAACCCGTTTTTCGATGGCTTCACTGGAGCAGCTTGACATGCAACGGGCAGGTGATATAATGCAAATTATGTGTTCCGCTTGCCACAGACAACAAGCGTTCGGGCGAGCCCACGGGTCGGCTTGATCGGGACGCTCAGCGCTGAAAGGAGGATGCACAGCCATCGACTCACGAATCGTATCGAGCCGAGCTTCATCTCACTAAGCCCGGCCACAGCCGGGGTCAACACTCAAGGTAGGAGGAATCATGAGAAAGCGACTGTTTGCCATACTCTCTTTGCTGCTCGTTGTCAGTGTAGTGCTGGCCGGCTGCGGCCCCAAGGCAGCCAAAGTCAAGATAGGAGCTTTGGTCCCCCTCACCGGCCCCTTGGCCGAGTTCGGCGAGGGCTTCCGGAAGGCCGGGGACCTGGCGGCGAAGCAACTTGGAGAGGCGGGCTTTCCGGTCGAGATAAAGTATGCCGATACGGAGACCAGCGCCATCCCCGGGGTGGAGGCAGCCCGCATGCTGGTGGACGTGGAGGGAGTCCAGGTACTGATCGGGGCTGCGGCCAGTGGGGTCAGCATTCCCATAGCCGAGTCGGTGTCCATCCCCGGAGAGATCCCTCAGATCTCCAACGCCTCGACGTCTCCTTTGATCAGCGTGCTTCCCGCTGACGAGGGAAAGGACTTTCTCTTCCGAACCTGCCCGTCCGATGCGCTTCAGGGAGTGGTGCTGGGCGCGCTGGCGGCAGACCAGGGCTACAAGACCGCCGCAGTGCTGTGGGTTAACAACGCCTATGGTGAGGGGCTGATGGAGCAGTTCACCGAGTCCTTCGAGTTCCGAGGGGGGAAGGTTGTGGCGTCGGTGCCCCATGCTGAGGACCCTGCGCCCACCTACGTCTCAGAGCTCAAGAAGGTCACGGAAGGCAGCCCGGATGTGATGCTGGCTCTTAGCTACCCAGGCCACGCCACCGTCTACCTGAAAGAGTTCCTCGAGGCGGGCTACGGTGAGACAACCGATCTGATATTCTGCGATGGCACCAAGTCGATCGAGATGCCCAAGGCGCTGGGAGCAGAGAATCTGGCCGGATTCGTCGGCACTGCGCCCGGCACTGTGGCGGGAATCTCTCTGGACAGGTTCACCGCGGACTATGAGGCGGAGTACGTTGAACTGGAGCCTCTGCCCTTCAGCACGAACTTTTACGATGCCGTGATCGTGGCCGCGCTGGCTGCAGCAGCCTGCGATGCGAAGGGCATGGACATCACACCCGTTTGCATCCGAGACATGCTGCGAGAGGTGGGTAATCCGCCGGGAGAGACGATCACCGCCGGGGTGGATAGCATCAAGAACGCACTCAAGCTGCTCAAGGACGGCAAGGCGATCAACTACGAGGGCGCTGCCGGCTCAGTAGACTTTGACAGCAGTGGCAACGTGGTGACTCCGATCGAGGTCTGGAAGTTCATCGAGGCCGAACCGTACATCGAGACGGTGCTAACCGTGTCAGAGATCCCCGAGAAGTGATCTCGCCCACATAAGAACAGAGGCTGGCCACACACATCGGTGGCCGGCCTCTTTTCTTGAGGATCGCGGGTCAATAGTCAGCACATTCGGCGGATCTGACTCGCAGCCGCACTCGACTTCAGAATCTGGATACCTGCCTCTCCTCGCCCATGATGCCCCTGGGTCTCCTCAGCAGGACGATGACCAGCACGAGGCCAATGAGGACGTAGCGGATGAAGGGGGCACGGGTCTGAAAGCCAGACGGCACTACCTTGCTAATGAAAAACGTGCTCCAAGACCATAGAGCCCACACCAGAAACGCCCCCAGGATAGCCCCTCTGTTGTTGCCTGTGCCTCCCAGAGTGAGCATTGTCCAGATAATGAAAGTGCCAAAGAGCGGGGTGAAGACGCCAGGCTGGATGGCAGCCGAGTAATGCGCGTAGAGCGCCCCAGCTATCCCCATGATCATGGCCCCAAGGATCAGGGATTGCAGCTTGAACATGAAGACGTTCTTCCCATCAGCACTGGCCATCACTTCATCTTCCCTGATCGCCCGCAGGACCCTGCCCCAGGGGGAGCGAATTCCCCTCTCGACGGCAACGTAGATGATCCCAAGGAAAGCGAGGACAATCACCAGATAGATATAGTTGTAGTAGCGGGGTGCTACAAGACCGTGAAGGGGGCGAGGCAGGCCAATCAGCCCCTCGGGGCCGTTGGCCAGCCAGGGCTCGTTGTTGAAGAAAAGGCGGATGGTCTCGGCAATCCCGATAGTGGAGATGGCCAGATAGCCCTCGCGCAATCTGAGGGTAAGGAGGCCAACAAGCGCGGCCACCAGGCCGGCCGCGATGGCCGCCCCCAGCACTCCAACCAGGAAGGGCTGGTTCAGGCCGATCGCCTGATCGACGTAATCGGCGAGCACACCAGTGGGCATTGGTGTGGTGATCAGCGCCGAGGCGTAGGCCCCGACGGCGAAGAAACCAGCGATGCCATAGTTCAGAAGCCCAGTGTAGCCCCAATGGACGTTGAGCCCCATGCTAAAGATGGCATAGATCGAGGCCATGATGGCGAATGATGCCAAGAACCTGAGGATGCCTGCAAGCTCCATGCCCATCAGGTGCGCCTCCTTCCAAAGATCCCTTGAGGTCTGAAAAGCAGGACCAGGATCATGATGATAAAGGCCACGGCCGGCTTGTAGCTGGGGACCAACCAGGCCGTGGAGACCTGCTGAGCGATGCCCATCACCAGTCCGCCTGCCAGTGCGCCGGTGATGCTCCCCTGGCCCCCCAGGATGATCGCGGCAAAGAGCGGCAGGAGAAAGATCCAACCCATCTCCGGACGAAGCTGAGTCTCGATGCCGTAGAGGACGCCAGCGATGGCGATCAATGTTCCCGCGATTGCCCAGGCCCACACGATCATGCGCTCGGTGTCGATACCCGCGACGCGAGCCAGAGGCGGGTTGTCGGCCAATGCCCGCAGGGCCTTGCCCATCTTTGTTCTCTTGAGAAAGAGATACACCAGGGCCACCGCTGCCCAAGCCACGACTATGATGAATATCTCATCAGTTCGCAGCTTGATGCCCAGAGGCAGGAAAAGCATGGGCCGCAAACCCGTGCTGTAGAAATGAAAGTCAGCTCCCCAGATGATGTAGATCAGCCCACGAAGCACCCAAGCCACCCCTATTGAAGCGATGAAACCGACAATGGACGTGGCCCCCCATCGTCTCAATGGCCTGTAGACCCACCTGTCGATGAGGATAGCCAAGCCAGCGGATAGGAGGATGGCCGGGACAAAGCCCAGCAGCACCCCCCAGTTGAAGGAGAAGGGGCCCACTTTGCCCTGGAGGAATCCCAACTGAGAGAATAACGACCCAGCCAAAAGAGCGAAGTAGGCTCCCGCGGTTATCTGGTCACCATGAGCACAGTTGAACAGATCGGTGATGCTCCAGATTAGGGTTAGACCAACACTTCCCAGAGCGATAATACTGCCTAGAACGATTCCGTAGACGATGAGCTCAGGCATCCTTACCTCCCCAGGTAGAGCCTTCCGATTTCCTCGTCCTCCCATATCTCCTGCGCGCTGCCCTCTGCTTTCTTCTCTCCCCCCTCCAGGATATAGGCTCGATCGGAGTGACGCAAAGCCGCACGGGCGTTCTGCTCCACGAGAAAGATGGTCACCCCCTCCTCATTCAACTTCTGGATTCGGTCAAAGATGGCGTCCACCAAGAAGGGCGCGAGGCCCGTGGACGGCTCATCCAGAAGGAGCAGTCGGGGATTCAGCATCAGGGCCCGACCGATCGCCAGCATCTGACGCATTCCGCCGCTGAGCTCTCCGGCCCGGCTCTGCTTCCGATCTCGCAGATCGGGGAATAGCTCAAGTACCTCTTCGATCCGAGGGCGGATATCATCATCTCGAATGAAGGCTCCCATCTCCAGATTCTCTTGGACGGTCAGGGAAGGGAAGATGCTCTCCTCTTGAGGAACGTAGCACATCCCCATCCTCGCCAGCCTCTCCGGCGGGAACCCGGTGATATCCTCATCGCGGAAATAGACCTTCCCCTTCCAAGGCTTCACCACGCCAAAGATCGTTCGAAGGAGTGTGGTCTTGCCAGCCCCATTGGGACCCAGCACAGAGGCGAATTCGCCTTCTTCCACCTCAAGAGAGAGCCCATGCAAGACCTCCATCTTGCCATATCCGGAAACCACGTTTTCCAGCCTTAGATCGGTCATTGGCCTCCACTCCCGAGATACGCTTCCAACACACGCGGATCGCTTCGGATCTCCTCGGGGGAGCCTTCGGTCAGCTTCTTTCCCCTATCCATCACGATGATGGGGTCGCACACATCCATCACCAGTTCCATCTCGTGTCCGATGAGGAAGATGGCTATTCCCTCTTCGCTCACCAGCCGTCGAATATGGTCTGCCAGGATTCTCCTTTCGATTGGGTTCACTCCCGCGCCTGGCTCATCAAAGAGGATCAACGAGGGCTCAGCCATCATGGTGCGGGCAAGCTCCAAGAGCCTCTACTGCCCCCCCGAGAGATTGCCTGCGTATTCGTCCTTGAGATCAAGAAGCCCCACCGAGCGGAGGGAATCCAGAGCCTTTTGCCTGACCTCGCCCTCCTGACGTCTCACCCTTGGGGATAGGAGCCACGTCTTCCAGATGCT
>DATKWG010000161.1:0-2900 GCA_035529675.1 Anaerolineae bacterium
CGACCTGGCCCGACAGGTCTTGGTGGGCGAGGACCCCCTCGACCGCGAGCGCATCTGGCAGCGTTTGCGCCGATTCCAGCGGATGCGCGACCTTGCCCTCCACGATCGCCACCTGAGCGCAATCGATCAGGCCCTCTGGGACCTCTTGGGGCGGCTGGTGGGCCTGCCCGTCTACAAGCTGATGGGCGGCTATCGAGATCGGGTGCCCGCCTACGCCAGCACCATGTGTGGCGACGACATCCCCGGGGGGCTGGACGCGCCGGAGCGCTATGCCGACTTTGCCCAGGCCTGCGTGGAGCAGGGGTATCGGGCCTTCAAGCTCCACACCTGGATGCCCCGCCTGGGGCCCGATCGCAAGCGTGACGTGGCTGCCTGCCGCGCAGTGCGCAAGCGCGTGGGCCCAGACATACATCTGATGCTCGACTGCTACCACGACTACAGTCGCGCTCAGGCGCTCTACATCGGGAGGGCCCTGGAGGAGCTTGACTTTCACTGGTTCGAGGAGCCGATGAACGAGAGGAGCATGTCCTCCTACATCTGGCTGACCGAGCAGCTCGACATCCCTGTGGTGGGGCCAGAGACCGCCGGGGGTCTCTTTTACACGCGCGCCGAGTGGATCGTGAACCACGCCACCGACATCAGCCGCTACGGCGTGGACCTGGGCGGCCTCACCGCCATGAGCAAGTGCGTCCACCTGTGTGAGGCGCATGGTGTATCCCTGGAGGTGCACGGTGGTGGACACGGCAACCTCCACGCCCTGGGCGCCATGGGCATCCCCGGCGAGTACTATGAGCGGGGACTGTTGCACCCCTGCTATGACTATGAGGCAGCCCAACCCTGGCTGGCCACGCGAGTGGACGGCATTGACGCAGAGGGCTACGTGCATGTGCCTCAAAGCCCCGGACTGGGGCTCGATCTGGACTGGGACTATATCAACGCCAACCGGGTGTGAGTCCGGTACACCATGACGGAAAGACGAGGTGCCCCAAGCCATGAGCCATCAAATCGGGATAGACACCATCAATCTGAGACCTACGCCACGCTTGGCGCACACCGAGTATTGCTCAGATGCGCCGCTGAAGCGGGCCGTGACCGGGCTGCCCGACGATCATCCCCAGCTCGAGCCCAGGTTCCACGACCTCTGGGACTACGACTTTATCTGGTCAACCGACGACGGCCCGGAGCCCTGGGAACAGCGCGGCCGAATGACCGACATGGGCCATTCGGAGTTCCTCGAGAATGGTGTGGACGTGCGATTGCCCCAGCCCTGCCCCTTCAAGAGTGTCGAGGAAGCTCTGAGCTTTGACGCCGTCGCCGAATATGGCCTCACCGATTTCGACACGCTGGTGGGCTACTATGAGGGGCGCTATCAGCGAGGACGGGCGCTCTTTCCAGAGCAGGTTCTCTCTGGCGGCTACTACAAGACGGTCGTCTCGGGAGCCATCCAAGCCCTTGGCTGGGACATGCTTCTGCAGGCGGCAGCCTACCCGGGGCGCTTTGCCAGAGTGCTGGATGGCTTCTTGCGGCAAACGATGCACCACGCCAGGGCCTGGACCCAGACATCGATCGAGGTCTACATGTGCCACGACGACATGGTCTGGAGCCAGGGCGCGTTCATGCATCCCGATTTCTACCGTGCAGAGATATTCCCCCGCTACAAGGCGCTTTGGTCGGTGCTACATGAGGCGGACAAGAAGGTGATCTTTTGCTCTGACGGCGACTGGTCCGCGTTCGTGGACGACATCGTCGAGGCCGGGGCCGATGGGCTCTGCTTCGAGCCGATGCTTCCATTAGAACCGGTGGTGGCCAGGTATGGGCAGACCCACTGCATCATCGGCAGCAAGGTGGATGCGCGCACCCTCACCTTTGGCAGCAAGGAAGAGATCCAGGCTGAGATCGACGCCACCCTCCCGCTGGCCATGGAATGTCCCGGCTTCATGTTCGCCGTGGGCAACCACATTCCCTCCAACGTGCCCGTGGAGAACGGGCTGTTTTACATGGAGTATCTGAGGGAGAAGTGGGGGAGGTAGAGGGGGGCATACCCTACGACCCAGACAAGCATCACCGGCGCTCGGTCCGCCTGAGAGGGTACGACTACGCCCTGGCCGGGGCCTACTTTGTGACGAATTGCACCCATGCGAGGGAGTGTTTACTGGGCACGGTGCTGGACGGCAGGATGATCCTGAGCAAGTATGGTAGTGCTGTGCAAGACTGCTGGAATGACCTGCCTCGACATTACGGTCACGTGGTGCTGGATGAGATGGTGATTATGCCCAACCACGTCCACGGTATCATCATTCTGACACCTCCCGACGTCGCCACCTCTTCCGTAGGGGCGGGTTTGCCCGTCCTGGCCGGGCCAGGGAAATCCGCCCCTAACACAGAATCCGCACTTGCGCAGGCCAAGCGCCATGGCCTGCCCGAGATCGTGCGTGCGCTCAGAACGCACTCGTCTCGCCGCATCAACGAGCTACGGCTCACCCACAGTGCTGACGTCTGGCAGCGCAATTACCATGATCGCATCATCCGGAATGACCGCGAACTAGAGGCCATCCGGCGATACATCCGTAGCAACGCCGACCATTGGGCCGAATATCCAGAGAACCCAGATAGGGCAGGCGGAGCATAGGCACCCCCCTTCACCCCCTCTCCCCCATCACTGCCCCCGGACATCCCCCCTCGTACCCCGGCCTGATCTGCCACCACTCGTTGCACGAGCGCGGGTCCATGAACTGCCCCGTGTCCACGATGGCCACCACCACCTCGGTGCCTCGGGCGGTGCCGAACGGCTGACCAGCAGCCAGAGTCGGCAAATCGTAGCCGTGCGGTCGATTCTGTGGGGCTACGTAGTCGTAGCGCGGGCCATCGGGATCGTCGAGCGCGTTGTACAGGGCCAGCAG
>DATKWG010000162.1:0-4347 GCA_035529675.1 Anaerolineae bacterium
CCGCTCAGGGTCGGTCACCTGTAACGTGCCGTCGAACTGGACGGCCAGGAGATGCAACTTGTGGTGGGTGGCCTCGTCACGGTGAATGGTTCCGCCGATCACACCCTGGCTGTCCGTGCGAGCAGCGAGCACTCGAAAGCCCCCTTGTTCCCCCTTGCGTTTCAGCCACTCCACCTGCTCCTCTTCCCGGTAGAGGCCCACCCGCTTGTGGTCGTGGTCGTTGAACCGGCGTTTGACGGTCGGGTTGGCGTGCAGGCGGAACGCGAGCACCTGGCCGGGCGAGAGGTTGAGGTCGAAGGACTTGACCGCGGGGTTCGGTTCGTTCACCGGCAGCAGGTAGCCCCGTGCACCCGGCTCGGCCAACCAGGACCAGTCGGGCATGGTCAGCGACTGGACGAGCAGGGTCAGCATGCCGGTACGAGGATGGGTTTCTAACCGGAAGAGCACACGCTCGGCGCCCTCGTCCAGGTCGTCGGGGAAGGCACGCATCAGGCTGCGGTGCATCTCGTAGGGAGCGGCGATCTCTTTTTGGACGCGGCGGTTGCGAGGGTTGAGGATCATTCTGGAAAGGTACATGGCTCACCCTCCTTCATAGGTGGCGCAGGGATGAAGGTAGTGGTCACCCGGCGAGGTGCGAAGTGCCGCTCGGCAAACGAAAGCGGCTGGTCGGGACGCACTTCCGCGCCGTTGCGGTCTTCGAGGACCAGGCGCACCTGCTCCGGGCACTTTTTAGGATCGCAGCCCAGCCAGGGATAGACGTGCAATGCCATCGCCAGGTCCTCCCCGGTGCGCAGGCCATCGGCCAGCCAGACCGGCTCACCCGGCACGAAAGCCTTGCGGCCCAGGTAAAGCGGCCAGACAGGGTCGCGCAGGGCCGCATGGAGCCTGGTGAGCAAGTCGAGGTCATCCTCCTCCAGGCCGACCAGAAAACGGGCATCGGCCAGATAGTAGCGGGTGGAGACTTCGGTCTCCTTGATGCCGCCGCTGGCCCTCAGGACATTCTGGGCAGTATGGTAGTCGCGCGCCAGCCGGCCCTCGCAATCCACACGCACGCCCAACTTGAGCGCAGCCAGATCGGATACCGGCGCTTCGCGGTGACGCCCCAGAGCAGCACAGAGCAGGCCCGCCACTCCGCTCTTGGATGGCTCCAGGCCCGTGTCGCGCACAGTGAAGCGGCCCTGCACACCCCACGATTGCATCGGCCCACAGAGACGTAATAGCAAGACACTCATGCGCTTCTCTCCTATACCGGCAACGTCTCCACCACTGCGCTTACCCACGCTTGCAGGTTCTCGACCTGTGCCACCTTGAGATGCTCCAGCGACAGGTCAGGGTCAACCGCGAGCGCGGCAAGGCGTACCAGGGCGGCAGTGCCGTAGATCTGGCAGAGGCGGCCCCAGTAGGCGTCCATCGCGGCGACGGACGGGGCTACCAGGCCTCCGCTGGGGTTGGGTTTGGTGGGCGTCTCGAAGGCGTTGGCCAGCGACCAACCCATGCCATCCTGGCGCACGACCGCCAGCAGGAAACTCGGCGGGTTGTGAGCCGCAAACGTATTCTGCTTGCCGGTGGGCAAGGCAGCGACGGCGGCGCGCAGGAAACCCTCGACGGTACGGGCAGCCAGGCCGGTATCGCCCCGAAGATTCTGGACCAGTTGATCCCAGTCAACGCGGGCGTAGCGGTAGAAGCAGGCGCTGTCGAAGCCGATGAAGCCCATCATACCTGCCCCAGCGGTGTCTTCGGGATTCAGATCATCCACGGCTGTGTAAAAGTCCATCTCCATCGTCACGCGATGAGTGGAGATGGCGTGGGCCACCTGGCAAGCGGCCTCCAGGTTGAGCTCAGGGTGCTCCGCCAGCATGCGACCGAAGAGAGCGATGTCCGGAGCACTGGTCTGGCCTTTCTGCGCCTTGACGAGCACCTTGGTCATCTGCTCCACAGTCTTGGCACGGGTTTCCTCGTCCAGCAGCGCTGCCCAGTTGTCGAGTAGGGCCTGCACCAGGTCGGCGATCTCGGTCTTACTCAAATAGAGCAGTACAGCGGTACGCGCGCCGTCCTTGTCCAGTTTGCTGATATAGCCTGTCACGAAGGCTGGCAGGATAGCGTCGGCTTCTGCCTCAGGCTTACCAGCCGCGGTGAGATGCTCACGGAGTAACCGGATGATCCACTTGGTGCGCGTGCCTACGTCCGCGCTGGTGGTCTGCGCAAAGATAGGGGAAAGGCGGATGGCCCGCTTGAGGCACTGCGACGAGATGCGGGCGCGGCGCACGCCGCCGAATTCGCAGTCCTTGGGGTTGTTGGTGTCGTCACGGTTCAGGTTGGCAGGCGCAAAGTTCTGAATCATGTGCAGTTCGACAAACATGGTCTATTCCTCCTTCGTAATCTGGGTATCTTGGCGGGCGCGGCCCCAGAAGGCGTTCGCCCATTGCCTCTGTACGTAATGGTCAGGATGGCCCCAAGCCAACATATCGGACAGCAGTTGGTGCCAGTTGATCGGCACCTCCTTGGACTTGAGGAAACTGACCGCCTGGCGCAGGTAGAAATCCAGGTCGTCTGAATGCGCAGCCAGCAGAGCCGTGAAGCGGCGCTCAATGGCCGTATCGTCTCCCTGCGGGGTGCGAGTGCGGGCGAAGTGATTGCCCACATTGCCCGTGCCGCCCGCTTCAGAATGGAAGGCGAAGAGGGCGGCGATCAAGTAGTAGACCGCCTCACGTTGTTGTGACAGGCCTCCTGGAAGCCAAGGGACCACGTAGGGATACATGCCGGCGACGGTACCGGGGGGCTGGCCCAGCCCTCGCCGTAGGGCGGCCAGCGCCGCGCGATCGTCGCGCAGCAATTCGAGATGCCCGACAAACTTGTGCTTCACTTTCTCCATTAGAACCTCCTGAGCAGATGTTCGCTTGACCAATTCCGGGCAACTAGCGACTAGTAGCCCGGTTTGTCTCACCCCACTAGTCAGGCAATATCTTCCTCAAGCCCGCCTTCAGTTGATCCCGTGCACGAACGGTGGCCTTGAGGTTGCGGGAATCGTGCTCCAGGTCAGTGGCCACACGGTTGAGAGCAGCCTGGGCAGTACGACGTAGCGTCTCGCGCCAATCAGCCAGAGTCCCCTCAACGTCGTTGGGCAGGGCCACGAGCATACGGTGGAAGTGGATTTCCAGGCGTGACCAGTAGTCGCGCTCAATCGCCCATTGGCTGGTCAGGCTATCCAAATCCTTGCGTGCGGGTTGATGTTCCGTGCCCGTGTCCGAGTGGGGAGAAAGCAAAAAGGTTGCCAGGGTGTATGCTGCTCCCCATAGTTGGCTACGGGCTGCCTCGGCCATCTTGAGGGCGTCATCCAGCCTATCTACAAGTTCCTTGTCCTGCAGGTAATCCAGCAGCAGAGGCATGTGTTCGCTGCGGTAAAAGTCCACCCTGGCCTGGTCGTTGGCCATACCAAGTGCCAGGTAGCGGCGAGGTTGCTCCCTGGGCAAGCAGTCTTGGCCTATCAACTCGGCCAGCCACCAGAAGGCCCGAGGGGCTCTATAGCCCTCGTCCGATAGCCGAAAGAGCGCTGCGCTGTCCCGCCATAGTGCTCGCTCCTCGTTGAAGCGCAGGACCAGCGGGCCTCGTTTCTCGTCCCTGCGGTAGTGTTTCATCGGGTCAAGCACGTCAGCACTCAAGCGCAGAGCAGGGGCCAGGGTCATCTGCCGCACGACGACACCATCCTGGGTCGCTTCGGGTAGCAGCATGATGCGCCGGCTCTGCCAGGTGAGGTAGTCCAGGTAGCCGCGCGGGTGGGAGCGGTCGGGGGTGAATGGATCGTCCATCTCCCAGGCTGGGCAGTCGTCCGGAGATGTGGGTATCACCCCATCATCCGGGTAGCGCAGCAGGTTGAGGGCCAGTGTCTCGAAGAGCGTTTCACCTTCCACCAGGAACAGGATACCGCGCGCGCAGGAACCGTCGGTAAAGTGCATTGTCGAACCAAGTGTACCGGCCAGCCCGAACGCTTGGGCAGTAATAAGCACCCGGGCAGATTGCGCCGGGCTGAGGGTGATCCCCTCCGCGTCGGTATGATGGTCGAAGAGCGTCGCCTTGTTGCCGAACGCCGCATCGAGGATGAGGCTGTTGACCGGCTTTGGTTTCACCCGCGCATCTGGGGCCTGGTAAAAGGGATGTTGGGGGTCAAAGAGATTGAAGCGGGAACGCCAGCGCTCCAGGTAGGCGTCGAGCCGGGCCGGGTCCCAACGACGGGTTTGCCAAAGTCCTGCCCATTCTGCGTAACCTGCTGGCCCGAAGACGCGGTGCAGCACGGCCAACAGCAGCCGATAGAGCGCTGCCGTCACCAGGGGTGACTCTCCGTGTAGTTCG
>DATKWG010000163.1:0-17418 GCA_035529675.1 Anaerolineae bacterium
GGAGCCACAGGGCGGTATGTCGCCCGTGCAGTTCAGCGCGGCTGCCATCTCCTTGGCCAGATGGGTTTTCCCAACATTTGCCGGGCCAGTGAAGAGATAAGCATGGGCAACTCGTCCGGTCTCAATCGCTCGTTGGAGCAATGCTATGGCCCATTCATGGCCAATCGTCTGCCACATCTATCTCATATCCGCTCGATCGCGCTCGTTCAGTCTGCGTGTCTGCTGGCGATTGTACCATGACATCAAGGCCCACACAAGTACCCCATATGGGGCACAAGTACCCCCTTTGGGGCACAAGTACCCCGTATGGGGCACAAGTTTCCAGGTCAACCTTCCCAAGGGCCCCCTCACAAGCACACGGCGGGAAGCGGGACCTGGTGCTACGCCGGGATCCGATGACTTTGGCCAACCATGCTCGTTAGGAAGTAGGGGCGGGTTTGCCCGTCCTGGCCGGGCCAGGGAAACCCGCCCCTACAAAACGTAAACGACTGGTACAAGCTCTACGCAACAGCACAACTGTTGCGGCGGAAGCGCGAATCGCCGGCGTTTTTCCACGCTCTCGACACCCCTTGTCATTGACCCAAAGGCTCCGCCGTGGTAGTCTCATCGCCACGTGATACCCGCTGGCAGACGTGCCCTGCCAGAAGGAGCCATTCCTGGCCTGGGCTGACTGCTTGTCGGGCCACGCGCCTTTAAGGAACGTCGCCAAAAAAACAACCGTGGAGAGTGATGAATGTCTGCAACGTCGCCGAGGGAGTATGAAGCGTACATCCGCGAGAACGAAACCTGGAACTTTGTGGTCAACATGCTGGATTTGACCTTCTTCCACCTGGCCACTAGCTTTATCTTTGGCTCCACCCTACTGTCGCTGTATGCCAGTCATCTGACCAGCTCGGCGATACTGATCGGACTCATCCCATCCATCCAGACCGTGGCCTATTACCTGCCCCAGCTATTGCTGGCCAGGCAGACCGAGCGACTGCCGCGAAAAAAGCCCCTGGTCCAATGGATCGGTGCGCTAGAGCGACTTCCATACCTGTTTGTGGCCCTGAGTATCCTGCTCTGGCCAAACGCTCCGGTCTCAGTCTCCTTTATTGTTCTCGCCCTGGGCCTTGCCCTGGCCACGGGCAGCGGGGGGATTGCCGCGCCACCGTGGACAAACATGCTGGCCAAAGTCATTCGCGTCGAGCGGCGCGGCCTTATGTTCGGACTGAGCAGTGCCCTGGGAGGACTGCTGGGAATCGGCGGTGCCGCTATCACCAGCCACGTGCTGGGCGCCTATCCCCGTCCCACCTCCTTCGGTATCTGCTTTCTGCTTTGCTTCGTCTCTCTGGCGGTGTCGTGGACCTGCCTCAGCCTCAACCGCGAACCGGCCAAGACACCGGGAAAGGTGGCACTCCCGGCCAGAGACTACTGGCGGCATCTGCCGGGCGTGCTTCGCGGCAACCCCAACTTTGCCAAGTACCTGGCTAGCCGAGCGATAATCGTCTTGGGCACGATGGGAATACCCTTCTACATCATCTACGGACGACATGCCTTCCAGATGACAGATGCCTTCGCCGGAAACCTCACCATGGCAGCACTCATTGGCCAGACTGCAGGCACCCCACTCCTGGGATGGCTGGGAGATCGACGAGGACACAAATGGCTCATCGAGCTGAGTACCCTCATCGGGGGATGCGGGTTGGTGTTAGTGCTCCTGGCGCCCAGCCCCGCGTGGTTTTATGCCATATTCGCGCTGATGAACATCTCGGTATCGGGGATGTCGGTCGCTGGCATGAGTATGATCATGGAGTTCTGCGACACAGATGATCTTCCCACCTTCGCCGGCCTGGCGAACAGCCTCCTGGGAGTGCCGATTCTTCTGGCACCATTGCTGGGCGGTTGGTTGGCCGACGTCTCCGGATACCCAGTCCTCTTTTCGGTCGCTCTGGTGTTCACCGGCATGGGATGGGCCGCGTTCCATTGGGCCGTGCGCGACCCCAGACACGAGCAGCCAGCGCCAAGCCAGCCATAGACTGGCGAGCAGCCCACGGGGCAGTTCGCCCGCGATTGGCTACTCCAGGGAATCGCGCAGAGTGCGAGCCAGGGACACAAAGCGGGGTGAGTAAAGATCGTCCTGGGTGCGAGGGCGCGGGAGATCGATGACCACCTCCCGCTCTATGCGCCCAGGAAGGGGCGTCATCACCAGAACGCGATCCGAAAGAAAGACCGCCTCCTGTATGTCGTGGGTCACCATGAGGACTGTCTTGCGGCTCATCTGCCAGATCCTGAGCAACTCCCGGTTCATTCGCTCGCGCGTGAGGGCGTCCAGAGCCCCAAAAGGTTCGTCCAGCAGTAGCACCTCTGGGTCGTGGACCAGCACCCTGGCCAAGGCGACCCGCTGTTGCATGCCTCCGGAGAGATCTCGTGGCAGAGCCTCCGCAAAACCACTCAAGCCCACCAACTCGAGTAGCTGACGGGCCCGGCGTTCTGACTCGGCTCGAGGCACCCCCTGGATTTCCAGGGGTAGCATCACGTTCCGTAGAGCCGAGCGCCAGGGCATGAGATTGGCGTGCTGGAAGACGAAACCGATCTTGCGCTGAGGTCTTGAGAGCGGAACTCCTTCGAGCAACACCCGGCCACGCGTGGGACTCACCAGGCCGCCCAGGATCCGGAGCAGCGTTGACTTCCCGCACCCCGACGGCCCAATGATGCTGACGAACTCATTCGGCGCTACCGAAAAGCTGGCTTCGGCCAGGGCCTCTAACGGGCTATCGGCAGAAGGAAAGACCATCTGCAGATTCTCTGCCACCATAACCGGCTTTGGCATGAAGACGCCCTCTCCCATCAGCTCTGAGCCTTGGACCTGACAAGCAGGCTGCAATCTACATCTCGGTGCGCCTGGTCGCCCACGGATTGCCCTCGACAGTACCAGGACCGCAGGATGCAGCAGCCCCTGGCGCGTTCCAAGCGCGCCGCCGGCCTCCGGTTATCCCTCGCAGCCGGCCCTCAGCACACCCTTCGACGATCCTCCCGCCAACGTGGTTCACGGGACGAACTTGTTGGTATACAGTTCTCGTGGCTTCACCTCAGACGAAAGCAGTCCGATCTCCTTGATCAGTGAGACCGACTCGATCCAGGCTTTGGGCTGGCTTTCGCCGAGCGGGTTGGCACGCCAGAAACCGAGGCTTTCCTCCAAAACGGCGCGCTGCAGGCTGGCCGTGGACTCGTCCATCTCAGGAATCGCTTTGAGGGCGATCTCGAAGGCAGCGTCCGGGTCGTCGATGGTATCCCGCAAACCACGCTGAAAGGCACGCACGACGCCCTGCACGAGTTTGGGCTCTTCCTTGATGGTCTCATCATTGGTGATGATGCCATTGGACACGAGCTGCGTGTAGCGGTCCAGATAGAGCACGTTTATCTCTTTGCCCGCCTCGGTAAGCTGAACCGGCTCATTCAGGGCATAGCAGACGGCAGCATCCACCCGTCCCTCGATGAGGCTGGCTACCTGGGTGTAGCCGATGACCTGCAGGTTGACGCTATCGGGCAAGATCCCCGTCTCGTTGAGGAGCGCCAGCCACCCGATGTAACTGGCCCCCGCCGCGGCCGGAATGCCCACCGTCTTGCCCACCAACTGCTCCGGCTCGACGATTCCCCGGTCAGCCATCGAAACCATGCATACTGGAAAGCGTCGATACCAGTTAAAGACGTACTTGACAGGCAGGCCGTTCCCCCGGGCCAGGATGACCTGATCGCCACTGGCCACGGCGAAGCGCAGATCATTGGCTCCCACCCGCTGCAACAGGTCGGTCTCCATGCCATAGTCCAGTTCGACCTCGATTCCCTCTTGGGCAAAGTACCCTCGCTCGATGGCCAGGTACATGGGGGCAAACTGCACGTTGGGAATGAAGCCCATGGCGATGGTCACCTTGCGCAGATCTTGACCTGGACTCTGGTCGAAACCAGCGGAGCAACCCGCGACCAAGAGACCAACCACGACCACAGTCGATACCAAAACTACAGTTCTCATCCTTCACCTCTGCAAGACTTACGTGTGTGGATTCCTTCTCATTCTTCGGGCCAACGCCACTTGAGCAGGCACGACTCGAGGGCCGAAACAACCCAGTAGAGCGCAAGAGCGATGAACATCAGGGTGAAGAGAGCCACGAACATGAGCGGAGTGTCAAAGAGACCTCGTGCCAGGTTGACCAGGAATCCCAGTCCGCGGTCCGCCCCAGCAAACTCGCCCACCACAGCCCCTATCACCGATAGGGTGACTCCTATCTTCAGGCCACCAAAGAGAACTGGCAAGGATGCAGGCAATTCGAGCATCTTGAACACCTGCCAACGCGAGGCCCTCAGCGACCGCATCAGGTCCATCAGGTCGGAATCGACGCTACGGATGCCCACGATGATGTTGATCAGCACCGGGAAAAAGAGGGTGAGAGCACAGACCAAGACCTTGGACAGGCTTCCCAGACCGAACCAGATGATGAGCAGAGGAGCAAGGGCAATGATCGGAATGGCCTGCGAGGCGACGATGTAAGGGGAGAGGATGCGCTCCAGCGTGCGAGACTTGCCCAGGGCATAGCCGAGCAATACGGCCACGCTCAGACCCAGGGCCAGCCCACCGAACACCTCGCGCAAGGTGACCAGGACATGCATCTGAAGACTGCCCGCGCGCAAAGCATCGAGGAAGCGCAGCACCACCCGACGCGGCGTCGGCAAGATGAAGGCTGGATATGCCCCCCACTGGACGATAAACTGCCACAGCCCAACGAACGCCACGGCTGCGAGCGGAATGAGGACATGCCGCCAGAACGCCTCCCGGCCAGATCGCCCCCTGCCGCCCCCGCGCGAACGGCCCTTAAATCCCTGGCGTGTCTCCATAGCAAAAACCCCGTCCTGAACAACGACGGGGCTCAAAATTACGATCCTAGATGGTGCAGTTCGCCTTCTTCCATCCGGACTGTACCGTCGGCCCCGGCCTCACACCGGATCAGCCACAACTGGCTCGCGGGCTCAGCAACTAGATACACTGATCTGCACGTGGATCTTGCCATACCGCCGATTGGGAATTGACTCGGATACGAGTCTCACCCTGCCCCGAAGGCTGTTCGATTCTCTGTATTCTGACACCATTCTAGGCCCTTCCGCGCATCTTGTCAAGAAGGCGCATCCATTCACCTGAGATGTCACTGAGAGGGTATAGTTCCTTCAAATGATACAGACACTGATCTGCACGTGTGATCGACGTGACCACCAGATGGAGCGAGCGAGTGGCCGTGTTGGGGCGCAGTTGCCTGGTCATGCAGGACGCCTTCACAGACACTGATCTGCACGTGTAACGTCACCGAGGGAACAACGCCGCGCCGGTCGGCGCCTATTCCATGCGCTTGATATCTCGCCTGAACAGCGCGAACGATAGGAAGGCCGCCGCACAAAGCACGCCCTGCACGGTGATCACGAAGCGAACTCCCATCAGGTCAGAGAGTGCCCCGGCAGGAATCGTACTCACTGGGCTCAGCCCCCACATGAGCATGTACACGCTCATGACTCGCCCCCGAAACCGGTCCTCGAGGTTGGTCTGCAAGAGGGTGTTGTTGAGGACCATGCAGGCATTGTTGGTGGCCCCGACCAACACCAGGAAGAGGAAGACCAAAGGCAGCGCCGGCGCGTTCACGAATAGGGCCAGACTGACGCCCAGGATGACCCCAGTGACAAGCAAGAGTCTGCCCTTCCGCCGAAAGTCGCCCAGCGAGGCCACCGTGAGCGAACTGATCAGCGACCCGACCCCTGGCCCTGCCATGAGGAGGCCCAGGCCGGCGGCATCAAAGCCCATCACATCCGTGGCGAACTTGGGCATGAGGGTGCTGTAGGGCATGCCAAAGAAGACCCTGACCACCACGATCAGCAGGATGATCACGAGCGTCGGCCGCTGGCGAATGTAGTGCAATCCGCCAAAAAGGTCTCGCCAGACCGAGCGCGAAGGACTGACTGTCCTCCCGGAGGAGGGCAGCTTCAACACGGTGAAGGCGGTCACCAGGTTGAAGGCTGCCATCGCATAGTAGACGCTCGCGACGCCAAAGTACTGGATAAAGAAGCCTGCCGCCGAGGACGCGAGGGCGCCCATGACTCCCATGCCGATGGAGTTGAGAGAAATCGCGTTGAGAAGTGTCTCCCGGTCCACCAGTTCGGCGGTGATAGCCTGCTGTGCGGGCATCATGATGGAAAAGAACACGCCCGACAGCAAGGAACTGGCCATCAAGAGCCAGATGCGAACGAACCCCCCTCCAATGAGCAGGCCAAGAGCCAATACCTGCAACACAGACGCCGCTCGCGTCCAGAGTAGGATGCTTCGCTTTTCGACGCGGTCCGACAGCACCCCGCCAAAGAGCGACAGGCAAAGCGTGGAGATGCTCCAGCCAGCGTTGACCCAGGCCAGGGCCGCGCCCGAGCCGGTTAGTTCGTAGACCAGCCATCCTTGAGCGACTATCCCCATGGAGAAGCCGGCTGAAGAAACCACTTTGCCCAGCCACAGCCATCGGAAGTCCCGCTTGCGCAGCGAGTCGAACGTGGAAGCCCACTGCCAGGTGCGAACGGTCATATATGGTCAGCTCCGGCTCTTGCTCAGTGATGTGCCGCCTGCCCTTCGCATGCGACGCAGCCGTGCAGACGATTTGGGGATTATAGCGTCACCTGGCAGCGCGGTCAAAACCGAGTGGTGGGAGAGTATCGGCGAGCGTTGCCAATCGGCTCGCGCCTGCCATCCCGAGGGCAAGTGCCCCGAACTTCAGGGGTACAAGCAAGGAAGCTCAACTGCACAAGATGGGGGACCTTGGCCTTCGCGGCGAAATGGATCAGCCCCGTCCAGGAGCCCTTTACCGCACAGACCCTGGGGTCGATGGTGAGCCAGGCGCTGAATAGCAACGAAGGGCCGGGAACGCCCCATTGGCAATCAGGCGGCGATCCAGCCCCCATCGACCAGGAGCACGTGTCCATTGACAAAGTTTGACGCATCCGAGGCCAGGAACACCACCGGACCAAACAGATCGTCCAGCTCTCCGACGCGCTTCATCGGAATGCGGCTGAGCACCCACGCCCGCGTGGAGGGGTCGTCCAGCGAAGGTGCGGACATGGCCGTGCGGGTAAAGACGGGTGCGATGGCGTTTACGTTGATCCCCTGTGGCCCCCATTCAATGGCCAGCGAATGGGTGAGCTGATTCACCGCGCCCTTGCTCGGAGCATACGCCGGGTCCCTGGCCCGCCCCTGAAAGCCGCGCACCGAGGAGATATTGATGATCTTGCCCTTGCCCTGGCTGAGCATCACCCTGCCCACGTGTTTGCAGCACAGGAACAACGACTTGAGATTCACATCGATGACCCGCTGCCACTCCTGGGTATCGAATTCGATCGTGGGTTGCAGATAGGCGGCCCCCTGGCTATTGACCAGCACGTCGATCCGGCCCAAGGCCTCCATCATCTGGCCGACCATTCGCTCCACCTGGGCCTCATCGGTCACGTCCGCAGCGATGAACATCCCCTTGCGTCCCAGTTGGGTGATGGCTCTGGCGGTCTCTTCCAAGCCCGCCGGGCCACGCCCAACGACGCACACGTCGGCGCCGGCTGAGGCCAGAGCCAAGGCCATAGCCTGGCCGAGCCCCTTGTTGCCCCCGACGACCAGGGCCACCTTGCCGTCGAGACGGAAGCGATCCAGGGTCGATGGCGCCATGGCCAGCAGTCTATCCAGGTCTGACATCTGGCTCCTCCACGGGCAGGATATCGACGAGTCCCGTATCGGGGTCCTTTACCCGCCTGGTCTTGACCCCTTCCAGCACGATCAGGCCCAGCTCCAAACGAAAACAGCAGCGCGAGCCGGGCTCCAGATGGCCCACATGCACTTGGCCGGCGGCCACGTCATCGACGACCACGTGAATGTGTGGGTCGCCCCCAGAGACCGAGCCCTGCAACGATCCCACCTCGATGGGACCCTCGAGGGTCCAGTAGCGCGACTGGGACGGCAGCCCCGTGTTGGTGATGGTATGCAACTTGCAGATGTCCAGGGAACCGATACCCGAGGTGATCAGCCCAGCATCGACACCCTCCCGCTTGAGCAGCGCGCTGAGCTCCTCGATGACATAGTCCCCCCGGTGGAACGAGACTAACATCGTACGCGTGGCGCCGGGTGCCCGAATGACCAGCATTTCATATCCTCCCAAGTCCTGGTCTTTGCTTCTGAAGGACTTATACTCGACAGGGATGCGCCTGTAAAGACTCCGCACACGACGGTGATTCCGCCAGCGAGAAGCATGGCATCACTGCGCGCCCTTCAACCCATCATGCCTTGACTCTCCACGCACCCGATGCTAGAATCGGAGTGGATATGCACTACCCTCCGTAGGTGTATCTTGGGAGAGCGTCATGGGCGAAATGTCCCTATCTCCGAAGAGTAGCGAGCCGCAGAATCAATCGGCGGAAGAGGTCGTGGACAGGGACCTCATCATCATCGGCGGCGGGCCGGCGGGTCTCACGGCTGGCATCTATGCGGGGCGTGCCCAGATGACTCCGCTCATCCTTGTGGGGCCGTCCCTTGGAGGCCAGGTGGCCGCCACCAGCGAGACGGAGAACTATCCTGGGTTCCCCGAAGGGATAGGGGGCATGGCCCTGGCCGAGCAGATGGTCGAACACGCCAAGCGCTTTGGCGCCGAGCTGCTCTTTGACGAAGTGACATCTGTCGATTTAGCCGCCTACCCCTTCACCGTCAGAAGCTGGGGAGCGACCTATAGAGCCAAGGCCGTGATCATCTGCACTGGCACGTCGCCCCGCAAGCTTGGTGTTCCCGGCGAGACCAAGTTCATCGGACGGGGCGTCTCCTTCTGTGCTACCTGCGATGGCTACTTTTACAGGGACAAGATCGTGGTCGTCGTCGGCGGGGGCGACAGTGCCCTGGACGAGGGGCTCTTTCTGACGCGCTTTGCCAAAGAGGTCATCATCATCCACCGGCGCGACAGGTTGCGAGCCGGTCCCATCCTTCAACAACGGGCCATGGCCAACAACAAGATACGCTTCGTGTGGAACAGTGTGGTCGAGGCGGTGTCGGGGGATAAGGTGGTCAACGGGGTGCGGGTGCGCAACGTGGTGAGCGGCGAAGAGAGCGAGATCGAGGCCGATGGGGTGTTCGTCTACATCGGACTCACTCCCAACACCCAGCTCTTCGAGGGCCTGCTGGAGCTGAGCCCAGGGGGCTACATCAAGACCGACAAGCGTCAGCGCACCAGCGTGCCCGGAGTCTATGCGGCGGGGGACGTGCAAAATCCCTGGTTCCGCCAGACCGTCGTGGCCGCTGGAGCTGGCGCTGCCGCTGCTATCGAAGCCGAGCGTTTTCTGGCGGAAAGAGCCTACGAAGGCGCCTGAGAGAGGGGCAAATAGCCCAAGGGCGTCCCCTTTGCATCGAAATCGGGAAAGAGATACCGCCGACTGTAAATGGTCCCGCTCTTGATCAGCCACTGGCGGTACTGCTCTCCGTCCTCTCCTTCCACCGAGAAGTAGCCGTCGGCAAAGGGATCGATCCTCAGCACTTCACGTATCTGCTCCAAGACCAGATCGGCATCTGTCACGTCGGCCCCAAAGAAAACGTACTCGCTGCCATCCAGATCGTGCTGGGGGAATCCCCACCCTGCTCTGTAGCGCTCCCTGGCCGGCACCTCTGGGTCGAGGAGCTTCTTCGGCGAGAGGTCGGTCGTCAGCAGGGCGCGTACCCTCTGTGCCTTGGCCTCGTGTTCCTCACGCGATTCGTCCACGCCCTCCACATCTGCATCGGGCCAACTCAACTCCAACCAACCACGCACGGAGAAAAAGTAGGTCATGCCAGCTATTCCTCTTCTACACAACAGCCGCGTGATGCGACAGGATTGTACGTGAAGGCCAGGTATGGGTCAAAAGGCCGCGCCCTTTCATAGATGTTGAAGATGGCTTCGGGCTGAGGGGCGCACGGCGGTGCGCCCCTACAGAAACCGAGTCGGCCGCAGTAAAGCCCGCGTGGCCACAGTCCCGAGCGCCTCGTGTCGCGCCGCGGCCTGAGACCATAGACGATTGGCCATCGTTTTTCGACGCCCTCTCCTCCCCCATTTCTTGACAGACAGTCTGCGAGGGAGTATAATTAGCCACGCACCAGTCGAGAGACACAGTAGTCGAGGGCGATGAAGAAGAGTGCTGAACCCCCCAGTTCTCACGGGGGAAGCCAACAGAATAGCGGCCGGGCGCATACGCACTCGTGCGCGCGCTCCAAGGGTGGTTAGCCTATGGCGAGGATCGCTGCGCGTTGGCGCAGGTCAGGGCCGGGCATCACCTCCCGGTCCTTTTTTCGTGCCTGATGCCGCCGAACTGAGCTCGGGCGTGGGTTCTGCCTGACTCGGCGGCCAACATTCCAGGTGGGTGCAACCACCAGTGATCGACTCTCATGATGGAGAAAATGCGGGGAGATGGAAGAGAGCTCACAACATCCTGCCGACCCTGACGACCCGTCTGGCCGTCGCTATCGGTCGGCTGCAAGCGAATACTCTGGTTTCTCTGTCGTGAGGAGTGTCCCAGGATCGCCCCTTGCTCTTAGCCCCAGGGTCTCCGGCGGGCCGGACCTCCACCAACCCTGACCTCCGCCGTGGCCATAAGGCTGGCGGCCCCTCGACAGAGAGCCCGCTGGCCAAGACCGGCCACGAGAGAAGGAGGCAGCATGGAGATCAATATCGTCGCTACGACCCTCCTGCGGGTGCGAGAGCTTCTGGCGCACGACGAGGTGAGTGGAGCCATCCGCCTCATCGAGTCGCTTCTGCCCCCCGACCAGGCGGACGTCTTTGGCGAGTTGGGTGCTGATGATCAGCAGACCCTGCTCCCCCAACTCGAGACCGAAAACGCTGCCGACATCCTGGAAGAACTAGAAGACGAGGATGCCGCCGAGCTGGCTGGGCGTATGCGGGCCCGCACCTTGGCCCCCATCTTGGACGAGATGACGCCCGATAAGGCTGCCGACCTGTTGGGCGACCTGGAACCCTCCCTTTCGGCGGCAGCCCTCGCCCAGATGCAAGAGCCCGATGAGGTGAGGCCGCTTCTCTTGCATGCCGATGAGACGGCCGGCGGCCTGATGACCTCTGAATACCTGGTCTTCCCCCAGCAGATGACCGCCAGCCAGGTCTTGACTGCCCTGCGAGCCTGGGAGCCACGGGGGACGGAGACTCCCTACGTCTTTGTGATAGACAGCGACGGGCGACTGGTGGGCGTGGCCAATGTCTTTCAGATCATACGCGCCGATGTGTCCGAGACACTCTCTTCCCTGATGGACCGGGCGGTCATGAAGGCCCAGGTTAGTGACCACCAGGAGAGCGCGGCTCTGCTGATGTCCCGCTACGGCCTGTCGGCAGTGCCCGTGGTGGACGACGGGAACAGGCTGGTCGGCGTGATCACGGCCGACGACCTTGTGGCGGTCCTGGAGGACGAGGCCACCGAAGATATCCAGCGCATCAGCGGTAGCCAGCCTCTGGAGCGCCCCTATCAGGATACCAGTGTCCTCTTCGGAGTGCGCAAGCGACTCGGCTGGTTGCTGCTGCTCTTTGTCACCCACACTCTCTCGGGCACCGTGATGAGAGTCTATGAGGACCAAATCGCTCAGGTGCTGATCCTTGCCACCTTTGTGCCCTTGCTTATCGGTACTGGCGGCAATGTGGGCTCGCAGAGTAGCGCCATGATCATCCGCGCCCTCGCCGTGGGCGACGTTGAGTTGCGAGACTCCTGGCGCGTGCTGTGGCGTGAGATCCTTACGGGCCTCGCCCTGGGTGTTGTGCTATCAATCGTGGCCTACATCCGCGCCGTGACGTGGGGAGCTTCGCCGACAGTCGGGCTCGTCGTGGGAAGCGCCATACTCGCCATCGTCGTCGGGGCTAACTGCGTGGGAGCGCTCTTGCCGCTCATCTCCGCCAAACTGCGCCTGGACCCGGCCGCGGTGTCTGCGCCCATGTTAGACACGGTGGTGGACGCCACAGGGCTCTTGATCTACTTCTCCATCGCCGCGGCCGTGCTGCGTATCTGAGACCCTCTCTGCCAAATGAGAGGAGGTGTCGGCCCTTCTTCCCTGGGCGGGATGACCGAACGGGTAGCAGCAGCTCAGACGGTGAAAGATTCGCCGGGCTTTAGCACCACCACGCGCGCCCCAGGGCAGCGCACCGCGACTCCGTCCTACCGACTGAGGGCGACGCTTGCCGGCGCTCTTGGATGCTCGCCAGCCCCCCATTTCTTGACAGACCGCTCGCCAGGGAGTATAATGGACTGCGCACCAGTCGAGAGACACAGTGGTCGAAGGCGATGAAAAAGAGCGCTGAACCCCCCAGTTCTCATGGGGGAAGCCAACAGAATAGCAGCCGGGCGCATACGCACTCGTGTGCGCGCTCCAAGGGCGGCTAGCCTCTGGCGAGGATCGCTGCGCGTTGGCGCAGGCCAGGGCCGGGCATCGCCTCCCGGTCCTTTTTTCATGCCTGATCCCGCCCAGGTGAGCGCGGGCGCGGGTTCTGCCTGGCTCGGCGCCCAGCGTTTCGGGTGAGTGCAGCCATCAGTGATCGACTCTCATGATGGAGAAGACGCGGGGAGATGGAAGAGAGTTCACAACGTCCTGCCGACCCTGACGACCGGTCTGGCCGTCATTATCAGTCGGCTGCAAACGAATACTCTGGCTTCTCTGTCGTGAGGAGTGCTACGGGATCGCCTCTCGCTCTAACCCCCACGGTCTCTGGCGAGCCGGACCTCCACCGGCCCTGACCTCCGCCGTGGCCATAAGGCTGGCGGCCCCTCGACAGAGAGCCCGCTGGCCAAGACCGGCCACGAGAGAAGGAGGCAGCATGGAGACCAATACCGTCGATACGGCCCTCCTCCGAGTGCGAGAGCTTCTGGCGCACGACGAGGTGAGTGGAGCCATCCGCCTCATCGAGTCGCTTCTGCCCCCCGACCAGGCGGACGTCTTTGGCGAGTTGGGTGCTGATGATCAGCAGACCCTGCTCCCCCAACTCGAAACCGAAGACGCCGCCGACATCCTGGAAGAACTGGAAGACGACGATGCCGCCGAGCTGGCCGGGCGTATACAGGCCGGCGCGTTGGGCCCCATCCTGGACGAGATGGCGCCCGATGAGGCTGCCGACCTGTTGGGCGACCTGGAACCCTCCCTTTCCGCGGCAGCCCTCGCCCAGATGCAAGAGCCCGACGAGGTGAGGCCCCTCCTCCTGCACCCCGATGAGACGGCCGGCGGCCTGATGACCTCTGAGTACCTGGCCTTCCCCCAGGAGATGACCGCCAGTCAGGTACTGGCTGCCCTGCGAGCCAGGGCGCCAAGGGGGAGGGAGACCCCCTACTTCTTTGCGGTGGACGACGGGGGACACCTGGTGGGCGTGGCCAATGTCTTTCGGGTCATACGCGCCGATGTCTCCGAGACGATCTCTTCCCTGATGGATCGGGCGGTGATCAAGGCTCAGGTCAGTGACGACCAGGAGAGGGCCGCTCTGCTTATGGCCCGCTACGACCTGTGGGCAGTGCCCGTCGTGGACGACGACAGCAGGCTGGTCGGGGTGATCACCGCCGACGATCTGGTGGCGGTTCTGGAGGACGAGGCCACCGAAGACATCCAGCGCATCGGCGGTAGCCGGCCTCTGAAGCGCCGTTACATGCATATGAGCATCCCCTCGGCGGCCTGGAAGCGGCTCGGTTGGCTATTGTTGCTCTTCGTCACCGGGACCCTGACCAGTACGGTGATGGGGCTCTTTCAGGATCAGATCCACTTTGTCACCCTTGCCCTCTTTGTGCCTCTGCTCATCGGCACCGGAGGAAACGCCGGGACCCAAGCCACCGCAACCATCATTCGGGCCATCGCCGTGGGAGACGTCGTGCTGAAGGATTCGTGGCGCGTGCTCTGGCGCGAGCTTCGCACCGCCATTCTCCTGGGCGGCTTGCTGGCGGCCGTGGCCCTGGTTCGCGCCCTGACCTGGCCCACGTCATTCCCCATCGCCCTGGCGGTTGCCATCACCATCTTTGCCATCGTCGTCTGGGCCAACTGCGTGGGGGCTCTCCTCCCGCTCCTGGCAGCCAGGTTGCGCATAGACCCTGCCCTGGTCTCGGGGCCACTGATGAGCACCCTGGTGGACGCCACAGGGCTCTTGATCTACTTCTCCATCGCCGCGGCCGTGCTGCGCATCTGAGACCCTCTCTGCCAAGTGAGATGGGGTGTCGGCCCTTCTTCGCTGGGCGGGATGACCGAACGGGTAGCAGCAGCTCAGACGGTGAAAGATCCACCTGGCTCTAGCACCACCACGCGGGCCTCGGGACAGCGCACCGCGACTTGCCGAATCAGGTCATCGGTATCGGCCATCTGTCCGGGGAACGTATTGTAGTGCCCGGGAATGAGCACTTCACTGCCGAGCAGCTCCATCGCATAGGCCGCCTCGCGCACACCCATGGTGTATTTGCCCCCGATCGGCAGCACCGCGACCCTGGGTCGGTACAGATTGCCGATAAGGGCCATGTCGCCAAAGACCCCGGTGTCGCCCGCAAAGTAGACGGGCAGGCCATCCTCCGGCGTCAGTATCATTCCGCAGGTGCCCGAGCCGGGCATCATGTGGTTGCTCTCGGCATACTCTTTGCCCATGATGTCCGAGCTGTGCAGGGCAAAGACGGCGTGGATGCGCACATCCTTCTGCACCACGCTGCCACCGGTATGCACGCACCCCCCATGGTCGTCATAGGGAATGCCATGGTTGCTGCAATAGGCGGCCACCTCGGGAAGAGTGACCAGGGTGGCCCCTGTCTTGTGCACGATCTCGATGGCATTGCCCAGATGGTCGCTGTGGCCATGGGTGACACAGACCAGATGCGCCTGGTCTATGTCGTGCAGGGTGATCGGGCAGGCGGGATTACCCTCGATCCAGGGATCCAGGTAGATGATGGTCCCCTTGGGTGTAACCATGCACCACGAGCCGTGGCCCAACCAGGTGATGATCTGTTCCACCTCAACCTCCCTCTGCTGAGAAGTGCCTTTTCGCTAGTCCAGCTCTGCGCCAACCGCGGGAGCTACAGAGGCCAACGCCAATGCGCCGGATGGCTGCTCGCCTCACGACGCGCCTTGGGGCGCCAGGCCGCGACGAATGTCTCTCTCGCCCCAGATGCCCAGGGCATGATTGACATAGTCCTTGCAGGCCTGGGCCGATTCCCGCGCGCGGTAGCCAGTAAAGTCAAAATCGTCAACGATCCAGCCATCATAGCCAACGGAACGGAGGACCTCGGTCACGCCGGGGAAATCGACGGTGCCCCGCCCTAGCTCGACCCAACGCCCTCTGGAGTCAGCACCATACGCGCCATCGTCCGAGGGCACCACCGGACCGCCGGGCCACAACTCGCCCCTTGGGCGACCGGCAAAGGTGACATCCTTGTAGTGTATGAAGGCGATCCGTTCAGCATAACGCTTGACCGTACCCACCACGTCAAAGTCCCCCAAGGCGAGCTGCCCCACATCGGGACAGAATCGAACCAGGTCGGGATCGGTCAGCTCCATGAAGCGGTGGAAGGGAGCCTGCACCTCAAAGATGCTGCCCCAGTGCTGGTGCCAGGCCAGAGTCAGGCCACACGAATTGGCATAATCACCCAGCATGTTGGCCGTTTCGGCTATGAGCTTGATCTGATCGTCGAGTTCAGTGGGAGTGATGCCTGGGCGCTTGCGGCCACCGTCGAGCAACACCGTCTTGGCGCCCAGCTCAGCGCAGAAGCGGCAGCGCCGTTTCACCTCTGCCACTCCCCGCTGCCGAAGCTCTGCATCGTGGAAGGTGACGCCCGTGTAGTAGGTGGCCAGTTCGAGATCGTGCATGGCCAGGAGCTGGCGCAGCTCGTCAATCCGACGCTCGTACTGGTTGATCAGGAAAGGATAGCACATCTCAAAGCCATCCAGCGCCACCAGGGACATCTCGTCGAGCATCCGAAAAAAGTTCTCAAAGTGATTGTCGCGCAGCCAGAGCTGCGTACCGAAACCGATCTTCATGGGGACACGCCTCCTGCACGTATGGGTTTCTGGCTACCTCTGGACTGGGCCAGCCCCGTCCTGCTGGCGATCCCGACGGCATTCTCCGGCCAGTGGCAACCCTCCAGGCCCAAAGGCGCCGGATCGGCCTGGTCGTTTGGGCTTGCGGCCAGGTTGCGCGAAGCCAGTCGCCCCGCAACGGGCCAACGAAGCGATCCGACCGCCAGGCGGGCCGAGTGCGAGCGTTAGCCCGGCGTCGCCATCTCTGGCGGCAGGCTATCAGGCTTTCTTTGGCTTCATCAGCGCGGCGAAAGTCTGGGCGACGATCTGCCCATCCCGAACCACGAAGGTGTCTGTGCCCAAGGGTATGCTGTAGTTCACCGATTCCGCCGCCCAGACGATGTAAGCCACCTCGCCCTCCACGAGCTGTTGCAGCAGCCTGAAATCGGAGCCAGGAGGAAGGAGGTCGGTCACAGACGCCTCGAGGAAGGGTCCTATCTCGTCGTGTCCATGCAGAACGCCGTCTGGTGTAAAGATCATGGCGTCTTTGGCATAGTCATCCAGCGTGGCTTCGATGTCACCCGCGCCAAGGGCTTGCATGTGGTGAAGCAACGTCTCTTCGGTGGACCGCGTGCTCATCTTTGAAGACATCCTTATATGCCTCCTCTTTAGAGTGTGTGCTTGCGTGGTAACCCTACAAGGATGTGCAGGACGCCAGGGCTCGGCATCAGCTTCGCGAGCTCCGGCGCCAGGGCATTCTACCCGTTGTGCTGCCACCGGGCAACACGCCCGCCGAGAGCATCGAAAAACGCCGGCAATTCGCGCTTCGGCTGCAACAGTTGCGCTGTTGTATAGACCTTGTGCCAGTCGGTTGCGTTTTGTAGGGGCGGGTTTCCCTGGCCCGGCCAGGACGGGCAAACCCGCCCCTACTCCCAGACCTTTTTTCGATAACCTGCCGCTCTCGCGTCCGCACGAGCTCGGGATTGCCGTGGCGGGCCCATGAGCTGCCCAGCGAGCGAACGCGCTGCCCCGGCTGCTTTGCTCTGCCTGCCTATCGACACATGATCCAAGGTGTGGTATGATGAGATCGCACCGAAGCGACCCAGGCAACCGCCGACCCTCAGTCCGAAGGACAACTCGTTCGTTCCGCGCACACAAGTCGTCTGGCTCGGGGTGACGCAGGCTGATGATCGTGCGACGGCGCGCCGTGGCTCTGCCAGGGGCCGCGTATCCGTCTCTCCCCAAGCGGTCGATCCTCTTACCGAAGAGCGGCAACTTGGCCAGTTTCCGCCGAAAGAGATATTGCCCATGAAGATCACCAAGGTCAAGCACTACCTCACCACCGAGGGAAACAGTCCGGCTGTCTTTATCAAGATCGAGACGGACGTGGAGATATCGGG
>DATKWG010000164.1:0-7332 GCA_035529675.1 Anaerolineae bacterium
TCGCCAAAGGTTGGTCAGCGCCTCTCCGCCAGCTCCTCTTCGTACCCTTTCATGGTGGCCAGCTCACGGGGCAGGTGTTGCTGGTATGGCTCCCAGTTGATCCACTCGCCACTGAGGTAGCCCTCGTAGCCCATTTCCATGAGGCGTTCCAACGCCCGACGGTGGTCGACGATGCCCTGACCTATAGGTGTGAGCTGGATCTTGCCAGATGCAAACGTTCCGTCGTGAAAGTGCACGTGCTGGATCAATGGGCGCAGCGTCTCAAACGCCTGGTCGATGCTCTTGCCCGCGCGCACCGGATGCATGATGTCCCAATTCACCGCGATGGAGGGGTGTTTGAGCCGCTGCAAGACCATGGCCAAATGCTCCGGGTCGCACCAGTCGTCGTGAGTCTCGACGCAGACCGTGATCCCCCGTTGCGCGGCATGTTGGGCGACCACGCCCAGCGCTGCGTCCAGCAGTACGATGGCCTGCTCGCGGCCGATGTTCTCAGGGATTCGGCCGCCAAAGACACGAATGACCGGAGCGCCAACGTCGCCAGCCAGGTCAAGGTACCTCAATGTATCCTCCACCTGCTCTTTGGTCTGCTGCGGATCAGCGTACTGGCACGAGGTGGCCACGCAGCACATGGCTATGCCGCTGTCCAGGGCTTTTCGATTGATCTCCCGTCGCTGGTCCGCGGTAGCCTCCAGCTCCACGCCGTGCGCGTGTCCGCTGACTGCGCGAGGTTCTATCCCGTCGTAGCCGAGCCGCCTGGCCAAGGCCAGCATTTCGTCAAGGTCAAGTTGTGGACAGGAAAAGCTCATGAATGCGAACTTCATCGGTCTTTTCTCTCCTCTGGTGTCATTTCAACCACGGTCTGCGCTCCAAGCCAGGCGCGTCGGGGGTCTCGCGTGCCAGCGGCAAGGCGTCCTCAGAGATCTTGGGCTTTGCCGCTTGATCGCTGCCGACAATTCGGATAGGATATGTCTACATCTGACTCGGGAGGGATAATAATGCAGTACGTCCAATTAGGCAACACAGGTTATCGCGTCTCGCGGCTGGGATTCGGCTCCATGCGCCTGCCCACCATCGACATCGGCGACGAGCGCTATGTGGACACGGATCGCGCAGTGGCGATGCTGCATCGCGCCTTTGAGCTGGGCGTCAACTACGTGGACTCTGGATTCGGGTACTGCAGTTCCGAGTCGGAGCTGGTCGTTGGCCACGCCCTCGAGCAGTGGCCCGGCGGAGATGAGATCACGGTCACGACCAAGTGCGCCAGGGGACGCATGTCCAACCCGGGCGACTTGCGACGTATGCTTGAGCATCAGCTATGGCGGCTGCGCAGAGACTACCTCGACTTCTATCTCTTCCACGGCATTGGCTGGGACAACTGGCACGAAGCCGATGCCAAAGCCGGCTGGATCAAGGACATGCTTCGAGCCAGGGAAGAGGGACTGGTGAAGCACATCGGCTTCTCTTTCCATGACAAGCCCGAAAACATGATCCGTCTCATCGACGAAGGCTTCTTCGATCTGGTCACCTGCCAATACAACTACCTGGATCGGGCGAACGAGGAGGTCATCACCTACGCCAACGAAAAGGGCCTGGGGGTGGTCATCATGGGGCCAGTGGGTGGCGGACGCCTCTCGGTGATCCCCAAGGGGCTGCGACAAGTGGGGGACCTTAGCTCCGTGCGCGCGGCCGAGCTGGCCCTGCGCTTCGTGCTCTCTCACCCCGCCGTGCACGTGGCGCTTTCGGGCATGGGGTCGATCGAGATGGTTGAGCAGAACGCTGCTGCCGTCGATAGAGGCCCGCTCAGCGCCGAGGAAGTGCACACCATCAGCGCCATGATGGAGAGCAACAAGGAGCTGGCCGACCTCTACTGTACCGGCTGTGAGTACTGCCTCCCCTGCCCCAGTGGGGTCAACATACCACGGTGCTTCGAGTTGTACAACTACCACAGAGTCTACGGACTGGAGGAGTACGCCCTCGAGCAGTACCCGCGATTGGTGGCGAACGGCGGGGATGCTTCACTGTGTACCGAGTGTGAGACTTGTCTGGACCGTTGCCCCCAGAACATCGACATACCCCGACAGCTAAGGGAAGTGTCCGCGCTGTTGCAGGGTGGCCAGTAGAGAGTCGAGCGGCTGACGGCGCAGCCAGACCAGGCAAGAGCCCGTCCCTGGACCGAGAGTGTTGGAGAATGGCAGCGACCGCCTTTTGAGGAACGCCGGCGCTGCGATCGTATAGGTTTTATCTCAGTTGTTTACGTTTTGTAGGGGGCGGGGTGACCCCACCCCCTACGCCGCTCTCACGTTCCCAATCTGGCTCTGTCGAAATCGGGAGACGGGCCAAAGGCTGGGGCACTCGGAATCCCTCGGCCCGAGTCAAGGGAGGGCCGGCGCGACGATCCCCGCCCACGTTGGTCGATACCCTCGCATGTGCTATAATGCTCAGGCTGTTCTCCGAATCCACGCGTGTGGTGGTCTCATGTCGATCGTCTTTGCTTCGTGCCTGGCCAAGTACTACGGTGCTCAGGACGTGTTTGCCGATATCACATTCAGCATCGCTCGTGGCGACAAGATCGGGCTGGTGGGTCCCAACGGCTCTGGCAAGACCACCCTCTTGCGGCTCATCCTGGGGCTCGAGGAACCAACCCAGGGCAGTGTACACCGGGCCCGACGGCTGCGGATGGGCTATCTACCACAGGAAGCCAGGTTCGCCAGCCAGCAGACCCTCTATGCTGAGATGCTGAGCGTGTTCGCCACTCTGCGTCGCCAGGAGCAAGCCCTCCTCGCTCTCGCGGAGGAGATGGCAGTTGCCGAGAACCCGGACGCCATGATGGCACGCTATGCCTCAGCCGAGCAGCGCTTCGAACTGAATGGCGGCTACACATACGAGAACCAGATCGGGCAGGTGCTGTCGGGCCTGGGATTCGCCCCTGACACCTACGAAAGCCCCGTTGCTCTACTGAGCGGGGGCCAGATCACCAGGGCTCTTCTGGCCAGGCTTCTCTTGCAGGAGCCCGATCTCCTGCTCTTGGATGAGCCCTCGAACCATCTTGATCTGGGGGCGCTGGAGTGGCTCGAATCCTACCTCCGGGATTGGCCGCATAGCCTGCTGGTGGTGGCTCACGATCGCTTTTTCTTGGACAAGATAGTCTCTCGCATATGGGAGTTGGATCACGGCAGGTTGGAACGGTACCGTGGGAACTATTCCCGGTATGCTGCCCAGCGACGACAGCGCGCAGCCCGCCGTGCGCGCGATTACCAGGAGCAACAGGAGCTCATTCACAAGACCGAGGAGTTCATAAGGCGCTACAAGGCCGGCCAGCGGAGCAAGGAAGCGCGGGGCAGACAGACGCGACTGAACCGCGTGGAACGGATCGAGCGTCCGCGTCGGGACCCTCGGATGCGCCTGCGGTTGTCAGCGAAACTGCGCTCCGGCGACAATGTCCTCATGGGTGATGGGGCTCTGATCGGCTATCCGACCAGGCCCGGTGGCTCGGAGCCGAGCAGGCTGGTGCTCTTTGACACAGGCCAGTTCCTGATCCAACGTGGGCAGTGTGTGGCCTTGCTGGGGCCGAATGCGTCGGGAAAGACGACCTTCTTGCGCACCATAGCTGGAGAGGTCGATCCCCTGGACGGCCACCTTCGCATTGGGGCTAGCGTGCGCGTAGGATACCTGCCTCAGAGGCAGGACTGGCTCGACGACAGCAAAACGATTCTGGAGCAGATACTCGGCCTCTGCGACTTACAGGTAGAGCAGGCGCGAACGCTGCTGGGCAGGTTTCTCTTCTCCGGAGACGAGGTATTCAAGGGTGTCGGCACCCTTTCCGGAGGTGAGCGCTCTCGGCTGGCTCTGGCCATCCTGACCCTCAGGGGCGCCAACCTCTTGCTGCTCGACGAGCCGACTACCCACCTGGATCTCGTGTCTCAGGAGATCCTCCAGGAGGTGCTGGTCACCTATGGCGGTACTATCCTACTCGTGTCGCACGATAGATACCTGGTTGACGCGGTGGCCAGCCACGTCTGGGTCATCGAAAACCGCCGGATGCGCCAGTTCGAAGGCAACTACTCGAACTATCTGCGCCAACTGGAGCACGAAGAGTTAGAGAGCGTCGAGAATGGGAGAGAGTCGCGGCTCTCCAAGGCCCGAAGGCGAACGGGGAGGCGAGATCGGGATCACGTCGCCGACAAGGTCGCTCGCGGGCGCGTCCAGCGTTCTGAGGCACTGGAGCGGGAGATCGCCCAGATGGAGCAACGCCTTGCTGCGATGGCCGGCCTCATCGATCAGGCCAGCTCGTGCCAGGACCTGGCCCGCTTGCAGTCTCTGAGCGCGGACTACCAGCGACTGACTGCAACCCTGGCAGAGCGCTTTGACGAATGGGAGCTGGTGGTGAGCGTTGACCAACAGGAATGAACCCTACGTCATAGGCCTGACCGGCAACATCGCCACGGGCAAGAGCACCGTTGCCCGCATGTTGCGCGAGCTCGGTGCCTGCGTGATCGATGCAGACAGACTGGCCCATTGGGCCATGCGCGCTGGTGGTGAGGTGAACCGTCGGATCGTCGAGCGGTTTGGGCGCGAGGTGCTCCTCCCAGACGGAGAGGTCGATCGCGCAAGGCTGGCGCCGTCGGTGTTCGCAGACGCCAGCGCGCTTCGGGATCTGGAGAGGATCGTACACCCGGTTGTGGTGGCCGAGACCCTGCGCCGGATCGCCGCCTGCGAGCAGCCCGTGGCAGTGGTCGAAGCCATCAAGCTGTTGGAGGCGGACATGCACAAGCACTGCGACGCAGTCTGGGTTGTGACCAGTTCCCGGCAGCAGCAGATCGCGCGCCTCATGCACGGCCGCAAGATGACCGCCTCCGAGGCAGAGCTGCGCGTGGATGCCCAGTCTCCGGCTGAACACAAGGTGGCCCAGGCCGACCTGGTCATCGACAACGACCGGGGGCTGAGGGACACTTGGGCTCAAGTGGTGCGGGCCTGGAACTCGATCCCCGGCATCCCGAGGGCGCCTGCCAGACCCCGGCAGAACCATCAGAAGGAGAGAGCAGAATCAGTGAGCGGCATAAGAGCCTTCCTCAGCCAGCACCCGCGTCTGACCAGTTGGATCGCGCTGTCCGTGGGAATGGTCGTTCTGCTGCTGTGGGCAGCTTGGGAGAAAGGTTTGACTGCCAGCCAGTTGGCCGGCCTGGTGGTGGCCACCGTGGGTCTGGCCGGGGCGTGTGCCTGGATCATCGGTTGGGAATAGCTCTGCTCCCTGTCTGGCCGGGGTGACGGCGCTCGGCCTGGCGCTTGCCGAAGAAACGTGACGTGAATGGCACCCCCGGTCGCCCGTGGCGCGTGGGTGCTGGCGGCGGGCGAGAACCTGACCACTCTTCACCATTCAGACTCATTCAACGGTCAAGGAGCACACATAACGACATGCGACCATACCTGGTGCTCGCGCCCCTTCACTACGGGGTGCTCGCGGCCCTGCTGGTCTTGGTTCTCCTGGGAGCGATCGCGTGCGCGACCGGCGAGCCCCACGTAGCCAGCCTTCCTTCGATGAAGCCCCTCGTAGTGGAGGGGCGCGGGTCCCCCACGCCGACGATGCCGATGGCCTCAGAGACTCCGCGTCCCACCGAAACTGCCCAGCTTCCCACCTCTGATCCCAAGCCTTCTCATACGCCAGCTCCGTCTGTGACGGTGACGCCATCGCCCACGCTGATGCCGTCGCTGACACCGACGCCCCTCGCCTCAAAGACGCCAGAAGCCCCGCTTCCCTTGATCGCCATCGATCCTGGGCATGGCGGCATCGACCTGGGCGCACGGCATTTCGACGCGCAAGGGCACATGGACTGGAATGAGGCCCAGGTGAACCTGGACATGGCCCTGCGTTTGCGCGACCTCTTGGTGGGGCGCGGATACCGGGTGGTGCTGACCCGCGACGGAGACTACTCGATCCACGAAGTTGGGGAGGATGCCAACGGCGATGGCCACCACGAATACGTCGTGGACGAGAATCAGGCACGGATAGACCTGATCAACGAAGCGGGCGCAGATCTGCTGCTCTCCATTCACCAGAATGCCTACGAGGGGCAGGGAGCGGAAGATGTGGGCGGCACAGTCACCTACTACTGTGGGCACCGCCCCTTCAGCGATCGCACACTGCGCTTCGCCCGGTTGGTCCAAAGCGCGTTGCTCGAGACCTTTCAGAGTCTGGGTCACGACGTTCGCGACCGGGGCGTGCAAGCTGATCTGGTACTCCAGACCTCAGACCACCCCGGGCGGCACATCATTCTGCTCGGCCCCAAGACAGAGCGAATCGTCCGTCCTTGCCAGGTGCCGGGCATCCTGAGTGAGACCCTCTTCATCACCCACCAGCGCGAAGCGCAACTGGCCCGTGATCCGGCAGCGCTGGACGCCATAGCCAGGGCCTTCGCCGATGCCATCGACGCCTACTTTGCCGAGGATGAGGCAAGGATGACGCCAGCGCCAACCAAAGCCCCTCAGCGGTGACTCGCCGCGGGGCCCCTTCTAGCGCCTGCGCCACCAAACCAGGGCCCCGGCGGCCAGCACCAGCGCAGGGACAAAGACGGCGCTCGAGTAGATGATGCCGCGGGCCTGCAACGCAGTCAACACCACCTGCCTCTCCTCGGGCGGCTTGGGTCGGATGGAGATCAGCTCCTCCTCCTGGGCGAGCCAGCCCACTGCATTCATGAACAGGTCCACGTTGCCCACGCCCCCCACCGAGTTAAGGAGAGCATTCTCCACAAAGCCAGCGTCGCCCACCACCACCAAACGCCCCTTGCCCTCACCTGAGATGCTCGGCTCGATCACCGCGGCCAGCCCCAGCGGCCCCTTGGCCTCGTCCTCATCTGGCCTGACCTGCGTTTCCCGATAAGAGGTCTCTGCCCAGCTACTTGGGCTCGATGTGGCCAGATACTGCACGCTCCAGTCTTCCGGCAGGGGCTCGGTCTTGGTGATCGAACGTGCCGTGGGAAAGAAGGTGCTCAGGCCGGCCAGGTCTTTGGTGATCTGGTGGAACTCGAAGCTATCCACCAAAGGCGCCGACACGTCTCCGAAGAAGGAGCGCGCCGGATCCAAGACGAAATCGTCGGCGAGATCGATGCCATACTCGTGGAGCAGGCCGCCCAGCGGATCGGGCATCCCCGGGTCGATCAGGAGAAGGAGGCTTCCCCCATTCTCCACAAAGCCGGCCAGACGGCGAGTCTCCTCGGCCGAAAGAGGCTTGGTCGGTCCGGCTACTACGAGTACGGCCACCTCGCTGGGCACCGTATCGGTCACCGCATAGTTGAACCTATCCACGGCATAGTTCTCGCTGAGCAGCACCTGCTTCAA
>DATKWG010000165.1:0-13926 GCA_035529675.1 Anaerolineae bacterium
CCATTCCAGTGGAGCTTGCCCATAGGGAGCCAAGAGATTCAGTATGTGTTGCCCATCGAGCTCCCGCCTGGAATCACCGAGGCCGAGCAAGTCACCGACGAGATCGTCGATGCCACCAGACTGCTGGTTGAGGATACCTCCGACTTTGATCGGTGGGTCTACTTTGTCACCCCCGATGAAAAGACGGGCAAGGCATGGCTGTCCCTTTCTGTGCGCAAGGACGATCTCCCGGTCGAGGCGCATATGGTGCCCAAGTTCTATCTGCCAGGAGAGGCGATCACCACAACGAGGGAAACGCCCATTCCCCTCCAAGTCTCTACGCCGATGCCGACGGCCACACCCCTGGGCCTCGTTGCCTTCACCAGAGAGGCCCTCGGGGCCATCGTCTGTGTTGGCGGCCTGGTCACCCTGGGTGTTCTGGTCTTGCTGATATGGGCGTTGCGCAGGCGCAAGCCCAAGCCCGTCGGCTACGAGGCACCAGAGATTGAGATCGAGACCTTTCAGAGGCCGGGTGTGGTGCCCGACCTGAATGCCATCGAGACGGCCTTCTACATGGGCAACTCTACCAAGACGATGACCCTCATCGTGATGGCCCTGGAGCAGCGTGGCGCGGTGAACATCGTGAACCGCGTGCCTCTGCAAATGGAAGTGCTACAGCGCGACGGCAACCTGGCCCCCTATGAGAAGGCCCTGATCGATGCCATCCAAGAGGATGGGACGATCGACAAGACCCAGGTCCCAAAGATCCTCTCTGCAGTGGCCTCCGCGGTGCAACCCAAGATGTGGAACGCAGATCCCGTCGCCACACGGCACGCCTATCAACGGCGGATCGACACCGCCTGGGACGACTATGAGCGGGACTGGCGCAGGCATCCGGATCGCGCCCCGACGCCTACCTACCTGCCCTGGATCATCCTCAGCAGTCGCCCGCGAGAAGCGCGAGCTCCGGCACCACAGGCCGTTGGCCGGCGTGAACCTGGCCCATTGGCACGAGGCGCGGCGGAGGCAATCGCTCCCTTTGAGGCCATGGCCACTCAACTGACCCAGGGGATCGATGAGGCGGTCAGCGGAACTGTCTCGCGCTTCGAAGAGGGCGTGGGCCGACTCTTTGGCATTGATGCGGAGGGCAGGGAAGTTGGGTACGACGCGTGTCATTCGGCATGCCACAGCGCCTGCCACAGCGCCTGCGTGCACGATGCCTGCCACAGCGCCTGTGTACACGACGCCTGTCACAGCGCGTGCCACTCGGCCTGCGTGTGTCACAGCGCCTGCCACAGCGCGTGCCACTCGGCTTGTGTGAGCAGTTTCTGAACCTTTACTCGTGCACTGAGAGGGTTAAGATATCTTCGGGCGTAGGGGCGCATCGCGATGCGCCCCTACCAGAAGCAAAAACAGAACTAGACTGACTCCAGTGGATAGCTCCTGAGGAGTATGCGCGATTGATTCTGGGTGCGACTGCTATCTGGTCTGTTCTTCCACACCCTGCCCCGGAGTGCCTATGAACATGGATGTTGCCGTGGTAGAAGAGAAACCGACCTCCTCTGGATTGCAGCGCTTCGCCACCGAGCTGGTGAACGCGACGCGCGAGTACATATACATCCGTCCGGAAGACGGTCTGATCATCTTTCGGCCCAATCGCATGAATTACTTGAATGAAAGCGCCACCCTGATGCTGGATATGCTCTACGGCAGCCCTGACGGGCCTGACGTCGAGGCGGTGGTGTCTTCTGTGGTGGAGCGCTATGGGATTGACCAGGAACGAGCGCGCAACGACTTGCACAACCTGCTGATCAGTGTCTCGGCACTGCTCAGCGACGATGTTTGTGGGGCACCCAGCGTCAAGATAATGCAGTTCGGCAGTCATCGCCGCGAGCTGCCGGTGCTCTCCGAGATCGCACTGACTTACAAGTGCCAGAACCGCTGCACGTTTTGCTATGCCAACTCTCCCGCGCGGGGCCGAGATGTGCCAGAGATGACCACGGCTGAGGTAGAGGTCATCATAGATCGCATCTACGACGAAGCCCACTGCCCCACCGTCTCTTTCACCGGAGGGGAGCCGACCTTGCGCAAGGACCTGCCCGAACTGGTAGGATACGCCAAGGCGAAGGGGATGAGGGTCAATCTCATCACCAACGGCATCAAGTGTGCCAGCGAAGCGTATGTGCAGGCCCTGGCCGAGGCCGGCCTCGACTCGGCCCAGGTGAGCGTGGAGGGCGGGAGGGCCGAGATACACGACGCCATCACCCAGCACCCCGGGGCGTGGGAGCGAGCGGTTCGCGGCGTGAGAAACCTGCGGGCAGCGGATATCCACACCCACACCAACACCACCATTTGCGGGGGCAACCGCGACCATCTGGCCGAGCTAATCGAGTTCATCGCCGACGAGTTGCGCTCGGAGTACTTTTCCATGAACATGGTCATTCGCACAGGCACGGCCTTGTTCCATCCCGAGGACGACATCAGCTACACTGAGATTCGCCCGATTATCGAGGCCTTGCAGGCCAAGGCCAATGAGAAAAAGGTGCGTTTCGTCTGGTACTCGCCTGTTCCCTATTGCATGTTCAATCCCGTGCAAGCCGGACTGGGCTCCAAGTCGTGCGCGTGCGTCGATGGTCTCATCTCGGTAAATCCTGCAGGCCAGTTGATTCCTTGCTCCAGCTTCGGCGCAGGCATTGGCGATCTTTTGCATGAGCCTTTTGAGAAGGTGTGGTACTCGCGCACGGCCCTCTACTGGCGTGGCAAGGAGTTCACCCCACCCATATGTCAGCGATGTGAGATAAGGGACATCTGCTGCGGTGCGTGTCCCCTCTACTGGGATGAGCGAGGTGGGTTCGACGAGCTGAAGGCTCTGGCTCCCGGAGGACCCCCGTGGGCAAGTCTGGTTTGGCGTCTCAGGAAGACCCTTTGGTCGCGAACACGGGGTGTGGGGCTATAGCAGCACTGAACTACGGAGGCACAAGCATGGCCAAAAAGTCTGGGCAGAGCGTTCACCCCATGACCATCGCCCAGTTCCATCGATACCTGGATGATAGGCGCCGCGAGCTGGAAGCCTGCTACAAGGAAGTCGAAGAGGTTCAGCTTCAGTTCAACGACATCTTCAAGCTCGAGCTCGAGGCCTGGCAGGAAAGGTTCTCCTACTGCTACCCTCGTATCGCGTCGCAACGCCAAGAGATGCCTGCTGCTTTCGCCCGCGTCATCGACCGCACCGAGGAAGAAGAGCTTGGGCGGCTCCGGACCGAGATTGCGGACCTGGAGAAGCAGCTTGAGCAAGGCCGAACCGAGTCGGATAGCCTTCTGGCTCAGGCGCAATCTGCCACCGTGGCCTTGCGCGAGGCCAATCCACAGCTCAACGAGCGCGAAGAAGAGCTAAAGTCGCTGATGGCCAGATACCAGGATGAGTACGCTGAGGCTTTCGAGCAGATCGAGGCTCTGCAGAGCCCTTTCCTTGGCTCGCTGCCTCGCTTTGCCCAGATCCGCAAGCTGCGAAGCGCTCAAAAGACAGCAAGAAAGCAGCAGGCCAGCACACTCGCACAGCTCCAGGCCGTTCGCAAGGACTGGTTGGAAAGAGTGGAGAAGGCTGGCGACACCCAGGCCGAGCTGCGCCAGAACTGGCAGCAGACCAAGATCGAGATGTCTCAGAATCAGGCACGACACGATCACTTGGTGGAGAATCTGGAGGACCTGGCTGTGCAGGCAGCCCTGCAGCGCGTGCTAGAGGAGTTGGATGAGCCTCCAGAGGTGCCCGGTGAACTGGGAGGTGCGCTGACCGAGTTGGTGGAACGCAATCGGGTGCGGCGGGCATACGAGGAGGGACTGCGGGCGGTGGCCGAGGTGCTGGGCCTGACCAAAGGCGTGGGCGAGGGACTGACCCGTTTCCAGCGCAGTGTGGCCACCGTACTGCAAGAGCAACGACGCTATAGCCTGAAGGAGGTGCGCGTGCCGCTGCCCCAGTCTGCGGCGGTGATGAACCAGGTCTGGAACGAGCTCGCCGCGAAAGTCAAAGACGAGAAGCACATGGGCACGCACCCCCTGGAGTTCAGCCGCGCTGTAGACGGGTACATCAAGAGGCGGCTGACCGACGAGAACATAAAGAGCCTCTTCGAGAGCATGGGCGAGGCTCTAAACCAGGCTACGAAGGCGTGGGACTAGAGGGCTGAACTGCCCAGGCACCTTGTATCAATCGGAGTAAGCACATGAAAAAGATCCCTGCCATCCTTGCCGTTTTGGCCTCGATTCCCTTCTTTACCCTGGGGATCATCTATCTCGTTGCAACCGCGACCGGCGTCAGAGGTGGTCTGACCGCCGTGGCACTGCTCGCCATCGGCACGGCGCTCCTCGTGGCTGGCCTTCGCAGGTTGCGCCGGCTGGCTCGAATCAGTCCCTCCGCGCTCAGGACCGGTGCTGTCGAGCTGGCTCGCAGGCTGGGGGGCGATTTGACCGTCTCCCAATTCCGAGCCGAGTATCGGATCCCACTGGAACTGGCCGAGGAGACCCTCGAGGAATTGGCTTCTGAGGGTACCTGCGCGCGCGAGCGGCGCGATGAGCACTTTATCTACGTCTTTGCCGGTCTACTGCCATCCTTGGCCGAGAAGGTCTGCCCCTACTGTGGCACTGAGCTACCCGTTCGCAGTGCGCTGCGCAAGTGCCCCAACTGCGGTGCGCAGCTGGAAGTCACCAAGGGCTAGATGGTCCGCAAGAGTTCGCTACTCGTCATCGTGACTCTGCTAGGACTGACTGTGGTCGTTGTGGTCGTAAGCATCCTTAGGTTCCGGCGGGATGAGTGGCGGACCGACGTGTCCCCATCACAGACTCTGCCACCTCTCGTGCCGGTGGTTCGACTGCAGGGCCGCCCTTCAGAACCGACCAGCGCGCCTGCTCCAGGCCCCACCCCCTACCTGGCCGACCGACTGGCCCTCAATACCATGATCCCGGCTGACCGTCTGGCGCTGGCCGGGAGCCTGCCAAGGGCCACGCTCGGCAGAATCCCTCGCGTGGTGCGCACCACTCCGACTGCTGTCGAGGTGGGTGAAGAGAGACGCTTCTGGATCGGAGATCTGGACGTCTCGCGCATCTACCAGATCACCGCGACGCTCCGCCTCCAGAGCGAGCACCTCCAGATGTGGGTGCATGATCAGGTGGAAGTGGATCAGAGCGCGCTGGAACAGTCAGCTCGGGTTTTCGAGGACAGCATCTATCCGACCAATCACGACTACTTTGGCGAAGAGTGGACCCCAGGCGTGGATGGCGACCCACGGTTGCTCGTGCTGAACGCCCGGTTCAGTGGGGCATCCGGGTACTTTAGCAGTGCCAACGAGTATTCGCGCATGGCCAGCCCCTACAGCAACGAGTGCGAGATGTTCGTGGTGAATGTGGGCGTGCTACCGCCAGGTACCTCTGCGTACGATTCGGTGTTGGCCCACGAGTTCCAGCACTTGATTCACTGGCATCTGGACAGCAATGAGGACGCCTGGCTGAACGAGGGCGCGTCAGCGCTGGCCGAGGATGTCAATGGCTTCGGTGGCGCTCGCCCCGGCGTCCGTCAGTTCGAGCTCATGCCCGACGTCCAGCTAAACGCCTGGGGCGACGACGAGGCCCAGGTGGGCGCCCACTACGGTGCGGCCTACCTGATGCTTCGCTATCTCCTCGACCATTTCGGGCGTGAGACGCTCCGCGAGGTGGTGCGCAGCCCTCTCAACGGCATCTCGAGCATCGAGGCGGCCCTGGCCCATCGCGGTGTCGAGGGAGGCTTTGACGAGCTCTTTGCCGATTGGGTGGTTGCCAATGCCCTGGATGACCCCAAACTGGATGAGGGCCGGTTTGGCTACCCGAACACCGATGTCGGCGTGGAGCATCGTATTCAAGTGGCCAGCTATCCCTTCACCCTTACCGGTCAGGTGCATCAATACGCCGCCGATTATGTCGCACTGCTTCCCGTCCAAGCCGGTCCACTGCGGCTCTCCTTCCAGGGTGAGCCCAGGGTCAAGCTGGTGCCCAACGAGCCAGCCAGTGGGCGCTTTCAGTGGTGGTCGAACCGGGGTGACGCCAGCTACTCCTTCCTGGAGCACACCTTCGACCTGACAGGAGTGCTGACGGCCACTCTGTCTTTCGACTTGTGGTACGACATCGAGCGGGGTTGGGACTATGCCTATGTGCGGGCCTCCACCGACGGCGGCAGGAGCTGGCAGTTGCTTGGAGGCCCGCACATGACCGACTACGACCCCAACGGGAATGCTTTGGGGCCAGGCTACACGGGCACATCAGGTTTGCCGCCACAAGAACAGACGGATGCAGAGCCGATCTGGGTGCGAGAGGAGCTGGACCTGGGCGCCTATTGCGGGGCCAAGGTGTTGCTTCGCTTCGACTATGTCACCGACGAAGAAATCAACCGGCCAGGGCTTTGCCTGGACAACTTTGACCTGGGTGCAGTGGGCCTGGCCGACGACGTTGAAGAGGGAGAGGGAGACTGGCGCTGCCAGGGATTCATCCGGCATGATAATGTGCTCGCGCAGCGCTACGTTGTCCAAGTGGTCGAGTTCGGGCGGGAGGTCAGGGTGCGGCGAATGCCGGTGGGCCCTGATGGCCGGGGAGAGTGGATCATCCAGGGGTTTGGCGAAGAGGTCCCCCGCGCGCTACTCATTGTCTCAGCCATAGCCCCGGTTACTACCCAGATGGCCAGCTATCGCCTGGAGATGGAGCAGATGGGGCCAACGTTCGATGCGGTCCCACGCGTGCTAGAATAGTACGACTCGCTGTCTCATCCCACCCTCTCACGAGGCTGCTGCAAAAAGTAGGGGCGGGGTCACCCCGCCCCTACAAAAAGCAAATAACTGGACTACAGCCTATATCAGGGCAGCGCCGTTGCGGCGGCAAACGCACGTTGTCCGAATTCTGCAGCAGGCTCTCACCCTCTGGCGGCCCGATACATAGCCTGTCAGTCTGTCGTGCCCTGAGCAAGTACCCTCCACGATTCTTGGCAACGCGATCTGGGGCATCGCTCCACTTCCGAGCGGCTTTGCCAGGGAGCGCGGTCTGTGTTACCATTCTGAACCGTCGCGATTCGGGACGCAGGGGGCGATCCCCCACAGGCGAGGCCAAGTGTCGAGTCAATCTGGGTGGGCTCGCGTGCAGCAGGGCTTGCTTCATCCTAAGCCCTGGGTGCGCGGGCTGACTATTGTCACCATTTGCCTGGCTGCGGCAGCGCCAGCGGGCGCCATCATCGGCCTGCTGGGCGCGCTCTATGGGACCGCGGCCCTGGTGGCCCTGGCAGCGAGCTACCTGATGCTCAGGAGCGTCACCGCTGGCCTTGTGATCCTCGTCGGCGTCATCTGTCTTCTCCCCTTTGCCGCCCTGCCCATCAACATCGGCTTTGCGCCCACTTTTCTGGACCTGGTCCTTCTACTGTTGTTCTTTGTGTGGGCCAGCCAACTGGTCACTTACAAGCAGCTCGACTTTATCGCCTTGCCCCCCACGCTGCCGCTACTGGCTTTTGCATTGCTGGCCATGGTCTCTTTCATCTCCGGGCTGACTCACAGTCGGCTGACGGCCAACCTGCTGCGGCACTTCCTCGAGATTCTGTTGAGCGTGCTGGTCTTCTTGTTGGTCGTCAACACGGTGCGCACCAAGACTCAGCTCAAAACCGTTGTCATGGCATTGGTGCTGGCTGGTTTTGCGGCAGCCGGGATCGGGGTGGTGCTATACGTCCTGCCCGAGGAGCTAACCGTGCGCTTGCTGTCGGTCTTGCGCATCGTGCGCTATCCTAGCGGTTCCAGTGTGCTACGCTACATCGAGGACAACCCTGAGCTGCCTTTGCGGGCCACATCGACCTCGGTGGACCCCAATGTTCTGGGGGGGATGCTCATCTTTGTCACCACCATCACCGGCGCCCAGGTGGTGGCAAAGACCCCCCTGCTGCCTCGAGTCTGGCTGTTGGTGATGTTCCTGGTGATGGCGGTGTGCATGGTCCTCACCTTCTCCCGAGGAGCCTTCGCAGGATTGGCCGTGGCCCTTTTGCTGATGGGTCTGTTTCGCTACCCACGGATGCTATGGATTGGCCTGGCTGTGCTGTCTGTCCTGGCGGCCCTGGCCGTCTCGCCTCCCGCGCGAATCTATGTCCAGCACTTCCTCGAAGGGGTGCAGGGACAGGACTTGGCCGTCTTGTCGCCCGCGCGAATCTATGTCCAGCGCTTACTCGAAGGGGCGGGGGGACAGGACGTGGCCACTCAGATGCGCATGGGGGAATACCGCGACGCATTGCTTCTCATCGCCCGCTATCCGTGGTTCGGGGTCGGCTTCTCGGGCACGCCAGACATCGATACCTATCTCGGCGTGTCCAGCGTGTATCTGCTGATCGCGCAGGAAATGGGCATCTTGGGGCTCCTAGCTTTTCTTGCTGCACTGGTCCGTTTCTTTGTCAGTTTTGTCGCGGCGCGTTTGTCCTGGTCCAGGGATTTGGAGTTGGAGCCGATAGTCTTGGGGACCTGTCTGGCGGTGGCTGGAGCAGCGGTTGGGGGCACCCTCGACCACTACTTGTTCAATCTCGACTTCCCCCACGCTGCGGCCTTGCTGTGGCTCGTCGTCGGGCTGGGCGCAAGCGCCATACGGCTGGGTGGCGAGCGGTCTTCCACCTAGTGCCAGCGGGGAAGGTCGGCGGGCGGGGACACCGCCAGCTTGACTCTGGTGGCGAACGGGGAAGAACAACCGTCAGTGCGGCTGCGTAGGTTGGCGGCAATAACGAGCCCTAGCCCAAGACGGTCTTGCCTACGGTTTCCTCCTTAGAAGGAACTGCACATGCCAGGTGAGAAACTCATTCAGCCAGGGCCAGCGGGCAGTGTTCAGAGACGGCCAACGGGTGGATACATCCCAGATCTCAAAGGGCAGAGTTCCGAGCAAGCTCTCGACCCCGTGGATTGTCACCTTGTACAGGCCGCAATCCCCGTACGCCGAGGCGTACGAAGCGACAGTATGCCCAGGATGAAGCATGCCATGCACCTTTAGGGCCACCGGCTCGCCGAGCAGGTGAAAAGGCGAGAAGCCGTGACCGCCGCGCAGACTGTAGTAAGGAGGGAAACTCAGATAGCACCATCCCCCCGAGCGCAGCAAACGCGCGATCTGCGAGAGCAGATGAAGGGGCTGGGCAACGTGCTCGACAAGGCTGGCGCAGATCACCAGGTCGAAGGAACGATCGTCAAACGGGGTTTGCATCGCGTCTGCGCAGACGAAGCCCAGGTTCCCAGAGACCACCGGACGGGGCAGCGAAAAGCGAAGGTCGAGGCCCACTGCCAGATGGACCCCTCCGGCAAGCGCGGCTGCATATCCTCCAAAGGAACAACCCAGATCGAGCACGCGAGCCTCTGCAAGGCTGCCAGGGATGTGATTGTGCAGATAGGCCACCAGTTGCTGTCCCTGGAAGGCTTGGAAAGCGCGATAGTCGCGCGGCGATCTGAGGCGACGCGAGGCCAACGTGAAGAAACGAGGGTAGTCGGACAGTCTCACCCAACCCTTCTCCTCTGCTCTTTGGCCAGACCTTCTCCGGCGACAGACGTCACCGATGACGGGATTATACCCCATGCCCCCGGCATGCCAACAGGTCCTGGCCTTGAGGCCTGGTGCGCCCAAGAAGCCCTTGGATCGACCTCGGAGCCACAGCCCAGAAGCTGCTCACGGCTAGCTGGAACGCGATGAAGGCAAGCATAGCAGTCTGCTACTTTGGAACCTACGATGCGAACCACGTCCGGAACCGTCTGCTCATAAAGGGTCTGCGGTCCAACGGCGTGGAGGTTACGGAGTGCCACGCCAAGCTCTGGCAAGGGACCGAAGACAAAGTCAGAGAGGTTGAAAGAGGACTCATCAACCCCAGGCTTTGGTGGCGCCTACTGGCAGCTTATGTGCGACTCTTGCTCAAATACTTGAGGGTGCGCAACTGGGACGTCATGGTCGTCGGCTACGCTGGACACCTGGACGTTCTCCTCGCACGGGCCTTGGCGTCCATCGCACACAAGCCGCTGGTGTTTGACGCGTTCCTGTCCCTGCACGAGACTCTGGTGCACGACCGGGGACTCTCCGACGAAAAGTCGATGATCGCATCTCTGGCTTTCCGCCTGGAGAGGGCGGCATGTCGTCTCTCGGACCTGGTTCTCCTGGACACCCAGGCCCATGCCCGATACTTTGCATCGAAGTATGGGTTGCCCCCGACAAAGTTCCGGCGGATCTGGGTTGGCGCCGATGAGAGCATCTATCACCCTATGCCTGGTCCCCGCGAGGAAGCTCCTTTCACGGTGATCTATTTCGGCAAGTTCATCCCTCTGCATGGAGTGCAATACATAGTGGAGGCTGCCGCTGAGCTGGCAGCCCACCCAAACATATCCTTTGAGCTGATTGGGAAAGGCCAGACCTACGGCGAAACGCGACGCCTGGCCCAGCGATTGCAGGTGCGAAACATCATCTGGAGGCCAGAATGGCTGAAGCCCGCAGAGCTGGCCCAACGCGTGGCTCAGGCAGACGTTTGCCTGGGGATTTTCGGCACCTCGGCCAAGGCAGGGCGAGTCATTCCAAGCAAGGCCTACATAGCTCTGGCTATGAGAAAACCGTTGATCACACGGGATTCGCCTGCTGCCCGCGAAGTTCTTGTCTCAGGAAAGAACTCGCTGCTTTGCCCGGCTGGAGACGCCCAGGCGCTCGCCCGCTGCATCCTGGCTCTCAAGGACGACCCCGGTTTGCGGGAAAGGATTGCCCACAATGGGCACGAGTTGTTCAAGAGCGCCTTTACCAGTCGAGCCATCGGTCTGGAGATGAAGACACTTCTCGAGAAGCCGGCGGCATCCTGAAGGTAGCCGGGAAGGTCTGCCCCGACGAACGGGGGGTTCGTAGGGCATCCTTGGCCATCAAATGCCGCCTGGGTTGCCTCGGACGATGTAGAAAGCACTCTGTCCATCAGTTTCCGCGGCGTAGCTGAAGCCCTCGGTTCTGAATCCGCTTCCAACCAACAGCGATTCGAAGAAGCCTTTGCTATAGCGAACACAATGCAGCGGACCTACCCATTTCGTCTTCCTGTAACCCGTTGGGTTGACGGCCACTTTCGGTACGTCCTCCTCGACGAAAGCAGTTAGGAATACCTTGCCTGAAGGCGAGAGCAGCCGTTGAAACTCCGCAAGATACAATTCAATGTCCTTTGGGAGCATATGCGACAAGACAGAATAGACATAAATAACATCGAACTCGCCGTCGTTGAAGGGGAGCGAGAAACGAGTGTCTGCCTTCTTCCCCCTTGGATTATACCGGGGATGTTCTACATTAACGGGGAAGAACTGAAACGCCGGATGCTGCGAGGTTATGTGCCACTGACACCAGCGTATGGCCTCCTTGTCTACATCAATCCCTCGATATGCTTTAATGGCACCGATCCGCCTCAGTATGCCAAGGGCGAGTCGGCCTACTCCGCACCCCACGTCCAATAGGCGACTACTTGCTGTGAGCCCCAGCCGCTCCACGAGTCGATCAGCTTCTGCCTGGGCCGAAGCCAGGAAGTACTCGTCATGTCGGAACTTCCTGCCACAGGAACGAAGATGTTTTGCTGGAAGAACCAAGCCATCGTGCAGCACAGTGTCTGACGCAAACAAGCTAACCAACCTACGTCCGAGCCTAACGACCAGCCACTGCATGGACCTTCTCTCTGATTAGAAGCTGTTGACGGTGAACCTGCACTGGCGCCTGTAGCCACCAGATAGCTATTCGAACCCGGTGGGTACCCCTCGTGCTCACCCGGGCTCGTAGCCAGAGTGCAAGCGCCAGGTCTTACCAGACGAAAGCCACCAAGATTTGCTTGGTGGCTTTCCTTGCCCCGCAACGGGGGTTGCGATTCATCAGTAGTTGATGCCAACGTAGTTGGCAGAGAGCCCGCGAGCATAGGCTGGGGAATTTATCACGGCCGCGATAGGCACATTATCTGTGCTGGCGATAGTCGCCGACCCATAGAGCTTTGAAATGCTGGGCATTAGCGTTGGCAGATAGAAAGTCGCCGCCTCGCCCGGGCCGATGTCGGTGATCTCAAACGTCCAAGGGCCACTCCCTCCCTCGGTGGGTGCGCCTTGGGCCTTGCTAATGGTCAGGGTGACATCGGTGGAAGCATTGCCCGCGTTTTGGATGTTGATGCCAGTTTCCGTGTCAGCCCAACCCCTGAAAATGAGCGGCCCGGCAATGGAGTCGGTAGCCACAGCAGGATTAAGGGCCTCGTAGGAGGAGCCCACGGCGCTGCTACCCCTGTAGTTGACACCGTTCACAATGGCCAGGATGTCGGCGGTGTCGGAGGATAGCTCCACCCCCCCAAAGAAGCCATCGGGCAGATTCTCGCCCAGGCCATTCATATCCGGACGAGGCAGGTAGAAGACGCCACCGGCGTTGGGGCCAAGCTGCATGCTGCCCGTCTTGACCAGTGGGTATGCCGAAGAGAGGGAGCTGGCCGTATAGGTGATGCTCACCGTGGTCGTGAGAGACTCGGTGTTCTGCAGATTGACCCCAGAATCCCACCCATTGTGGTTCTTGAACACCAAGGGAGCAAAGAAGTGCTTCCCAGCGAACGAAGCGCTTATGCCACGATACTCCAGGTGCACAAGCTCGGCCAAATTGGAACCAGGCTGCCTGTTCGACACCACCACCACGGCGATGTCCCCACTACCGCCCGAGATGATCGCCGAGCCGTAAGTACTGCCAAAGCCAGAGAAGTCGCTGGATCCAAGGTTGATCTCCTGCGTTGCGTACCTGGGAACTCCGGAGTAGGTCTTGGACACTGCGGGCGTTGACTCACCCACCCGGTACAGAGCTACAGTGATGTCCTGGGAGGAAAGTGTAGCATTCTGGGCGTATATGATGCTAGTGTAGCTGCTGTAGTTCCGGTAGATAAGAGGCGCATACACTTGTTGGTTTCCGGCCTCCGACCCCAGGTAGCTATCCCCCACCTGAGAGGCTATGTTCACGCTGTTGGCCACAGCGGCTATGGGCTCGCTGGATATGAGCACCACCGAGTACTTGCCGGGAGCAAGCTCGGTATCGGTGTAGTCGCCGGGCGGGTACACGTTCACATTGCTGCCGGCCGGAATGCTGACCGTATCGGTGAGTACACAGGTGCCATCCTCGTCATAGTACTCGATTGTCACCGATGCGGTGTTTTCGCCGATGTTCTGAATCTGGAAGCCCGAATTCCAGGTGCCCCCAATACCTCCCTGCGCACTGACCGCCCAGCCGGGGGCTAGCAGCACAGTGAGAGCGAGTGCGAACACGAACGCGACCTTGCTGACCTTCATGATTCTCCCTCCTCGGCGAGTCCAAGCGCGTACAAGCACGCAAACAACGCCATCAGGTCGTCCCCTCGACGCGCCGTCTCACCGGAGTCAGATCGAAACAGTATCCCTCTCGTTTGTATCTATCATATCGACATCGGCAGGACAAAGTCAATAGCCCCTTTGGGTGATCCCCGCCTCCCCACCGGCCAACGACCGCTGAGGCAGCATTAGCGCCCAGGTCCAGGACTGTGGACGAGCGCTCTCTTGGCGCGATGTGTCGATTGTGGCACCTTGCACCCCGCATCACAGCTTGCTCCGCCGCACGATCAGATCTGCCAGGAGTCCGATGGCGCCCAACTGAAGACCCCCGATCATCAATATCACCGTGGAAGGGGCAAAGTGGAAACGGTAGGCGATGATGTCATAGATCATCTTGACCGCCCCCACCAGCAAGACAGTCAGACTGACCGGCAGAAAGACGCGCAACGGGTTGAAATACATGATCGCTCGGACCACCAGCGACAGATAGTTGTAGGTATCGGCGATAGGGTGAAACGAGGAACGGCCGATGCGCTTGCGATATGCGATGGGTACCCATGCCACGCTGTAGCCGTTGCTCAAGAAGGCCATGGTGATGGTACTCACCCAAGAG
>DATKWG010000166.1:0-4138 GCA_035529675.1 Anaerolineae bacterium
CAGACGGCGAGTCTCCTCGGCCGAAAGAGGCTTGGTCGGTCCGGCTACTACGAGTACGGCCACCTCGCTGGGCACCGTATCGGTCACCGCATAGTTGAACCTATCCACGGCATAGTTCTCGCTGAGCAGCACCTGCTTCAAGGTGCTGTAGCCCTCTTCCTCAAAGCTCTCTGGATCGCGCTCCTGATGGCCAGTGAGAAAGTAGACGCCCTTGACCTCGTCGCGAGTGACCTTGAGCAATGCACTGGTAAGGTCCTGCTCGCCGACGCCAAAGGTCACTTCGCGGCGGTCGCCACGTTCAAAGATGATCGTACCATCGCGAGAGACCTGGTATTCCAGGGCCAGGCGACGTTGCACGTCCATGTCGATGAATTCGTAGCTGAGCTTGCTGCTGCGAACCGCGTACTCCTTGATCAGGTCCTCGGCCTCGAACCGGTTGTAGTGATCGGGCGTGAAAAAGAGCTTGACCTGCACCGGCTCGGTCAGGGATTGGAGAAGCCGGATCGATTGCTCGGAGAGAGAGAACTGCTTCTCCTCGGTCACGTCCCAACGCCCATGGTGGCGCGCACCCAGGTAATTGAGCAGCCCCACGATGGCGAAAAAGGCCACACTCATCAACACCGCGTTGCCGCCGTAGCGAGCCCGGCGACCGGTCAGGGCCGCCTTGATCTCCGCCGGTCGCAGGAGCACGCTGGCCGCCAGCAACACAAGACCCACCGAGCCGGTCACCTCGATCCACGTGTTGGGCTGCCCGACAACCAGGAGACCAGCCAGTGAGAGAACCAGAGCGACCAAACCGGCGATGGCCACATACCGGGCGTAGGGCGCAAAGCGCTCTAACATGCTACTTCCACCTCCTGGATTCGATCACCCTGGTGCTGAAGAAGAGGAAGAGCGCCACGATGCTGAGATAGTAGACGATGTCTTTGGTATCGATGATCCCCCGCACAAAGTCCGGATAGTGATCGAATATGGGGAGGTAAGCAACGACGGCCTTTGCAGTGTCTCCCACAAAATCACCCAGGGCGCCAGCCATCCATAGGATCAAGGTGATGCCTATCCCCAGCACTGCTGCCACGATCTGGTTCTGGGTGAGGGACGAGGCAAAGACGCCGATGGCCAGCAGAGCCGCGCCCAAGAGCAGATACCCCAGGTAGGTGGAGAACAGCGGTCCCAGGTCGGGATTGCCGACGCGCACCAGCAAGATGGGGAAGTAGGCTGTGAGCGAAATCATGACCAGGAGCAGGCAAAGGCTGGCCAGATACTTGCCCACGATGACCTCCCAATCACGCAGGGGGCTGGTCAGCAATAGTTCCAGGGTGCCCTGGCGCTGCTCGTCCGACAAAAGGCGCATGGTCAACACCTGCGTCACCAGCACCAGGAACAGGAGGGTGACGCCATGCAGGAAGAGGTGGCGCAGGGTCGCTTCGCGTGAATAGTAGAGGATGAAGGCGAACAGCCCTCCCATGATGGCCAGGTAGATCGCCGACACCACATAGGCAATGGGGGAGACAAAGTAGGCGCCCAACTCTCGCCTGGCAATGTAGTAGACGTTTCTCACGGTGCCGACCTCCCCTGGTTTCGTTCGCGCTGCCCGTGGCCGCCCTCGGCACGGCCAACCGCAGGTGCCAGGGAGCGCTCTTCCTCGGTGGTGAGCTGCAAAAAGACCTCCTCCAGGCTTATCTCCAGGGAACGCATCTCCAGCAGGCCCCACCCACTGTTAACCGAGATCGTGGCCAGCTCGCTGCGTAGATCGGCCCCAGCGTCAAAGGTCACCTCAAAGGTGCGATCGCTGACCTCTTCCACCATGGCCACGCCGGCCACCGACCCCAGTTGAGAGGCGGCGTCCCTGGGCGCCTGCTCGAACTGCATCCTGACCCGCATACCCCCTTGGAGGCTGCTGGTCAGGCGCTCGGGCGTATCCTCGGCCACGATGTGTCCGTGATCGATGATCAGTACGCGCTGGCAGACCTGGCTGACCTCGGGCAGGATGTGAGAGCTGAGGATGATGGTGCGCTCCCCGCCGAGGCCCCTGATCAGCTCTCGCACGCTGAGGATCTGCCGGGGATCCAGCCCGATGGTAGGCTCATCGAGAACCAGGACTTCCGGATCGTGGATCAATGCCTGAGCCAAGCCCACGCGCTGCCGATAGCCCTTGGACAGCTTACCGATGATGGTGTGTATCGCCTCACCTATGCCGCACGACTCAACCACCCGGCCTATGGCCGCCTCACGGTCGGAGACGCCGCGGATGGCCCCCATGAAATCCAGGTAGCCGTGCACGGTCATCTCTCGGTAGAGGGGTACTGTCTCGGGCATGTAGCCGGTGCGGCGGCGCACCTCCAGCGAGTCCTGGAACACGTCATATCCTGCCACCCTGGCAGCGCCGTCGCTTGGCGGCATGTAGCCGGCCAGAATGCGCATGGCCGTGGTCTTGCCCGCGCCATTGGGACCCAGGAAGCCCACTATTTCGCCCCTGGCCACATGGAAGGAGACCTGATCCAGGGCCAACACGTCACCGTACAGCTTGCTGACACTCTCCACCTCGATCATCGATGCCGGACCTCCCCACCCACAGAGATGCACACTCGCAGTCGCCAGCAGCCACGGAGAAACAAGAGGTTGCATCTAAAAGGCGCCCGGCCTCTCATGCACCTCACCCTCCTTGGGCGCACTCCAACCTGCACTATACCACGCTAGGGGCTTCTGTCAAAAGGGATAGCGCTGACAAGGAAGCGCAGCCATCATGCAGGGGCCGATTGGCAGGGTGCCCAGCCAACCAGACCGCCCCTGCCATGCACTCGCTACACTCGCAGCACCCTGGCTTGACCGCCGCATCGCCTCTTGGTATCATAGCCCCGATGAGTTCGTCTACCCTGAACGTCCCTGGGCCAGCTCCTGGGATGCCCCGAATCCGCCAAGAGTCAAGTCGCTGGTGGGCTGGCACCGTCGGCACCAGATGCCTACAAGGAGTGGCATTATGAAGTGGAGAAGTCTGGCGGTCGTGGTCGTCGTCAGCTTGCTGGCTCTCTCGACGGCGGGCTGCGCCATCACCAACCTTCTGAAGAGGGAGGTAAGCGAGAAGATCGAGGAGGTGGCGTCGGAAGAGGCAGAGGAGGTGGCATCAGCAGAGGGCGAGGCAAAGGCTGAGGCGGCCAAGGCAGCATCTCCCACAAAGCCGCCTGCTGGCGCAAAGCCCACCAAGGCCCCAAGTCCCACGGCCACCGCCGAGCCGGAAGAGGAAGCACCGCTCAGCCTCGCTTCGCTTGAGGAGCTGAACAGCTATCGTCAAGTGACGACGATGTCTGGGACCCAGGGCGACGAAGAATGGGAAATGGAAATCGTGAGCGAGTTCGTGCGCGAGCCCCCAGCACAACGATACGTTATGAAGGGCGTAGACGAGAACGGCCAGGACATCAGCATGGCGATGATTCGCATTGGCGACACCACCTATATGCGTGGCTCAGAGGGCGAGTGGATCAGCATGACTTCCAGTGAGTCTCTTGACCCGGGCGAGCTGCCCCTTTTGAGGCCAGAAGACACGTTCTACACAGAGGAGTGCAAGTACAAGGGTAGCGAACAGGTCAACGGGTTGCAGGCCAAATACTATGTTTGCGAGAAGGAGGCCCTGTTCTCGATGCCCTGGGTGGGCGGCACCATCGAGAGTGGGAGGGTAGACACCTGGGTATCCACCGAGTATGGTGTGGGCGTCAAGATGACCTTTGATGCGCAGGGCCAGGATGAAGAGGGCGTCAAGGTCAAGACCCACTGGGAGTTTGAGGTGACCGACATCAACAAGCCGATCAATATCGAGGCCCCGGAGGGCGTGGCGGCGGCCGGTCTGCCCGATGACATTCCCATGATCGACGGCGCCTACGAAGTGAACGCCATAATGGGGATGGTCGGCTTCAAGGTGGACAAGGCGGTCGCGGAGGTCGCCAAGTTCTACCAGGCCGCCATGGCCCGGAATGGCTGGACCCCCGAGGAGGGGGCCATGATGCCCGACATGCTGAACTTTAGCAAGGGCAATCGCACGGCCAACTTGATCCTCAGTGAGGAAGGTGCAGCGACACAGGTCACCATAATGGTGAATGAGGAATAGATACCGACGGGCTGTCTCCCCGATACAGACACTGCG
>DATKWG010000167.1:0-6425 GCA_035529675.1 Anaerolineae bacterium
ATGCTCAACCATCAGATCCCCTTCACCTTCTTGCCGGCCGAGTACGTGACGGCCGATCGCCTGGCGAACCTGGACGTGGTGGTGCTGCCCAACGTGTGCAGCCTCAGCGATGAGGCCGTGGCGGCGCTGCGGGCCTTTGTCGAGCGGGGCGGTGGCATCGCGGCCTCGTACGAGACGAGCCTCTTCGATGGGCAGGGCAAGCGGCGCGATACGCTGGCCCTGAGCGACGTGCTGGGCGTCCAGTTCGCCGGACACCACCTGCGCAACCAGTCTTGCTCGTACATGCGGGTGGAAGAGCCGGATCATCCCCTGCTTGTGGGCATCCAACGGACGCACTTCATCGCCAATATGCTGGACATGCTCCAGGTGACGAGCGACCGGCAGGTGCCCTTGACATTGGTGCCGCCCTTTGCCGTGCCGGAAGCTTCTGGCTCGCCACCCGAGCGCGCATCCATTCCCACCAAGCGCACACAGATCCCCCTGGCAGTCTGCGGCGGGCGCAGCGTCTATTTCCCGGGAGAGATTGGTCGCCTGGTGTGGAAGTATCGCCTGCCCGACCATGAGGATCTCATCGCTAACGCCGTGCGTGTTGTGGCCTCCAGGCCGCTACCGGTGGAGGTCGAGGGGCCACACAGTCTGCAGGTCTCCCTCTACCGGCAGAGCAAAGGGTACGTGCTCCACCTAGTGAACGCCACCGGCGACCGGCCTCTCCAGGATACTATCCCCATCCACAATGTGCGCGTCACGCTGCGCGCGGGCGTCGGCGAGATGCGCGCCAGAGCGCTCATCGGTGACTTGGAGTTGGCCTGCTCCAAGGCCGGCGATGCAGTGACTTTTGCTGTCCCCGTAATAAAGACGTGGGAGATCGTGCGCATCATGCCCACGTGATGCAACCGGGCAACGGCGTTAAGAGGGGTGAGACCGGCGCAAGGCGAGCGCGACGTAGCCGAGCCGTAGGTCGTTTCGCCTTCATGCGACGGGATGTCGTTTGACTGATTGGGGGTAGCCCGATGTTACAGTACATGAGGCGACGGGTAGTGATGATGATTCCGACACTTATCGCGATCTCGATCGTCAGTTTCATCATCATCCAGTTGCCGCCCGGCGACTTTCTGACGAGCTTTGTCGCCAACCTGGAGGCCCAGGGCGAGGGCGTCGATGAACAGACCATCGCGGCCCTCCAAAAGCGGTATGGGCTGGGCCAGCCTATCTACGTCCAGTACGGCAAATGGGTATGGGGCATGCTGCACGGGGATTTCGGCCAGTCTTTCCGATGGGGCGCGCCCGTTTCGGAGTTGATCTGGGGGCGGCTTGGGCTCACCGTGCTGGTTTCCTCTACCACCCTGGTACTTACCTGGTTGATCTCTTTTCCTGTGGGCGTCTATTCGGCCGTGAAGCAATACTCCGTGGGGGATTACTTCTTCACCACCGTGGGGTTCCTCGGGGTGGCCATTCCCAACTTCCTCATGGCGCTCGTGTTGATGGTCCTTACTTATGTCTACCTTGGCCAGAGCGTAGGTGGCCTCTTCTCGCCCGAATACGTTGAGGCGCCCTGGACCTGGGCCAGAGTTGTGGATCTGCTCAACCACATGTGGATACCGTTGATCGTTTTGGGCACAAGTGGAACGGCCAGCCTGATCCGCATCATGCGCGCGAACTTGCTTGACGAACTGGAAAAGCCCTACGTCGTCACGGCTAGAGCGAAGGGCCAGAGCGAGTTCAAACTGCTCATGCGTTACCCGGTACGCGCAGCGCTCAACCCCTTTGTGAGCACGGTGGGCTGGTCGCTCGCCCAACTGGTGTCGGGCTCTACGATCACAGCCGTGGTGCTCAACCTGCCCATGACCGGGCCGCTGATGCTGCAGGCCCTTGTTGCCCAGGACATGTATCTGGCGGGCTCCTTTATCTTGATGCTGAGCGTGCTCACGGTGATCGGCACGCTATTCTCTGACATTCTCCTGGCGTGGCTCGACCCACGCATTCGTTTATCGCTCAGGGGGTAGTGGTCCGTCGATCCTGAATCCTTGGATACAAATGATCGAGGTTTATCCGAGCATCGGCAGTGGTGAACCGCCAGTCTACCTTAACAGCGTGAACATTGCGTTCGTCTTCCCAGGCCTTGGCCTCGCTGACCAGAGTGGCCGCAGCTGGAATGCGGCGATCCAAGCACTGCCTGCTCATGCTCAGTTCGATCTCGGCCATGCTGCAAGCACTAGCACTTTCTGTGTTGAGCCAGCTGCCATGCTTGGGCGTAAAGTGGAACTTAAAGTGCTGGGCCAACCGCCCGGCTTCTTCCGGCTCAAAGGCTGCGTAGAACGAAGCGGGTGAGTGGGTGTTCAGGTTGTCCAACACCGCCACGATCTTCTCGGCTTCTGGATACCAGACATCCGAGAGCTCACGCATGCTTTCGGCGTGGTCCCTGCGGGTGCGACGGTGGGTCACCCGGACATGTCGTTGCCCTTGCAGGGGCTCGAAGAACAGAAACGGGTCGGCGACCCCTTGGCGCTTGTACTCGTAGTCGAATCGCTCCCACTGACCAGGATGGGCAGGAAGGGGTCGGCAAGGTCGGCCACCAGTTGCGTGCTGGTTTTTCATGCATACCATGGGGTGCTTCGGGTCATAAGGGCGAGCGTAAACATCCGGGATATCTGCGTGTAGCAGACAAAGGCGGCGTTGGTCTGGGGTGTGATACACCATTGCTCTTTCAGCCACGGTTTGAGCTCGGTTTTTTTGAGCGCGGTGCGCATGGTCTCATGGGAAACGGCTTCTAGGTACTCCAATCCGACCATCTTCCCCGTAAGAAGACGGAGCGTCCAACGGTCGCGCCCTTCCGGTGTTTGACTGCAGGCCAGGGCGATCGGGTGCGTTTCGGCTTCACAAGAGACCGTCGTTGTTCGTCCGTGAGTTTGACCGCGTGTTTTTGACTCATTGTTCTTGCCCTCCGGGTAGCTCAACTGTACCACGAGACCGCAAAATCGATGCAAAACCCAACTTCAGCTTTGACGGGCCACTAGAAGGAGTGAATCATGCCGACCCCAATCAAGGGCGCCACAACAGGTCTGGAGGCATCGGGGCGGCTCGTGGGCGCGCGCGCGGACTATATGGAGGGCGAGCAAGAGGCGCGCGTTTTCGTGGCCTCGCAGTGGCAGCTGATCTGGTGGAGGTTCCGCCGCCACAAAGTGGCTTTTTCGAGCGGGATCATCATCCTCATCATCTATCTGGTGGCCCTCTTTCCCGAGTTCCTGGCCCCCTTTCCGCCGGACATCACCAGCGCCAAGTACCTCTATGGGCCACCCCAGCGTCTTCATTTGCTTGATCGTGGTACAGATGGCAAACTGCGCGTGGACCCATACGTGTACGCGCTCAAGTCAACCATTGAGCCCAAGGCCATGCGGCGCGTCTTTAGCGTCGATACCCAGCAAAAAATCCGCGTGCGCTTCTTTGTGCAGGGCGAGCCATACAAGCTGCTGGGCTTGTTTCCTGCCACGGTGCGGCTCATCGGCCCGGTGGACAAGACGCAGCCCATGTACTTGCTCGGAGCAGACCGCCTGGGGCGCGACGCGCTCAGCCGGATGATCCATGGCGCCCGCGTGTCCATGTCCATCGGCTTGGTCGGCGTCATCTTGAGCCTGTTCTTTGGCATTCTTCTAGGCGGCATTTCGGGGTACTATGGCGGCATGGTGGATAATGCCATCCAGCGGATCATCGAGTTCCTGCGCTCGATCCCCACCATCCCGCTCTGGATGGGCCTGGCAGCGGCGCTGCCCATGGACTGGCCGCCCTTGCGCGTGTACCTTGGGATCACCGTCATCCTCTCATTCGTCGGCTGGACGGGTCTAGCCCGTGTAGTGCGTGGGCGGTTTCTCTCACTGCGCGAGGAGGAGTTCATCATGGCGGCCGAGGTGGATGGTGCCAGCGAGCTGCGTATCATCTTGCGCTATATGCTTCCCTCTTTCATGAGCCACATCATCGCCTCCACTACCCTGGCCATCCCTGGCATGATCCTGGCGGAGACTTCGCTGAGTTTCCTCGGGTTGGGTCTACGCCCGCCGATCATCAGTTGGGGCGTGTTATTGAAGGAGGCGCAAACCGTGCGCGTAGTCATCCAGGCTCCCTGGCTGCTGTGGCCGGCCGTGCCGGTGGTGATCTCTGTGCTGGCGCTGAACTTCCTGGGTGATGGGTTGCGCGACGCAGCCGATCCCTATGCGCGCTGACAAATCGACGTAAGGAATGCGGGCGATGAGCAACGACATTCTGCTAGAAGTCAAGGGTCTGAAAACTCATTTTCCGTTGCACGAGGGCGTGGTCAAAGCCGTCGATGGCCTTGATCTCGCCATCAAGCGAGGCTCCACGCTGGGGCTGGTGGGGGAAAGCGGCTGTGGCAAAAGCGTGACTGCGTTTTCCATCCTGCAGATTGTGGGGCGGCCTGGGCGCATCGTGGAAGGGCAGATACTCTTTCAGCGCCAGGTACAGTGTGAAGAGGGCGTATTCCAGATGAGCGAGATCATTGACCTGGCCGCCCTGAACCCGCGCGGCCCACAGATGCGCGCCATCCGCGGCAGCGAGATCGCCATGATCTTCCAAGAGCCGATGACTTCGCTCAGCGTGATGCACACCATCGGCTTCCAGATCGTCGAGGCCATCCTACTGCACCGGCACATCAGCCAGCGGGAGGCGCGAGAGATGGCCATCAAGATGCTGCGTCGCGTGGGCCTACCCAAACCCGCAGAGTGGTTTGACGCTTATCCTTTCCAGCTCAGCGGCGGCATGAGGCAGAGGGCAATGATCGCCATGGCCCTGGTTTGTCAACCTAGTCTGCTTATCGCCGATGAGCCTACCACCGCTCTGGACGTGACCATTCAAGCCCAGATCCTGGAGCTAATGCGCGAGCTACAGCGCGAGGAGGGCATGGCCGTCATGCTCATCACTCACGACATGGGCGTGGTGGCCGAGATGTGCGATGAGGTAGCCGTCATGTATCTGGGCGAGGTGGTGGAGTACGGGGACGTGGATTCGGTCTTTCATAATCCCTTGCATCCGTACACCAAGGCGCTGCTGCACTCGATCCCCAGACTCGGCGGGAGCAAGGAGAAGGAGCTTGAACCCATCGAGGGCATGGTGCCGGATGCCCTCAACCGGCCCAGTGGCTGTCCATTCCATCCGCGTTGCGCAGCGATGTCTTCCCGTGCTTGCGCCGAGGTTCACCCGTCCATGGTGAGAATGGAAGATGGGCAGACGGTGCGCTGTGTACTGTACGAGCATGTCGGAGAGCCGATGATATGAGTGCAACAATAGGTCTGCAGAACGAGCAGGATATTCTCGTCATCAACAACCTGAGGATGCACTTCGCCGTGCAGCACGGATTTCTCAGAGGCGTGCACCATTATGTGAAAGCAGTGGATGACGTGAGTCTGGTGATGCGACGCGGCGAGACGCTGGGACTGGTGGGCGAAAGCGGTTGTGGCAAGACCACCCTGGGGCGCTGTATCGTTCGCATCTATCAGCCCACCGCGGGCGAGATCTTTTATCGCGCGGCAAATGGTGATAGGGTGAACCTGGCACAGCTTGACCGCAAGGAACTGAGGCCCTATCGCCACGAGCTGCGTATGACCTTCCAGGATCCCTATTCTTCGCTCTGTCCGCGTATGACCGTCAGGGACATCGTGGGCGAGCCGCTCAGGATCAACAGGATCTGTCAGGGCAGAGAGTTGGAAGACCGTGTGGCCACGGTCCTGCAACGCGTCGGATTGCGGCAAGAGCACATGAGACGCTACCCCCATGCCTTTAGCGGCGGCCAGCGTCAACGCGTCGGCATCGCCCGTGCACTGGTGCTCGAGCCGCGGCTTGTCGTGGCTGACGAGGCCGTATCGGCCCTGGATGTGTCCGTGCGTGCGCAGATTCTCAACCTCATGCAGAGCCTGCAGCGCGATTTCGACCTGACCTATCTGTTTATCTCGCACGATTTGAGCGTCGTGGAGTACATTGCTGACCACGTGGCCGTGATGTATGTGGGCAAACTGGTCGAGGTGGCTGAGACGAGTGAGCTGTACCACCATCCCAAGCACCCCTATACCGAGGCGTTGCTCTCTGCGGTGCCCAAGCCCGACCCGCGTATGCGCTCGAAGCGCATCGTGTTGCAGGGGGATATCCCCGACCCAGGCAATCCGCCGCCCGGTTGCTACTTCCATCCGCGTTGCCGCTACGCTAGGGAGCGATGTCACGAAGACACTCCTGAGTTGCGCGACGTTGGGAACGGGCATATCGTCGCCTGTCACTTTGCTGAGGAATTGAGCCTGAGCGGAGTGACCGCCCTAGCCCGCACGGGCTAGCCAACGTTGACCAAATGGAGATAAGCCAGTCCTCTGCATCCATCGACCCGACGTCGATGTTGCCTCACCTGGGCAACCATCAGGAGCAGGCCCGCC
>DATKWG010000168.1:0-15013 GCA_035529675.1 Anaerolineae bacterium
TGAGAGACACCACGGCTCCACCGACAGTGCTGGCGGGGCCGAGAGGGGTCAAGAATGGAACGGCCAATGGTCACATGATAGAGAGCGCCCGTCTGCTGTCAAGCGCCACCGACGGCGTGGGAGAGGGGTGAGGGGCCACCCGCAGCCTCTTTGGGTGGGGCTGCGATACGAGCTGCATAGAGGAGCTTTTGCAGGGGCGCACAGCCCCGGCTGCGCCAGGATCTGCGACCGTGCGCCCCTACTGCGCTCCCAAGAGAAAGGCTGCTGCCACATTGCATGGCAGCAGCCTCCGATGACGGTGCAGTGGCTAGACCCTAGCCGAGCCACCAACCCGCGTCCAGGAACGCCTGGGTCTCCTCGTGCAAACCCTTCAGCGCCTCCTCGATGTCGGGCTTTCCCTCGACGAAGATGGGATCCGTCCACTTCATCCACAGGGGTTCCCACTCCTGCATTCCGGGCCACCAGGGGAAGTGCGCCTCGTTCTCCAGAGGAGCGTCGTAGGTGACCTGCTCGTAGTTAAAGATCCTATCGCCCAGCTCGCCGGTGGGGCGGCCCCACTTGTGGAAGGACCTGCGGCCCACGAAAGCGCTCCCCATCACGCCCGTGGTGGGCAGAAGGTCTGGGTTCGAAAGGCAGTAGCGGATCAACTCGTAGGCCAGGTCTGGCTGCTCAGAGTCCGTGGGGATGGCCCAAGCCGAGTTGCCTTGATAGGCGAATCGGCCGCCCGGCCCCTTAAAGTAGGGATAGACGCCCCAGTTGAACTGGCCGCCGATCATCTCGTCCAGCCGGAAGGCGATGTCATTGAGGCCCCCGTGCATGCCCACTCTGCCCGAGGCGAAGGCGAACTCGCCGCCCAGCCCCATGGCCTCAAAGTCTGCCGGGCTGGGACATGCCTTGTGTTTCCAGCGCAAGTCCCACATCCAGTGGGCCGCCTCGATCGCTTCGTCGGAGGCCAAGAGAGACGTGCTCACGTCCTCGTTGAAGATGTCACCACCCAGCGTCTTGGCGAGTCGCCAGAACCCGTCATACCCTATACTGTGGTTCATGCCGAATATCGGGCCCTCGGGGCTCTCTGAGGTGGCCTTGATGGCCAGCTCCAGGGCGTCATCGATGGTCCAGTTATAGTCCCCCGGATACTCCACGAACTGATCCATGATCTCTCGGTTGACGTACCACAGGTAGGGGCACCAGTCATAGGGGATGGCAGTCTGCTTGCCTTTCCATATGTAGGGGTGATACGCCGTTTCCCACCAGTCGTCGGGCCAGCCGTCGGGCGGGGCGATCTCGATGTAGTCGTCCAGAGGGAGGAGCCAACCCTTGGCTGGGAAGACCTGGCTACGGCTGCAGTGTTGCCAGCACATGTCGGGCGGCGTGCCCGCGGCCATCACGGTGGGCAGTTTGATCCAGTACTCGGCCCAGGGGATGCCCCACTCGAACTCCATCTTGACGTTGGGATAGTAGTTGCTCCAGAAGCGGTTCATGTGCAGCAGGAACTTGCGAGCCTCGTCCTCGCCTTCCCAGCCCATGATTGTGAAGGTGCAATCGATGTCTGAGGACACTAGGCCGGTGGTCCACATGTCCTTCTTGACCACTTCCTTCTCAACGACCTTCTCGACCTCCTTCTCCACGATGACCGTCTCTTTGACGACCTTGGGAGCGCAAGCGGCCAGAATCGCTCCCGACGTTGCCAGCGCCAGACTCTGCAGGAACCGTCTTCGGTTCAGCTTCTGCCGCACTTCCATCAGAATCCTCCTTTTGCTTGGCGATCCATGACTAGATTGACTAACTGACCAAACCGCATCTCCTCCTATCATCACCCCCTTTCTGGCGAGCGCGATATCAAAAGCCCACAGCAGCGGTCTCTGTGGTGTCTTTGACCCCGAGCTTCAGCCCCGAAGCATTGGCGGATACGTCAAAGAGACAGACGCTGTCCCGTGTAGCTCCAGCCGGCAGGGGAGAATCGAGCAAGAGATCGATCTCGAACATGTGAACGTAGGCCACCTGAATGGTGCTGTGGCATGCCGGGGCCTGGTTTCCCTGGTCGTCGATGAGCACCAGCAGGTCCCTGGGGACCACGTCCATCTCCTTCATATGGTTTGTCACCCGCACGGGTACGATCACATAGACCCCATTCTGGGCCTGATAGGTGATCGCTGTGCCACCACCGACGTCCCCACCGATCATCTGCTGCTTCTCCGCTGGCCCGGTGAGCTCCACTTCCCAATCGCCCGAGCGGATCGCCTTGCCGATCTCGGCATCCTCGGCCGATCCGACCGCGGCCTTCGTTTCCCCATCCCCTCCGCCACAGGCCACCAGGCCGAGGACACACAAGCCCAAGACAAGAGATCCCAAGAGGGTCCTCGCCCCGCCCCCCGGTAAACTCCTCAAGCGACGCATCGATCTCCCCTCCTTCGAGAATGACGCCCTAATCGCCAGGCCCCGGCTTCGCCGGGATCTTCGACCCTCTCCCAACCATGGGCGAGGGGAGCAGAGGGCCCTCACTCCCTCAACCCCTCCCTGTGAACGGGGAGGGGAGAGAGGGGTGGGGTCTCCCGGCAAACAACACGCTTGCTCTCCCGACTCTCGCCGAAGGGAAAAACGTGCAGACCCGCCATGTTGGCCACCGAGACGCCGGCGCTCCGTTTTCTCTGTATCAGGACACTCCCTTGAGTCCTGTGGTCACGATGCCCCGCACATAGTACTTCTGACCAAGGACGAACAAGACGAGAATGGGCAGAATGCTCACCGTGGCGGCCGCCATGATCAGATGCCAGGGCGTCTTGCCGGCAGCAAAGTTCTGGAAGGCGGCCAGACCCAGGGCAAGGGTCTTTTTCCTCATGGAGGTCAGCACTATCAGGGGCCAGAGAAAGTCGTTCCACTGCCCCATGAAGGTCATCATACCCAGCGTGGCCAGCACCGGCTTGCAGAGGGGCAGGAGGATGGCAAAGTAGGTCCTGAAGTAGCCACAACCGTCGATCTTGGCGGCGTCCTCCAGCTCGCGGGGTATGGTGACCATGAACTGCCGCATCATGAAGGTGCTCCAGGGGCCGCACAGGGCGGGCACGATCAGCGCGATATGGGTATTGATCCAACCGAAGGCGTTCATCATGGCGAAGCGGGGGATCATGGTCACTGCCCCCGGAACCATCATGGTGGCCAGGTAGAGCAGGAATATCTTGTCGCGTCCCGGAAAGCGAAGCCGAGCGAAGGCGTAACCGCCCATGGACGCCGTTGCTAGTACGCCAATGGTGACTGTGATCGCGATGTAGGCGCTGTTGCGGAAGAAGAGATTAAAAGGCATCCGCTTAAAGACCTCGACAAAGTTAAGGTACTCGAAGGTCCGAGGAATCAACTGGGGCGGGTAGGCGTATATCCCGGCGATGTTCTTTATCGACCCACCCACCATCCAGATGAAGGGGATGGAGAAGCCAAACCCGAGCCAGGCCAGCACGATGAAAACCACGATGTTACCGATCTGCTTTGACCTCTTCTTGCCAATGCTCAAGGCTCTGATCTGGCCGGCCTTCGGGAGCACTCTGCTTATGTCCACCCCGGAACCTCCTGTTTATGGTCCGTACTCCTCCGTAGCGAAATCGGCAAGAGTCATGTGCCCCCCTTCACCATCAACTGCAGGGGCGAGGTGCGCCGGCATCTCCGGCCTTCGGCCTCCGACTGGCACCTGCGGCCTCGCCCCCACCTCTACGCCTCCACGGAGCCATAGACCCACGCCTTTCGGGCCTGCCAGCCCACGAGAGTGATGATCAAGATGCACATAAACAGTACCGCGGCCATACCTGTGGCATAGCCCATCTTGAAGTAGCTGAAACCATTGTTGAATATGTAGAGAACAATGGTGGTAGTAGAGAAAGCAGGCCCACCCTGGGTGAGCATGTAGAACTGGTCGAATCCCTGAAACGCTCCGATGAGAGAGGTGGTCAAGATGAAGAAGGTGGCCGGCGAGATGAGGGGGACAGTCACGTGAAGCAACTGCTGCCAACTGCTGGCTCCGTCGATGGTGGCCGCCTCATACAGTTCCGCGGGAATCCCCTGCAAGGCGGCCAGATAGATGAGCATCGGGTAGCCAATGCCGGCCCAGTTGCTCATGATGATCACCGCAGGCATCGAGTATCTGCTGTCAAAGAGCCACATGGGACCTTTGATGCCCACCCGGCTCAGCATGTAGTTGATCAGGCCAAACTCCGGGTGGTAGATCCAGGCCCAGACGATGGCCACGGCCACCCCCAGGGTGACGTTGGGCAAGAAGAAGATGGTGCGAAAGGTCAGTATCCCGCGCATCTTGCGGTTCAGCAACAGGGCCAGGATAAAGGCTATCAGGACGCCTGTGGGCACGGCGGTGAAGGTGTAATAGAAAGTGTTGCCCATCGTCTTGACAAAGAGGTCGTCCTTCGCCATCATGGCAAAGTTGCCCAGGCCGATCCAGCGGGGAGGCGTGGCCAGATCCCATTCGGCGAAGGTGAGAAAGATGGCGGCCAACACTGGAAACAGGGTGAAGACGAAGAAGGCGAGAAAGTTGGGGAGCAAGAAGAGGAATCCAGCGATACTCTCCCTGCGGCGCAGGCCGCTCCAGGGCCCCCTCCTACGGTTCGCTCCACCCAGGGCCTCCAAGGTTGTCTCTGCCATGATCTCTCCCCTCGTTGACCTGAATCGACGCCCGCCTCCTGCATGATGACCGATATTATATCATGAACATCGTGGCAAGTCAAGGAATTACAGTGCTTGCGCCAATAGATCGTTACCAGGTCGTGACACAGACCGCAGGTGGCCAAGTCCGGCAAGGGAGTAGCCGGCAAACTCTGCCCCCGGGTCCTGAGCGACAAGGAATATGTCCCTCAGCGCGACAGGCTGAGAATCCCCGGGATCATCAACAATCCCAGGAGGGCCATGTAGAGGAACTCTTTGCCCGGGAATCTGCCAGGTACCAACACCCCCGGACGATGATGTTCAACCCCCTCCGCCACTGTCTCCCGCCTGGGAGGAGGGTTGCGCCAAGGGGGATTGGCTTGGTCCTGAGATCTCTCGGCGCTGAGTGGGTTGCCGCTTGCACGGAGCCATTGTCGGCAGTATAATGGCCCCATGGTGGCATGGCCAACAGGTGCGAACCGAAGAGGGAGCAGGGAGCTGTCAACGATGGGCAGAAGTGAGGCTATTGCGGTCATCGACTACGGCTCGCAATACAGTCAGCTCATCACGCGTCGCGTGCGCGAGTGTCGCGTCTACTGCAAGATGCTGTCCTGGGATGCCCCCTCCGAGGAGCTGGACGCCTTGAATCCACTGGGCTTCATCCTGTCGGGTGGGCCGATGAGCGTCTATGATGATGGGGCCCCGCCCCTGCTGCGTCGCATTCTGGAGTGGGGAGCGCCCATACTGGGCATATGCTATGGTATGCAACTTCTCGGTCATCACCTGGGCGGGCGTGTAGGCCCTGCCGTCGCGAGAGAGTATGGGCCGGCCAAGGTCACCATCGACCGCGTTGAGTCGCCGTTGTTCGCCGGTATCGATTCGCCCCTCGAGGTCTGGATGAGCCACGGAGACCGCATTGAAGTTCAGCCTCCTGGCTTCGTGGTGCTGGCCCACTCTGACAGCTCGCCTGTGGCGGCCATGGCCGATGAGGGCAGGCGGCTGTACGGCTTGCAGTTTCATCCGGAGGTGGTGCACACTCCTCGGGGCATCGACATCCTGCGGAACTTTTGCACGAGGATCTGCGGCTGCCGGGCCAACTGGACCCCGCGCGCCTTCATCGAGGAGAGCATCTCGGCCATTCGAGAGCAAGTGGGAGCCGGCAGGGTCATATGCGGCATCTCGGGAGGGGTGGATTCCAGCGTGGTGGCCACCCTGGTGCGCCGCGCGGTTGGCGACCAACTGACGGCCATCTTTGTTGATACTGGCCTTCTGCGCAGGGGCGAGGCCGAGGAGAGCGTTGCGCGCATCCGGAGCTATCTGGGCGGGAGCGTCGTCCACGTAGAAGCCTCCGAGAGGTTTCTCGATGCCCTATCGGGGGTGATCGACCCGGAGGAGAAACGCAGGATCGTTGGCCGCGAGTTCATCGCGGTTTTTGAGGAGGAGGCGTCCAGGCTCGGACAGGTGGAGTTCTTGGCCCAGGGCACCCTCTATCCCGACGTCATCGAAAGCGCGACGCCCTCGAACAAGTCCGCCGCCAGGATAAAGACCCATCACAACGTCGGCGGGCTGCCGAGCAACATGCGTCTGAAACTGATCGAGCCGCTGCGCTATCTGTTCAAGGATGAAGTCCGAGAGGTGGGCAAGGCGTTGGAGCTTCCCGACGAGACGGTCTATAGGGCTCCCTTCCCTGGGCCTGGCCTGGCTGTGCGCATGATCGGCGAGGTGACTCCCGAGCGCGTGGCCGTGCTCCAGGAGGCGGATGCCATCGTGCGTGAGGAGATCGTCGTGGCCGGGCTCGATCGCGAGATCTGGCAGTACTTTGCAGTGTTGACCCCCTTGCGCAGCGTTGGGGTGATGGGCGACAGCCGCACATACGCGAACACCGTAGCCGTGCGTGCCGTCACCAGCCAGGATGGCATGACGGCCGACTGGGCACGCATCCCTTATGATGTCCTGGCGCGCATCTCGAACCGCATCGTCAACGAGGTGCCCGGGGTCAACCGCGTGGTTTACGACATCTCCAGCAAGCCTCCCGCGACCATCGAGTGGGAGTGATGGAGACCGAGACTCCGGTCGGGTGGCGTGGGTGCAGGTGCTCGACGAGGACGATGATCGGGTCATTTCGGTCTGGCGTGCGTCTTGAGGTCGTGCGGGGCGTGACCGGCGGCAGTGCTCGGTCGCCTTCGGGTGGCAACTGAGCTCCGGGGAATCGCATTAGGGGCCTTCCCTTCTTGGCTATGAGAGCAGGTATGGGCAGCAAGACCGACTTGAGAGCGTATCAGTTTGGGATGCGGGCTGGGGAGCGAAGCCTCCGTCCGACGAATGTGGCCACTATCGACGCCGCCTCACGCAAGGCGCGTCGCAGCCGGGGCGACCTGTATCTCATCCTTGAGTCTCCCCGCACGAGCGAACTCCCGGATCCCCTCTGCCGCGAGCTGATCACCATCATAGCAGACACATACTATGACACCTCCGGAAGCATCACGCGGAGCCTGCGTACCGCTCTTCTGGCGGCCAATGAGATGCTGTTCGAGCGGAACTTGAGAGCAGATGTCGAGCGGCGGTGCTTGGCTGGTCTCAACTGCGCAGTGATACGGCAAAGCGACGTGTACATCGCACAGCTTGGGCCCGCGCTGGTGAGCATCGTGAGCCGGGGCGAGATGGTGCGCTACCCTTCAGATTCGGTCTGGATGCGTACCGCGACCCCGAGCCCGTTTGACCAGAACATCGAACCGCCAGCCGGCCTGAGGCGAGATACCGAGCCTGATCTCTTTCACACCAAGCTCTCTCCTGGAGACGCACTCATTCTCTCGACCACGGATCTGGCGCGAATGGCTTCGGAGGACGAGCTGACCAATGCGGTAACCGACTCCGTTGGAGGGTCGGTCCGAGGCGACATCGAGAGTCTTGCCAAGGGTCGCGACGTCACCGTCGTGGTGATCCAATGGCCGGCCCAGGCGCGTGTCTCTGCTGGCGAGGGGCGATCATCGGCAGTGCAGCCGTCCGACGTTTCGCCGCCCGTCGCGACAGAGGCCTCGGAGTACACGTCTCCGGCGCAGCCCGCCCCCGAGGCCGTGCAAAAGGGACAAGACGAACGCATGGCCAGTTTCTCCACTGGAGAGGGGTCTCCACCGGACTCGAGCTACCGCCGAGAGGAGAGGGGCGACACGGACGCGGACAAAGTCCGAGCCACTCAGCAGCGCGGGCAGGCTCCCTTGGCCAACCTGCGCAGGGTACGAGCTGGGCTCGAACGGGGCGCAAGAAGAGTGCGTCGGAGCACAGAGGAGTTGCTCTTGAGAGTCTTGCCCGACGCCCCGCCCGAGCGCCCGCCAGATCCTGATCGCCGAGAGCAGAGCATCTCTCTCAGTGGTCGCGCATTCGTGGTCTTGGTTCTGAGCATACCCTTCGTCGTGCTCTTCCTGGTCATCATGGCACGCGTCCAGTATGAGCGCATCCAGAAGGAGTACCTTGAGGAGTCAAGGGCGCAGGCACTGTCTGAGTATCAAGTGGCGACCGAGCAACAGAACCAGGACGCCCAGAGGGAGGGCCTTTATCGGGCCCTGGCCTACGCTGAGGAGGCACTGGCTGTCGATCCCAACGACGAAACGATGCAGACGCTGACAAGGCGCATCAACCACACGCTGGATGCAGTAGACGTGGTGGACAGACTCTATCACTTCTGGCAGCTTGCCGTGCTTGACGACGAACTCGGAGGGTCAACCGATTCTGCGCACATCATAGTAAGGGGCAGCGACCTCTTTCTGCTCAACCGGGCCAGTGACCGCGTCTTCAAGTTCCTCCTCAACGACGTGGGCGATGCCCTGCAGCCGGTGGACAGTGACCCCGTGCTCATTCGCAAGGGACAATGGCGTGGTGGCATGGAGGTCGGGGAGATCGTGGATATCGCCTGGCTGGAAGCGGGGGGAGAACGTACTCTGAGCACTTTTGTGGCCCTTGAGCGTGGGGGATCGCTCTTGGCCTACGACCCGCAGCAAGGCATCGACGTGCTGCCGGTGGCCGACAGCGCAAGATGGCGCAAGGCGCAGGCCATAGGTGGCTACTATGGCAATCTCTACGTCCTGGACCCCCTCCTGAGTCGGATACTGAAGCACGTGCCCACCGACAACGCCTATACGAATCCCCCGTCCGATTACTTGAGCTCTCAGCTGGAGATTGACCTCACCGGTGCGGTGGATATGGCCATCGATGGCAATCTATATGTGCTCTTTGCCGATGGTAGAATCCTAAAGTTCTTTAACGGCGAGCCGCAGCCTTTCACCATGGACGGACTGCCCACGCCCATGCGGAGCCCGACCACTGTCGTGGTCGGAGGGACCCAGGATCCAGAGGCTGTGGGCTACGTCTACGTGACCGACGCCGGCAACGAGAGGATCGTGCAGTTCAACAAAGACGGCGGCTTTATTCGGCAACTGCAGGCCAAATCCGGCGAGCCGCAGTTGAGGAACCTTCGTGGCATCTATGTTGACGAGGAAAGAGGGAGGATATTCATCCTTAGTGGGAGAACCGTCTGGCTGGCTGACATTCCGCCCCTGGGTGGCAGCACCACATGACCATCATCTTGGGCATTGAAACGTCGTGCGATGAGACTGCGGCCGCGATTGTCGAGGACGGTCGCATATTGCTTTCAGACGTGATAGCCTCCCAGGTTGCTCTGCACAGGCAATATGGGGGCGTCTTCCCAGAGATGGCCTCCAGACAGCACATGTCGGCGATCACTCCCGTGATCCGCCAAGCCCTCGCCGACGCGGATGTGACTTGGGGCGATTTGGATGCCATCGCCGTGGTGTACGGGCCGGGCCTGGCGGGTTCTTTGCTGGTGGGGGTGAACGCCGCCAAGGCACTGGCCCTGGCTTGCGACCTGCCCCTGGTTGGGGTCAACCATCTCGAGGCGCACGTATACGCCAACTGGCTCCCACCCTCGGGGGGCGCTCTTGACGAGTTCGTGGCCCCCCCGTTCCCCCTGGTTTGCCTGGTGGTGTCGGGAGGGCACACCGAGCTCGTGCTCATGGTTGAGCACCACCGCTATGAATCGCTTGGGCGCACCAGCGACGACGCTGCGGGTGAGGCCTTTGACAAGGTTGCACGCCTCCTGGGGCTGGGCTATCCCGGCGGACCGGCCATCCAGCGGGTGGCAGAGGGCGGCGATCCCGACGCCTTTGCACTGCCCAGAGCGCTGCGCCGGGGCGATTTGAGCTTTAGCTTCAGCGGACTCAAGACGGCCGTCTTGCGCCTTGTGCAAGAGCTGCGGCGAGAGCGGGGTATCTCGGTGGATACCAGGGGGCAGAAGCTGGCTGAGGCCACAGTAGAAGACGGAACCGACCAACTCCCGCTGGCCGACATCGCGGCCAGTTTCCAGGCGGCCGTGGTGGATGCCCTGGTGTCGAGAACGTGCCAGGCGGTGGCGGCTCATGGTGCGGTCCAGGTGGCCCTCGCAGGCGGGGTGGCGGCCAACGCGCTGCTTCGGTCCGAGATGCGCCGCCGGCTGGGAGTGCCGGTACGCTATCCGCCCATACGCTTCTGCACCGACAATGCTGCCATGGTGGCCGTTGCTGGTCAGTACCGTTTCCTCGCCGGGAAGAGGTCTGGCCTGGATTTGGATGTGGTTCCAGGTCTGGCCCTGGTCTAGAGTTGACGTGGTTTCGGGACTGTTTCAGCAGGTCTATCACATTATGGCCCGGATTCCTCCTGCCAAGGTGGCCACCTGTGGGCAGACAGCCCCATCCTCGAACCCCCAGGGGTTGTCCGCCCACCGTTGCCAGGCAGTCACGAAGGAGCACCCCGCTCATGACCGTGCAGGACGAGCTACGCAAGCTGCCCAGCGTTGACCGACTCATGGAGCACCCTGAGCTGGTCCACTGCGCCGAAACTCTCGGGCGCGACCTGGTGTTGGAGGCGGTGCGCGAGACGCTCGAGAGCTTCCGCGTCCTGGCACCCCGTGTTGAAGGGGCGCTGGTCGCCTGTTCGCCCTATCCCGGAGAGAGTGGGACTGTGGCTCGAGTGAAGGCTCGCCTGGAGAGCATGGTTTGCCCCACGCTTCGGCCGGTCATCAATGCCACCGGCGTCATCCTGCACACCAACCTGGGCCGCGCGCCATTGAGTCAGGACACGCTGGCGGCGATGCGCTCCGTCGGCGAGGGCTATAGCAACCTGGAGTTCGACCTCGACGCTGGGTACCGTGGGTCGCGCTACGTGCACGCCGAGGATCTCTTGCGTCGCCTGACCGGGGCCGAGGACGCCTTGCTGGTCAACAATAACGCTGGCGCGGTGCTGCTGGCCCTCTCCGCCCTGGCCAAAGGGCGAGAGGTGATCATCTCTCGTGGCGAGCTCGTCGAGATCGGTGGCGGCTTCAGAATCCCCGAAGTCATGGTCCAGAGTGGCGCGCTGCTGGTGGAGGTGGGCACTACCAACCGTACCTACGTGGACGACTATGCCTCGGCTGTGACTGAGCACACCGCCGCGCTGATGCGCGTTCACCGGAGCAACTTCAGCATCAGAGGCTTCGTTCATCAGCCAACTCTGGGCGAGTTGGTCGCCCTGGCCCGCGAGCGGGGGCTGCTAGTGCTGGATGATCTGGGCAGCGGCACCCTCCTGGGTACGGAGCAGTACGGGCTTGCCCACGAGCCCACGGTGCAGGAGGCAGTGGCGCAGGGCGCAGACCTGGTCACCTTCAGTGGCGACAAGCTACTGGGTGGCCCTCAGGCGGGCATCATCGTGGGCAAGGCTGACCTCATCGCCCGGTTGCGCACTTTCCCCCTCACCCGGGCCTTGCGGGTGGACAAGACCACCATCGCCGGCGTTCAGGCCAACCTCCTGCACTATCTGAAGGGCGAGGCCGAGCGCAAGGTCCCCATCTGGCGCATGATCTCCATGTCCCTGGCAGAGATCACCGAGCGCGCTCGCAAGCTGGTGAAGGCGCTTGGACCCGTTGGAGCCAAGTGCGAGCTGTTGCCCGGGCGTTCAATGGTGGGCGGGGGCTCGCTGCCAGAAGAATCATTGCCGACCACCTTGATCGCGCTGCCGGGCGTCGCATCTGAGTCGCTGGGCAAGGCGCTCCGCTGTGGCAGCCCGTCGATCGTGGCCCGCGCCCACGGCGAAAAGATCCTTCTCGATTTGCGGACTGTCCTCCCTCGCCAGGAGGAGGCGCTCGTCGCACGTCTGCGCGAGTTGCTGTAGGCGAGGGAGGATCCCTCGCCAGGACTTGGATCTCGTCGCACGTCTGCGCGAGCTGCTGTAGTTGGCTGAGGGTGCTCCTTCAGTGCCGTCCGCATGGCTCGGGGCTTGGTAGGGGGTTAGGAGCATGGTTCGGTTCCCCAGCATCTCTTCCGAGGAGCGTCTGTCCTTGCTGTCGCCACCGACTGGCCCTGTGTCGATGGTCTTGGACACCGACACGGCCAACGAGATCGACGACCAATTCGCGCTGGCGTACGCCCTGCTCTCTGAGCGGCTGACGGTGGAGGCCATCTATGCAGCGCCTTTCACCGGAGGGCGCTTGCTCGGGCCCGCCGAGGGGATGGAGAGGAGCTATCAGGAGATTCGGCATATCCTGGAGCTGATGGATCGTGGCGGCGAGCATCCCGTCTTTCGGGGCTCTACGAGCTACCTGCCCTCGCCAGAGACGCCTGTGCGAAGCCCAGCAGCCCAGAATCTGATCGAGAGGGCGCTGGCGCGGTGCGATGGGCCGCTGTACACGTTGGCCATCGGAGCCATCACCAACGTCGCCTCGGCCATCTTGCTGGAGCCCGATATCATACGGCACATGGTGGTGGTCTGGCTGGGCGGCCAGCCGCACTACTGGCACACGGCCAAAGAGTTCAATCTGGGCCAGGACCCGGCTGCCGCGCGCGTAGTCTTTGACTGCGGCGTGCCTCTGGTGCACATTCCCTGCAAGAACGTCGCCGAACACCTGCGCACGACCCTCCCCGAGATGCAGACCTACGTGAAGGGTCGAGGTGCCATCGGGGACTATCTCTATGCGATCTTTCAGGAGTATTACGACGACCACTTCGCCCGTTCCAAGGTGCTCTGGGATATAAGCTCGGTGGCGTATCTCAACAACCCCGCGTGGGTTCCCACCGAGCTGCGCCCCTCGCCGGTCTTGAGCGATGACCTCACCTGGGGGCCAGAGGACCCTTCGCGGCATCTGGTCCGCTGGGCCATCGACGTGGACCGCGACGCGGTGTACGGGGACTTGTTTCGGAAGCTGCAGGGGGCGGCGTCTTTGGGGAGGCGCGGGTCGGTGCCATGATCCGCCCCTGTGAAGCCAGTGACTTGCACGCAATCTACGCCATCATCAACGACGCTGCCCAGGCCTACAAGGGTGTCATCCCTGAGGACCGCTGGCACGATCCCTACATGTCCCTGGAGGAGCTGGAGCGCGAGATCGCCCAGGGGGTCGGGTTCTGGGGCTGCGAGGAGGGAGGCGAGCTCATCGGGGTGATTGGTCTACAACACGTGCAGGATGTCTCTCTCATCAGGCACGCCTACGTACGCACCGGGCGCCAGCGCCAGGGCGTGAGCACAAGGCTCCTCGCCCATCTCCGCACCCTGACCGCGCACCCCATGCTGGTGGGCACCTGGGCTGACGCGGTTTGGGCCATTCGTTTCTACCAGAAGCACGGCTTTCGGCTGGTTTGCCCAGAGGAGAAGGATCGCCTCCTGCGCAAGTACTGGTCGATCCCCGAGCGCCAGGTGGAGACGTCGGTGGTACTGGCGGACGAGAGATGGTTTGGAGACGAAATCGTAGATACGCTTGTGAAGCGTGGGGAGGAGTTATTGGCCCGCCCCTTTGAGACGATTCAGTTCACCGCCAACGCTGAGGCGGATGCGCTCCTGAACGACCTTGATCACTATCCTCATGCCTACGTCATTGCCTGCTTGATGGACAGGCAAATCAAAGCAGAGAGGGCCTGGTTGATACCGTACCTGATACAGGAAAGGGTTGGGTCGTTCGCCTTTGCGGTTCTGCGCGATCTTTCGCTAGATAGAGTCCATTCGCTGATGCGTGAGCCTGAGCCATTGCACTGGCTTCTCAATGCGATGGCCAAGACCCTTTTTCTTGCGATCCAGCGGATCGGAGATCAATACTCTGGGGATGCCTCTCGGATCTGGCGGGGAACGCCGAGCAGTGCCACCCTTGTTCGCAGATTCCTCGAGTTTCACGGTGCGGGCCCCAAGATCGCGACCATGGCAGCAAACATCCTTGTGCGCGACTTCAAGATTCCTGTCAGCGACAAGTACTCGATCGATATCTCGCCCGACCGCCACGTGCGCCGCGTCTTTGTTCGCCTTGGACTTGCTCGCAAGGGGGCATCAAATGAAGAGCTGACCTATGTTGCGCGAGAGTTGCATCCAACATATCCGGGGATATTTGATCTCTCTCTGTGGGAGATAGGGAAGAGCTGGTGTCATTCGCGATCCTCAGAGTGCGACCAGTGCTACCTGCAGCAATATTGCCCGACCGCTGGCACTCGCACCCACGGGGCGACTGGCACCTAGCCCTGCTACGCCCCTCGCTCTACCCCACCGGCCTCACCTCCACCTGGTCACACCCGACGCGCCCCTCCTCCACCAGCAGGGCGATGGCCCCACCAGTCAGTGGGCTTTCGTCCTCGACCTGGAAAAGCGTCTGCCCATTCACCCGCCCGAAGAGAGTGCTGCCTTTGGCCTGCAGTTCGAGCCGGTAGGAGGTGTACAGCTCCCAGTCGTACTCCGCCTCGGCCAGCACGTGGGTGCCATCCAACTCGCGCACCAGTTGGGCCTTGCCACCGAGCGCCAATCTGAGCGCATAGTAGCGCCTCAGCCCTTGCACCCTCGCGGCGATGCCGAAGGACCGGGCCAGGTGCGGGGTGAGCGTCGCGTCGAAGACATAGTCCTGCCATTCGCGGGTGCCCTGGATCAGCAGGCCGGTCCCCTCGTTCTGCACGATGTCGTAGGTATGCTCTCGCCCAGCGCGAACCGTCGTCATAGCCTGCGCCCAGGCGTCCAGCCACCGCGTGCCGTTATGTGACGGGCGATCGAATTTGACCTTGGGCGGGCCAGACCAGGTCAGCCAGTCGAGGTAGGCCGTGCCCTCAGCACGCGTGTCTGAGGGCCGCGTAGCGGCATGAAGAGACATCAGCTCGACTCCCACCCACCCGATGGGGCAACCGACCGGAGCGTCCACCACCCACTCCATGGTGTGAGCCGTTCCCGGCTGCAGGGCGATCTTTGGGCCGCGCAGAACAAGGAGTTGGTCGTCCTCGCCGAAGGCCTTGATCAGGAGACAGGCTTCCACCGCCTGGCGGTTCTCCTCGTCTGCCTCCAGGCGGGCGCTCAAGTCTTGGCCCGGATAGAGCGTGGGCGAGGCCACCAG